>CALMJY010000068.1 GCA_937864815.1 uncultured Bacteroidota bacterium
TTTTGGAAAGGGAAATATGTTTCATGGACAAGCATAACTGATTAAAAGTGAAGTTGATCATCAAATAATGATCACCTCATTGGATAAGCAGTTTTTTTTTTAACTTTACATTCCGTACTTATATTCAGAACTTAATTTATAACTACATGTCAATCAACAAAGTAATACTTGTCGGAAATGTTGGAAAAGATCCCGTTGTACGCTATTTCGACAAAGGAGTGGCCAAAGCGTCATTTCCGCTGGCAACGAGCGAAACATATACAAACCAGCAGGGAGAAACTGTAACACAAACCGAATGGCATAATATAGTATTGTGGCGATCTCTTGCAGAAGTTGCAGAGAAAACAGTAAAAAAAGGTACACAGGTTTACATTGTTGGCAAGATTAAAACCCGTTCATATGTTGACAAGGATGGTATTAATAAATATATAACCGAAATCCTTGCAGACACTATGCTGGTTCTTGAGAAAAAACAATCGGCCGGTACATATGGAACTCCGGGAGATCAGGGGAGAAATGAAAGTAACGGAAGAATCGGTGTAAATGAATCTTCCGGTACATATAATTCTTCTTCAAAGATCAATACAGTGAAAGAAATATCACCAGATTCTTACCCTGATATTGAAAACTTCCAGAACGGAGGATCAGTTCAGGGACAGAATGAAGATGATCTCCCTTTCTAAGTCTTTCATAAATATATAATCAGTTGGAACCTGCTTATCAACATCTGGCAATATATTACATTACAGGTATTCTCACGTCCGGGATTGATCCGCTTATAATTTCAATATCAATTAACGTCATTCTTCTGCTTATCATAGCAGGACTGATAGCATTAAACTTCAAATCATTAAGCTCTTTCCTGACCAATCAGAGATCAAACATCAGCAAGGATAACATCTCTGATGCACTCGACATGCCACATGATGATATGGATGAAGATGAAAAGCTTCTGAAGGGGATTGTAAATTTCGGGAATATCAACGTCAGTGCAATTATGTGCCCGCGCATTGATGTAACATCTATTGATATCAAATCAGCATTTGACAAAGTGGTACCACTCATTGTAGAGTCAGGCTTTTCAAGAATCCCGGTCTATTCAGGTTCTTTCGATTCAATAAAAGGCATCCTGTATGCTAAGGATATACTGCCTTATTCTAATAGTCCTGCCGATTTCAAATGGCAGTCACTTCTGAGGCAACCATATTTTGTACCTGAAACCAAAAAAATCAATGACCTGTTAAAGGAATTCCAGGGAAAAAAAATTCATATGGCAATAGTCATTGATGAATACGGAGGTACATCGGGGATAGTTACGCTCGAGGATATTCTTGAAGAGATCGTTGGTGAGATTACCGATGAAAGTGATGAGGATGATATGCTTTTCAGAAAAATTGATGAATCTACCTATATATTCGAAGGAAAAATATTACTGAATGACTTTTGCAAAACTGTAAATGCAGAAGAGGATATCTTTGACAACGTCAGAGGTGAAGCGGAAACTCTTGCAGGATTAATTCTTGAAATTACAGGTGAGATTCCTCAGAAGGGACAGACAATCACTCATAAGCAATTCTGTTTCAGCATCGAATCAGCCGACAGGAGAAGGATAAAAGAGATCCGCGTAGAAATTATAAGGGAAAATACTGATGAAGCTCAGTAGCATAATTCTTCTTGCGGTAATTCTGACCATGTTTATTCATGGATGCCGGGATGTTTCTGTTCCCAGGCCCAGAGGACACTTCAGAATTGACATGCCTGAAAAGAATTATTCAAGATTTGAAGGCAGGGAAAGCAGTAAGGATAATCTCCCCTTTACATTCGAATATCCTGCTTTCGGACAACTCTCTTTTGATGAAGAATTTGAAAATGAAAAAGGATGGTTCAACATTGAATTTCCTGCATATAAGGCAAAACTGTACCTGACCTACAAGGATATCAATCATGATTTTGATGAGCTCATGGAACAGACTTATAAGATAAATGTAAAGAATCATGTTTCAAAAGCAGATGCAATTAGTGAGAAATATTTCAATGACGATAAAAACAAAGTTTACGGAGTCTTATACGACCTCAGGGGAAATACAGCAACTGCCGTCCAGTTCTATATGACTGACAGCACAAGGCATTTTCTCAGAGGTTCATTATACTTCTCCTCGGCCCCGGATGCAGATTCCCTTGCACCTGTGGTAGGGTATTTCAGAGAAGATATTGTACACCTGATCGAGACACTGAGGTGGAAACTTTAATATTCATTATTTATCAATGAGTTGCATAACCAAGCATTACCTGAATGAATTTTCAATCCTCGGAGTCTGGAAAATAGAGGAGGACCTTGATACGCTCACGGGCATGGTTACACTAAATGCTGAGGAAAAAAAGAGGTATAAAAGTTTCAGCAGCAACTCACGAAAACTTGAATTCCTGAGTGTAAGAGCCCTTCTTTCTGAGCTTATTGGTAAAGAAGCCAGCATAGTTTACAATAAAAACAACAAACCATTCATTAAGGATGGATCGAGGTTTATCAGTATCTCACATTCTCATAAATTAACTGCCATACTTCTCAGCACTAATGAAAAAGTTGGAATAGATCTTGAATACATGAGTTCCAACATTGCTGCAATTGCTCTTAAGTTTCTTAATGTAAAGGAAAAGATCACAAAAAATCCTGAAAACAGAAAATACCATCTCTATATTCACTGGTGTGCCAAGGAAGCATTGTATAAAATATGCGATAAAGAGGGAATCAGCATTAGAAAGAATATTACCATTGAACCTTTTGAGGTAAAAGACTCCGGAGAGATAAGAGGCAGTGTTCATACCGATAAAATAAACGAGAGCTTTACCCTCTATTATTCAAAGTATGACAACTATTCTATTGTATGGACGAAAAAGATAATGGAGTTGCCGAATCTCAATGTTAAATAGGGAATCATGATACAGGATATGCTGAGCAATAAAAAGAAAATCGGGCTATTACTTGATCCCGATAAGGCAAAAGGAGACTCATTGCTTAATATCCTGAAAATTGCCGGGGAGAATAAAGCAGATTTTATTCTTGCCGGCGGAAGCCTGACATTCAATTCCATCGATCCTCTTATTGAACTAATAAAAGCTAACTGCCCGGTTCCTGTCGTTCTATTCCCCGGGAATCTGCTGCAGCTTTCACATAAAGCAGATGCCATCTTACTTCTTTCACTGATTTCAGGCCGCAATCCGGAACTGCTTATTGGAAACCATGTTATCGCAGCCCCATATCTGAAAGATGTCCGGTCCAAACTTATTCCGGTTGGTTATATACTTATCAGCTGCGGATCAAAAACCTCGGTTGAATATATCAGCCAGACTGAGGCAATTCCTTCTGATAAAACAGAGATTGTTGTGGCTACAGCCATGGCCGGAGAAATGCTGGGACTCAAAATGATCTACCTTGAAGCTGGCAGCGGAGCTTCCGGAACTGTCCCGCCTGAAATCATAAGTTCTGTAAGGAAGAATATTTCTGTACCGTTAGCTGTTGGAGGGGGAATCAGGAACAGGGATCAGATAAGGGAAATTTATACTGCAGGAGCTGATATTATTATTCTTGGAAACGGCTGTGAGAAAAGGCCTGAGCTTTTGATAGATGCATGTGAAGTCAGGAATGAGTTTCAATCTGAAACTTAGGATTTA
>CALMJY010000069.1 GCA_937864815.1 uncultured Bacteroidota bacterium
GTGTAATAAGGATAACAATACTATCAATAAGTAAGTATTGGAAAACTTATGATTTTTTTTCTTACTTCCAAATGATTTTGGCACCATAAAAATAATTTTATCGATCAGTTTCCGATATATTAATGTGGAGCAACAACAATAGTCTGGGTTTTTGTTATTCCACCACAATTCAACAGAAGGTAATATACCCCATTCACATAAGTTTTCATATCAATCTGATATACCGTCTTTCCTTGTATATTGATATCCGATGAAAATTTCTTTGACAGAATTTTCTGGCCAGCCATATTTACGATTTCTATCCTGATATCACCCGGGTTCAATCCTTTAACTTCAATATTTATAATTCCGCTGGTCGGGTTTGGATATATATTGAAATTCAATTCTCCTGCACGGGTATCCATGATTTCCTTATCAAAGCCCGTTATCGTTCCTGAAGTGTCGCTTTCTGTCAGAGTAATTAGTTTAATTACGGTATTCGATCCGCAATAATTGCTATGTGCAATCAAAGTGACATTATACTCGCCGTAAGCCGTATAATTATGTACAGGATTTATTTCGGTACTGAACAGATTATCGTCAAGATTCCACTGATAACTACCTGCGTTAACCGATTTATTGATGAAAGTAACCTGAAGGTTACTATTGGTATAGCTAAAGTCGGCAAAAGGAACAGGGTATTCTGTAATGGTGACAGGCTGCGGCAATACCAAAGCATTACAACCAGCATCTTTCAGAATTGTTAGTTCCAGAGTTCCGGGTTTATCAACCATCAACTGAAAACTGTCCGACAGACTTGCCATGGTAACAGGTTGAATTCCATTAAAAGAATAGGTAAAAGTCCAGGGCGCAGTACCACTAAAATTCATCGACACAGGTGCCTGTTGCCCTGTACAAAGAGGGAAATTACTTTGTGTAAAAGTAACGTTGGGAAGATTTTTCTGAATGATGTTTATTTCAGTAACTGGCTGATTCCATGTACATAAACCATCCGTAAAGTTCACAACCTTATAAGTTCCAGGTTCAGTTACCTGCAAAGAATAGGGATTCTGGTATGTATTAACTTTTATTGGAATACCTCCGTTTATTGTATAGTCAAAAGCCCAGGGTGCCGATCCGGTAAAATGAACCGGAACATCAGCCACAGATCCCTGGCAGAAATTCATTTCGGCTTGTTCAAACCCAATTGTTGGTTTTGGTAATATGATTATATCAGGATAACCAGATGTTTTGTTGCTGGTACAATAATCATCGCTTACCTGAATAATTTCGTAGCTCCCAGATGCAGGTGGCTCAAGCAAGAAAAGACTTTCAGAAGTCTTTACCTCAACAGGATGCCCTTCATCTACAGTGTATGTAAAAGACCATGGAGCAGAACCGGTAAGCGCAACAGGCAGATAAACCTTTTCGTTTTCACAAAAACTCACCCTGCTTTTACCTGAAATGAAAGTGGCAACAGGTTTCGGGTTAACAGTAACATAAGCGCTGCCATTAAAAATACTGCCCTGACAATCACGTCCGGAAAGTGCAGTTATTTCATACAGACCCTGATCACCGACTTCAAGCATAAAAGGATTATTGGATGTTTCAATGGTTTTTGCATTTTGTCCGTCTCGTGTATAAGTAAAAGTCCAGGGAGCATCTCCTGTAAAATGAACGGGCAGAATAACCGTGCTGCCTTCACAAATGAACTGATTTCCACAATTTAAAGTGGCAGTAGGTTCAGGATGGGTGCTTACCCTTGCAATTCCTGAGAAACAGGAACTCGTTTTTGTTGCATCTGAAATGCCTGCAATCCTGTATTCTCCTGGTTCTGTAACCCTAAGATTATAAACACTGTTCTCAATATTATTGATAGTAACCGGTGGGCTGTTGTTTAATGTGTAGCTAAAATTCCAGGGTGCAGTTCCAGTAAGTTTAATGGTGATATCAACAGGTGTTCCCTGGCAAACAGCTATATCGGGAGTCATGATTGAAGCTGAAGGCAACGAATCATTTATAGCAAAAAGTTCTAAAGTCCCTTTATTATAGCATGAAACAATAATCCTGTCGTTGCTGTCAAAAGCAATATCCATAGGCAGGTTTAACTGCCCTGCCTCATTTCCATATGTTCCGAACCTGGTGATGAATATTCCGTTCTGGTTAAAAACATTAATGTAACCCTGAAAAGGTTCGCAAACATAAATTTTTCCGCACCGGCCAATACCCATACCCTGTACGCGGTAAAACTTACCACTGGTATTGCCAAAACTGCCAAATGAGCCCAACAGGTTACCCTGGCGATCGAACATATAAACGGTTACCAGAGGCCCTTTCCCCAACATGCCGCTTCCCTGCACATCTGCTCCGATACCTCCGTGTTCGGCAACAAGAATACGGTTATTATAAACATCGTATTCAAGTCCGGTCGGAAATATCAGTTTTCCATCGCCGATGGTCTGGATTAAGTTTCCTGAAACATCTATGACAAGTACCTTTTTAAGCTCATTATCGGCAACATACATAACATTATCAGGGCTGAAAGCAATTGAAGAGGGATAAACAGTGCCTCTGTAAAATATCTCCGAAACCCCTTCAGCACTCAGTTTGTAAATATATCCGGTAGCTTCATCACCAAAAAACAATTCACCCTCAGGATTAACAGCTAAAGAAACCGGTGAGAAACCGTGAGACATATTACCAACAAAATGGCCTTCTGCATCATATTTCAGGATACTTTTCTGATTAACATCCGAAACATATATATTATCCTGCCTGTCAACTGCAATACGCATCGGGGTCTGGAGATTCCCGCTAATTGCTGAGATATGATTAAAATTGGCAGGATACGTTTGTGAAAACAAACGGGTATTTATTATAACGAACATTACTGTTAAAATGCAAAATACCCTTAAAACGCTCATAAAAATTATTTTTGCTAAAATAGAAATATAAATAATCTATTCTGTATTAAAATTTTAATATAGAATTAATCTATTTTCTGCTTTCACTTTAATTTGTAAAATTGTTACTTCATTTATTCACCAATGCACCAGCCGTTTATCTGTATTGAATTACAATTATTCATTAAATTTCACTTTCCGTATTAAATTCTTGTCTGAATGGAAAAATTAAGTACTTTTGGTCGCAGCATAAGCCTGTTAAAATAAAATTAAAAAAAATGAAGAACCTTATATTTATTGTATTATTCATGTTTTCAGTTATTTACGGAAACTGTCAGAATAATAGCAATTTTAATGCCAATCATCCGAATGTTCATAAAATTGTTGTGAAAGAAGTGTTGCAAACAACTTCATATACCTATCTGCTGGGTGAAGAAAACGGGAAAAAACAGTGGATTGCTATTCCAAAAATGGATGCCAAAGTTGGAGAAACTTACTATTATCAGGGTGGAACGGATATGGGTAAATTTAACAGCAAAGAATTAAACCGTACATTTGAATCGGTTGTATTTCTCAACGGGGTTGTTAGCCCAGGCGATATGCAAGGGGGGAAAACAACCCTGTTACAGTCGAACCAGAAATCAGATATGTCAGAAAAAAAGATTGATGAAAAAATATCGCCTGTTGCAGGTGGGATTACAATAGAGAGCCTGATTGCCAATAAGGAAAAATACAACGGAAAAATCGTTAAAATAAGAGGAAAAGTAACAAAATACAATTCAAAAATCCTTGGTAAGAACTGGCTTCATTTGCAGGATGGTTCTGGTAGTTCGGATAATTTCGACCTTACTGCCACAACGAACCAGGAAGTTAATTTGGGTGATATTATTACCATTGAAGGAATAATAACCTTAAACAAAGACTTTGGAGCCGGATACAAGTATGACATCATTTTGGAGAATGGTAAGATTATCAAGTAGTTCTCTAAAAATTAAATAAGTCTTTTTAATGAAATAAGCATACAATTTCAGAATGAATCATTGTTTCAGTTTCAAATACTTATTGGCAGGGACATTGATTTTTTCAGTAATTCATTTTTCTGCTGCACAGGTTCATAATAAACAGGAAACCAATAATTATTCTATTCAATGGAAAGGGCAATATCCGGCTGTTGTTAAGAAAAAGAGCGATAGTAAAAGCGTTAACGGGAAGTATCCGGATGAAGACGCTGATCGTTCTAAATCCACGAGAAAGAAAAACTGGTTTACCGACCTTGTTTTAGGTAAAAAATCCGACTATCCTGTTAAACCCATGGCAATTTTGGCATTAAATGCCGATACATTCTGGATTGCCGACCAGGGAACCGGTTCCTTTATCAGTGTAATCAACGGAGTGGGTGAAATGATCCAGTTCGGAAAAAGAGATCATGAAGATCTTCCATCCATTGTAGATTGTTGCTTTAATTCGCGGAAAGAAATTTTTTTTACTGATTCTAAATTGAATGCGATTTATCATTTTTTTCCCGGCATAAAAAAGCTTGAAGTGCTGAATGACTCACTTGCACTTGAACAACCTACAGGAATTGCATATTCCGCTGTAAATAAACAATTTTGGGTAGTTGAAACCAAGGCGCACAGGATTTCGGTACTGAGCGAAAATGGAAAACTGATAAGGACTTTAGGTGAAAGAGGTTCGGATGCCGGCCAGTTTAATTACCCCACATATATATGGATTGACAAATACGGTACAGTATATGTAGTGGATGCAATGAATTTCAGGATTCAGATTTTTGATAAAAACGGAATTTTTGTAAGCGCTTTTGGAGAAAATGGGGATTCATCAGGTTATTTTTCGCGGCCAAAGGGAATTGCAACAGATTCATTTGGTCATATTTATGTGGCTGATGCCCTTTTTAATGTTATACAGGTTTTCGATAAGCAGGGCGAATTACTTTATATTTTTGGATCGCCCGGACATGAAAAAGAACAATTCTGGATGCCCACCGGCATTTATATCGACGAAAGCAACAATATTTATGTTGCCGACAGTTATAATTCAAGGGTACAGATTTTTAGCCTTGTAGGGAATTAGTATTTTTGAAATAATATTGTTACTTAAATATGGGAAAGGGAAGCGTGTTGATGTTGCAGTCAGTTAAACTGAAAGTTTTAATTAGTGTTGTGTGCGTTCAGTTCACGACATGTTTTGCAATTGCACAGTCGGTTGAGTTTACAAAACACAATTTATCAGTCAGGGGAGCAATTGATGGGCAGAACCAATCAGTGCAGTCCATGTGCGAATTTTGTCATTCGCCTCATGGCATGAAAGCCAAAGTTCCTTCGTGGGCAAGAAGCAATCCGGGAACGAGGTATATCATGTACGATCAGATGACAAGCTCCACCTCCAATATTCCTTCCGATCCAACCCGGCAACCTGACGGCTCATCAATCCTATGTCTTTCATGTCACGACGGGACAATCGCCCCGAACAATGCACATTCGGCGATTGCTCCTGGCAGTAAAAGCAACCTGGGCACCGATCTTTCAGATGATCATCCTGTTTCTTTTGTTTACGATGCAGCACTTGCAGCAGCCGACGGGCAATTAAAAAACACCCCCCTGTTCCCTGCCACTCTCGACGCAAACAAGAAACTCCAGTGTTCTTCATGCCATGACCCACATAACGATACTTACTCAAAATTCCTGGTGGCATCCAACGAATTTTCCGATTTATGTTTTAAGTGCCATGAACGGGCTTACTGGAGTTTTTCAACACATTGCACATCACCGGCTGTATGGAATGGGTCAGGCGAAAATCCGTGGTCGCACAATGAAATTTCTTTTTCAACAGTTTCGCAAAATGCATGTGGCAACTGCCATGTAATGCACACAGCCGGCATGAAAGCAAGGCTGTTGAAAGAAAAGCAGGAGGAAAAAAACTGTCTCGATTGTCATAGCGGAACGGTTGCATCATCCGAAAAAAATATTCAGTTGCAGCTTACCAAGATCTATAAACATGATGTTTTTGCTTACGAAAATATCCATGAACCCAATGAAGCCCCGTTGGTAACTTTAAACAAAAAACATGTTGAGTGTGCCGATTGTCATAACCCACATGCGGTGAATGGTACACAAGCCGAAGCTCCGTTTGTAAAAGGGGCCATTACGGGTGTGGTGGGAATCGACCAGAATGGCAATGCAGTTAATGCAATTCAATATGAATATGAGCTTTGTTTCCGGTGTCATTCCGAGAATCCGGTAACAAGCCCCACTACCAGCAGGCATATCGAACAGGGGAATACCAGGCTCGAATTCGCATCAACCAGTGTTTCATTTCACCCGGTTGAGATTAAAGGCAAAAATAACAATGTACCCGGATTGGTTTATCCGCTTACCGAAAGCAGCATTATTTACTGCACCGATTGCCATGCCAGCAACGGACGTGGTTCAACAGCAGGACCACACGGTTCTATATATCCGCAGATTCTGAAATACCAGTACGAAAAGAAAGATAATACGCCCGAAACGGCATTTGCTTACGAATTGTGCTATTCGTGTCACACGCGCGATCAGTACAATTCCGACATTGGAGACAATGTACAACGGAAAATTCACTACAGGCATGTGGTTACTGAGAAAACGCCGTGTAATGCCTGCCACGACCCGCATGGAATAAGCAATACACAAGGCAATATGGTTAACAACAACCACCTGATAAATTTCGATAAAAGCATTGTGAATGCACGTGAGAACGGAGAATTGAATTTTCAGGACGGAGGATATCGCTCCGGTCAGTGTAACCTTTCCTGTCATGGGGTAGAACATAATTCGAGAGGGTATTAATATCGCTTGTCTTATAGAACCGGTTAAACCAGAAGAGATATGGCAAAAAGTTCATTCAGAACAGTTATAATAATCACTCTTGTGTTGATAATCAGTACGATTTCTTTCTCGGCATTTTTTATTTACAGTTATTTTCTCGAAAAGAAAATGTATGCACAGTCGGAAAAAAAACTGGCTTCTGCAATCGATCTTTTCAGGGAACAGTTTTATATCACTTTTAAGGAACATGATGGCCGGAGTATTAAAACATTTTTACAGAAGCTGCAGGAAAAAGACTGGGTATTAAATTCCTATCTGTTTGATGCAAACGGTAAAATGAAGTATTCAATGAAGGGCGATTCTTTAACCGGCCCCGGTATCAGGTGGAATGAACTTTCAGATTCAGAAACCGGGGTAATCTTTCAATCATTTAAAAGTGAAAAAATACCTTTTGATAGGGCTTTTTTCAGGATGAACAACGAACAATTGTGTCATCGGTGCCATGCTCCCGAACTTAAAAACCTGGGGTATATCATCATTGATGTATCTATTGACGACACAATCGGAAATATAAAGTTCATCCGCAAATCGAGCTTCCTGTTTACACTTGTAATGTTAACCTTTATTATCGTTTTTATTCTTCTGATGCATTATCAGTTTGTACGTAAGAGATTGCGCGAGTTCCATGTGACCATCAACGCCATCAATCATGGGAATCTTGATAAAAGGCTTTCAATACCCGAAACAAGGGAACTTGGAAAATTGGGAAAAAACTTTAATAACATGCTCAACACCCTGCAACGGACACAGATTGAACTGCAGGAATTCCACCGCAAGGAGATGAGGTCGAATTACAAACTGGCTACCATTGGTGAGATGTCGGCCAGGCTGGCCCACGAAATCAGAAATCCGGTAACCGGGATTGCAAATGCCATTGAGATTATTGCCAAAGAAACCGACAATAAAGAGCATGTGGCCATTCTCGATGAAATTCAGCGCCAGGCCCACCGGGTAAACGATGCTATTACAGGACTTCTGAAATACTCACGGAAAAAAGATCTTGTATTGATTCAAAACGATATAAACGAGACCATAAAAACACTGGTTTTTTTCCTTGAGAACCAGATAAAAAATAAAGTAATCGGTTTCAGCCTGAATCTTGATGGAAATGTCCAGCTATTCAGATTCGATTTAGCCCTGCTTGAAGATGCCATGCTGAATTTAGGCTTAAACGCCATTCAGGCAATACAGCAGTCGGGAACCATAACCTTTACCACGCGTTTTGATGAGGCACTGAAAAGGGTATTTGTTTATGTGGCCGATAATGGAAAAGGAATTAATCCGGAAGACCTTTCGCGAGTATTTCATCCGTTCTTTACCACAAAAAATGAGGGAACCGGTTTGGGTCTTGCCATTGTAAAAGATGTAATCGACAAACACGGTGGAGAAATATGGGTTGAGAACAATAAAACCGGGGGTTGTACCTTTACTTTCTGGCTTCCGTTTATACGGGAATAATTTTTAAGAAACTGATTAATAAGCACTTTTAATGAACAGACCATTAAAAATTCTGGTTATCGACGATGAGAAACTGATCCGGTGGTCGTTTGAAAAAAAACTCAGGGAAAAAGGGTACATTGTATACGGGGCCGAGTCGGGTGAGGAAGGATTAAAGCTCTTCAATACCTATTATCAAGATGTGGTTTTTATCGATAACCACCTGACAGGAATGCAGGGTTTGGAACTTATTGACGAAATAAAAGCGCTAAGCGAAGATGCCGTCATGGTTTTCATGACCGCCTACGAAACGGTTGACATAGCAGTTGAAGCCATGAAGCGAGGTGCTCTCGAATACATAAGGAAACCGTTTACATTCGACGAGATATTTTTGATACTGGATAAAATTGAAGAAAAAATAAACCTTAAAAATGAACTGATTTTACTTCGGCGCCAGCAAAAAGAGGAAATAACATTTAACCACGTCATCCATCAGTCGGCTGTGATGAAGCACCTGATCCAGGTATCAAAGAAAATTGCCAAAACCGATGCCTCTACAATATTGCTGCTGGGCGAAAGCGGAACAGGGAAAGACATTCTTGCCCGTGCCATTCATAACGAAAGCAACCGAAAATCGAAACCTTTTGTTACGATAAATTGTTCGTCGCTGCCCGATACCTTGCTCGAGAGCGAACTTTTTGGCTACGAGAAGGGCGCTTTTACCGATGCCAAAGCCATGAAAAAAGGGATGTTTGAAATTGCCGGTGGCGGTACAGTGTTTCTAGACGAAATTGGCGAAATAAATCTTGCCATGCAGGTCAAATTGCTCAATGTACTCGAAAACCGCAATATTATCAGGCTGGGCAGTACAAAAGAAATACCTGTCGATGTGCGTATAATTGCGGCCACCAATAAAAACCTGAAAGAGTCGATTGCTGCAAAATTGTTCCGCGAAGACCTTTATTACCGTTTGCAGGTATTCCAGATCGAACTACCCCCTTTAAAAGAGCGGGAAGAAGATATACCGCTACTGCTCAATTATTTTATTGCCCTGTTTAATACCCAGTTCCGTAAAAATATTGTTTCAATTTCCGATACCGCAAAAAAACTTCTTGTTCATTACGCCTGGCCGGGTAATATCCGTGAACTGCGTAATGTTGTAGAGAGGGCTGTGATTCTGCAGAATGGCGACACTATTGAGGTTGGCAGTCTGCCTAAAGGAATCAGCCACCGGAAAGAACACCACCATTATCATGCACTGAAAGGGTACTCTTTCAATTTCCCGGAAGAGGGCATTTCGCTCGAAGAACTTGAGAAACAGGTAATTATGCAGGCGCTCCAAATGGCTGGCCGCAACCAGACCAAAGCTTCAAAACTGCTGGGGATTTCGCGCGATACCCTTCGATACAAGCAAAAAAAACACAACCTGTAATATTATATTCGTCCTCCTTTAATTCCCCCC
>CALMJY010000070.1 GCA_937864815.1 uncultured Bacteroidota bacterium
GGTCCGGCTTACTGTGAGGTGAGGAAATGAGTTGGCTGGCGATGGAAGCAATAACACCTCCTGCAAAATTATCGCCGCATCCGGTTGTATCGCCACGTGTCCCAGGGTTATCTCTCAGCTGTTGTTTCACCGCATCGGAAACAGGCAGCGAGCCGGCATCAATATTTCCCCAAAGCGGGCTACTGGCATAAAAATGCACAGGGTTTGCACCGTGCGTGATAATTGATGCTCCAACACCTGATGATTTGAAAAACGCCAATGCATCCGTCGGCGTTGAAGTTCCGCTCAGGCGAGTTGCCTCTTCCATGTCAGCAATCAGCAAGTCGATATACTTGTAGGTTTCGGCTGATTCGCCCAATGGCCAGATTTGTGCAGGATCTTTACGTTCATTTAAAAAGTCGTATACCGTGTTAACGACGGTGATTGCATTGTTCATCTTGGCCTTTTTAAGCAGGCCGCACAGGTTGTTATGGATATTTGGAACCAGTGCAGTGCCTCCAAAAACAGTGATATCGCTTGTAAAAAATGTTTCATCCAGGTCGGAGGGCATCATTTCCCATGCAGCGCCGATGTTATTGATAAAAATGCGTTCACCATTGCCTGCATCATAAGCAGGGTCGGAAAGAACATCAGTAAACGGAGTATACTGGTCTGCGATTTTAAGCAGACCCTTTTTCAGCGGCGTTTTAACGAGCATCTCTTCCAGGAATTTTCCACCCTTATCGGCACCCCGGCATGCGTAAAAATATACCCCGGCAGACAGTTGATGCGTCATCTGTGCGGCATGGATGAGCGACACCACCGACGGGCCCCCAATGTTAATGGCCACAGGGGGCATATTGCAGGTAATTTCGTCGCGGGCTTTAAGGTAATCACTGCCTGTGAACTTTTGAAACTCCTCTCTGAACACAAGTTTGCCGGGAGCCAGGCCGCCATCGCCCGGATTTTTTGAAAGATAATGCTGAAACCGCTGGTTGCTGAAATCAACGGGTTTGTACAGGTAATCTACAAGGGTGCATCCTGTACCGGAAATCCTGAAGTTTTTGCCCATAGTCCGGATCAGTAAATAAACTTCCTGTAGTCGGAAACCAGCAAATGAACCGGCTGCTCGTCTTCCTCAATTACCGGGAAGCGTCCGATGGTTTCATAAAAGCAGTTATCCGTATTGTCATCATTTACCATACTCACTTCACCAACTAAAACTTTCCCTTTTCCCTTTTCACCATAAAAACGGTGATACATACCCTGTTCGAGGCAGATACTTTCGCCCGGGGATAATACCACCTTACCGCCTGCCTGAACAGTTCGGGTAATGCCATCGGTTTTAAAGGTTACTGCTGTGTCATCAAGCTTCCTGTCAGTAGTTGCATTGTACAACTCGATGACAAGGTTTCCACCTCCGCGATTGATAATGTCCTCCATTTTCGACCAGTGGTAGTGCATGGGTGTTTCCTGCTCCTCCTCCACGATCATTATTTTTTCGGAGTAAGGCTTTTTATCAAAATTGAGTTTCCCGTTGCGGATAGTAAAAAGGAAAAGTCCACGCCTGTAAAAATCGCCGGAACCAAAGTCGGTAATATCCCAGCCCATCATATTTTCGATCACTTCGGCGGCTGAATCTTTGTTCCTCTTCCAGTCATCAACACTCCAGTAAGCCCAGGGCGGCAGCATAAACTGTTTTTCGGCCAAAAATGCCCTGGCGTTTTTCAAGATCTGGTTTATTTCACTCCGTTTCATATTCTATTATCTAAACATTAAAGTCCGGCTTTCTTTTTATATTGAAGGAGGTATTTGGAAGAAAACTGTTCATTACCGTCAACTTCCAGGATCAACTCAAACTGGTCTGTATTCCATTGTGGAAGAACTGTCTGAACAACAGGTCCTTCTATATTTTTATTAGTTTCAGCCTTACCAAACTCCCATCTGAGCACAGGTATATCCTTACCTTCAGCCTTCAATTTAATTGCTACAGTACCACTTTGTGGAATATTTTCGTAAAGATCATTCAAAATGAAGACTTTTGCAGAAAAAATTTCTCCTTCGGTCCATGAAAACTTTGGAATACGGGCGCTTGCAAGGAATGGCCGGCATGAATTAGCCACTTCATAGAAAGCCGGTTTGGGCTGATTTGGATAATTGATCAGGCTATTATTTGCTGCTGTGATCCAGGGTTCATTGTAACACCAGTTCAACGCCATGGAGCAAACAGGTTTCTGACGGCGTGCCTCTTCAAAGATACATTTATATCCCTCGCTTTGCAGCCATTGACTTTGTCTGACCAGGGTTTCCAGATTATCAGCTTTCCCAAAATATGATTCCAGAAGATCTTTCATCAACCACGTGTCACCTTGCCATGCGTTGAACGCATGGTGGCTTTCCCAGCTGGTACCGGGTTTGGGAGGGAATAATTCATTTTCGGGAATAATCATTTTTAATAATTCCACAGAGGCCGTGCCAGGCATGCCAAACTCGGTATAAGCGGTAGCAGAGGATCGCGGCATTTTCTGAAATACTTCCTCTCCTGTGTCAAAGTACCTGAATACATAGTTGCCATGGGCCATACCCATCACCGGGGAGGTGGGAAGAAAAGGAGTTTTTGGGTCCAACAGGAAACACTGGCTGTTTAATAAACGGATAGCAAGCGATTGGTCTGTCATACCCGACCAGGAATTAAATAGTTCATTCCCGCCGCACCAGATAGCATGGCAGGCATGTTTTCGTATCCGTTTGATAATCGCCTCTGATTCTTGTTTTAGAACCGACAAATAATGCGGAGTCCCTTCATAGTTGTTGCATGCAAGCGGAAACTCAGTCCATACCAGGATCCCCTTTTCATTGCAGAGTTCATAGAATGACTCCTTGTTGACTATTCCTCCGCCCCATACCCTGAAGATGTTAAAATTGGCATTTACTGCATTTTCAATCAGTCCGGCATATCTTTCCCGGGTGATGATCCCGGGGAAAATTTCGGGATTTACCCAGTTGGAACCCTTGCCAAATATTTTCCGTCCGTTTAATTCAATGGTGACGGGTGGATTACTTCTGCCCTTTGGTAAAGTATCGGGCTTATTCCACGCACCTTCGTGCATTACAAGCTGAATTTTCCTGAAACCTACTTTACTGACCTTTCTGTCCAATAACTTATTTCCTCTTTTCAGAATGAATTCCGAAGTATAGAGATTAGGGGTTCCGTGGTCATGAGTCCACCAGAGTAACGGTTTCTTCAGTTCAATCTTTTCATCGGTTAAACCGGATAATTCCCCGCTTTTTAAGAGGGCAGTCTTCCCGGAAGGATCAGTTAATTTCCACTCATATTGTGTATTTTCCAGATTTACCCCCTCAACTTTCAGTTGAATTTCAGCAATTTGAAAATCATCAGTAAGTGCATAATCCACAAATACATCATTTAAATGTGATTGATTCCTGATCTCAAGGAATGTTTCATCCCATATTCCGGAAGGGATCAAACGAGGATGCCAGTCCCAGCCATAACTTACAGCAGGCTTTACGCTCTGTGCAGCGTTCGATCTATACAGACTCTCGGGAGTTCCAGGAATTTTAGGGATTGGATAGATAAGTACCTCAAGGACATTATCTGTTACTAATTTGCCGGTTAAATTCAGTTGTACCGGCTTAAACATCCCTTCCTGGGCAAATATCTTTACATTGTTAAGAATAATCTCAAACCGGTAATCAATTCCTCTGGAAACAAAGTAGAATTGTTCTCCGTCAGCCAATTGTGGTTTTTTGAAACTCGTTTTATAAGTCCAGTAAACATCTTCCATCCAAAGATAATCCTTCCAGTTTTCCGCGTAATTATAATCACCAAGTCCTTTTGCCTTTGCATAATCCAACTGGACAGCACCAGGTACTGAAGCATTATACCATTCTTTTGGCTTTTCATTCGATTTATAATGAAAGCCAACTTTCCAGTCAAGCTTCTCCTGAACCATCACCTTCATTCCTTTTGCCTGTATGAATGAAGCAAATATTAACAACATTATAATCTTTCTTTTCATTTAATACAGTAGTAATTTACTATGACTTTTTATTGGCGGGTATTTAAACCCCACTGACTATTAATTGTTTATTATGCAGTTCTTTGACAATATTGTAATCGCCACTCCGTAAGTATCTCTTTTATAGAGGAATAGTCTATCTCTTATCTATGACCTCCCTTTCATATTTCCGGATCTCATCAATCCCATTCCTTTTTCTCTGAATTACGATTGCAACCTGAATAAACAAGAATTATAAACAGTGTGAAAAAAAGTATTGATGTAATTTTCACATTTTTTATTTTTGAATTTGCATTAAATTCGAAAATTTTTTGTCGCTGTGTTCCATGCACTAACCAGTTTGTCTTCAAATGTTTCTTCGATAACGGGTTTAAAGAAACCTCGGGCTTTATTGTACTGCACATATTCAATGAGTGCTTCCTTAATTGTTTTCTCCCATTTAAAATCAGGGAAATCGGCTTTAAAGGCATCCATTGAGAAGGCTACGCTATGCCTGGTGAGATGATCCAGTATGCTTTCATCAATTTCTTTACAACCTGCTTTATGTAAAAGATCGGTGGGTATATGAACAATATTTGCCTCAACACCTAAAGCTTCAGCCAATAATTTTATGTAGCTGTTTTGAGTCATTAATGTATCATGCCCGCAGGTATAACTTTTACCAATGGTTTTAAGATTACCAGCAATTTTACCAATCATCCTTCCCGTATTATATGCAGCACTTACATGCATTAAGCCTGTACCATCACCGGGTACAATAATTGGTTTTCCGGATTGTAATCTGGGTACAAGGCGTACTCCATTATCGCGTGCATAGAAGTCTAAAAAGAATCCATTTCCTAAAGAATAAGAAGGTCTGATAATGGTTAATGGTAATGTGCCTTTTTTGTAATAAGAATTAAACACTTCTTCGCACAAACGCTTATTCTCAGCATAGGCCGAATTGGTTTTTACCCATGTACCATTTTCGGGCATGGGGATTGTAGAGAGCGGATAACCGTAAACATCGCAGGTGCTTATGAACACAAATTGCTCCACCTTACCTTCTGCTAAACGGGCAATCATCTCCGCCTGTGCAGGTAAAAAACAAACGGTATCTACAATTATTTGTGGTTTGTAGTCTTCAATAACCTGCAATAATTCGCTTTCATTATCGCGATTGCCCCTGAAGAAATCAACTTTACCTGCAAAGCCCTTATCAGGACTTTCCGGTAAAGTAAAAACGGCTATTTTATTCTCCGTTTTTTCTAATAAATGGGTTATGGCATGTTCTGAGAGGTTACCCGGACCTCCGATAAAGAGTATTTTTTTCATGTTAAATTACTTTAAATTTCTATTTTATTACATTAGTGTACCATAAAAATTAATATACGTTCTTTGAAAATATTGACAGATAAGG
>CALMJY010000071.1 GCA_937864815.1 uncultured Bacteroidota bacterium
GTACCGTCACACCTTAATACCGTCATACCGCCGTACCGCTGTACCGTCACACCGTCGTACCATTTAATTAAATTTCCTACTTTTACGCAAACCTTTGTGTTATGGTAAGGAGTCTGACAGAGAAGTTCATGAGAGCTGCACTTGATGAGGGTGCAAAAGCTTATGAAAAGCAGGAAGTACCGGTTGGTGCTGTTGTGGTGTATAAAGAAACCATTATTGCCAGGGCTCATAACCTTACCGAGACACTCAGGGATCCGACAGCACATGCTGAAATGCAGGCAATAACTTCTGCAGCATCCTATCTAGGTGGTAAATACCTGACAGACTGTACGGTTTATATTACTCTCGAGCCATGTGCAATGTGCGCTGCTGCAATAGGCTGGAGTCAGGCTGCAGGACTTGTTTATGGCGCCTCAGATGAAAAAAAGGGTTTCACAAAAGTAAAGGGAGAGCTTCTCCATCCGAAGACTATTGTGGAAAAAGGAGTACTTGAGGAAGAGTGCAGGGAAGTGATTCTGAGATTTTTTAAAAGTAAAAGGTAAAAAATGTATTTTTACAAAAAATCCGGTCATGAAACTCGACAACAGCAAAGCAATCATCAGTTTCAGAATTAAACTATTTGCAGTTACAGTCCTCTTTCTTGCCTACATAGTTTTATCATATGTAGCTAAATTTTTCAAGCTTACCCTTTTCGGGATGAGTGATACCTTCTGGACAATTATCTTTGCAGTGATCTGGTTGATTTTTGCTCTTCTTCCAATGTTTCTTAATTATCAGTATGTAAGCTACTCAGATGACGGGGAATCGATAGTGTTCAGGTATTTCATGTCAGGCATGGTAGGAGGCAAAAAAAACTCGGTTGAAATTGACAAAAAAGCTTTTGCCGGTTACAAAACAGAAAAGAAGCTTTTTGGTCTCATCCGCAGTATTACTCTTTATCAGCACTTCAGGGAAGGAGTGGCGAAATATCCGTCAATCTATATCAGTGCACTTGGCAAGGAAGAGAGATCAAAGGTTTTCAGGTCACTTAACCTTTATGCACCTAAAGCGTGAAGGTTATCATCTGATAACATGAGTTTTATCATTTTTAAAATCTTTTAACACTCTCATTTTTGAATTATTAAATCCGTCCTATTAATAATTAAATCATATCCATATGAACGTAGATAAGATCATGAACAACCTCGAGAAAAAACATCCCGGCGAGGTTGAATACCTGCAGGCTGTAAGGGAAGTCCTGGAGTCAATAGAGGAGGTATATAATGAGAATCCCCAATTCGAATCGGCCAACATCATCGACAGGATCATAGAACCTGACCGTGTGATAACGTTTAAGGTACCATGGGTTGATGATGAGGGTAATGTAAGGGTGAACCTCGGATACCGCATTCAGTTCAACAATGCGATTGGACCCTACAAGGGAGGACTTCGCTTCCACCCCAGTGTTAACCTGTCAATACTTAAATTCCTGGGTTTTGAGCAGATCTTTAAAAATGCTCTTACCACACTCCCCATGGGAGGCGGCAAAGGTGGCTCCGATTTCGATCCCAAGGGAAAATCAAATGCCGAGGTGATGCGTTTCTGCCAGTCCTTCATGCTTGAACTCTGGAAATACATCGGTCCCGAGACTGACGTTCCGGCAGGTGACATTGGCGTTGGTGGCCGTGAGATAGGCTTCCTCTATGGAATGTACAAACGTCTTGCAGGTGACCACACAGGTGTACTCACAGGTAAGGGAAGCAACTGGGGAGGATCTCTTATCCGTCCTGAAGCCACAGGTTTTGGTTGTGTATATTTTGCAAAGGAAATGCTTGCAACACGTGGTTTGTCTTTTGAAGGCAAGAGAGTGGCCATCAGCGGATTTGGCAATGTGGCATGGGGTGCTGCCCTAAAAGCAACAGAACTCGGCGGAATAGTTGTAACTATTTCGGGTCCTGACGGTTATATTTATGATCCGGATGGAATTTCAGGAAAGAAAATTGAATATATGCTTGAACTCCGTGCTTCAAACGAAGATATTGTAAAACCTTATTCATATGCATTTGAAGGCTCAGAGTTCCACGGCGGAAAACGTCCATGGGAGGTAAAAGTTGATATCGCCCTTCCATGCGCAACCCAGAATGAGCTCAACGGAGATGACGCTGCCACCCTTATCAAAAACGGTTGTATCTGTGTTTGCGAAGGGGCAAACATGCCAAGTACCCCTGAGGCAATTGAGCTGTTCCACAAGCACGGACTGCTGTTTGCTCCGGGTAAAGCATCGAATGCCGGAGGCGTTGCAACATCAGGACTTGAAATGACCCAGAACTCAATGAAGCTCCGCTGGAACCGTCAGGAGGTTGATGACCGTCTTCATGAGATCATGTGCAACATCCATTGCCAGTGCCTCAAGTACGGAAAGAGAGAGGATGGATATGTTGATTATGTGAAGGGGGCAAATATTGCCGGATTCCTTAAGGTTGCGAACTCAATGATGGATATGGGAGTGATCTGACCCCCAACCCCTCAAGGGGGCTTTGTGTGAAGGAAAGTCCCCCCTGGGGGATTTAGGGGTAAAATATATCAGGAACATGCTTCTGCTTGTTCCTGTTTTTTTTATCTTTATGTCGTCTCTATCGCTCGTGCTATGTCAGAAGTATCTCTAAAGCATAAAATTGCTCTCGGGCTTATTCCCCGTATCGGGGATATCAATGCCCGGAAGCTGGTTTCCCATTTCGGAAGCGTTGAAGCAATATTTACAGAAAACTACAGGAACATCCTGAAGATCCCGGGCATCGGTTCGGGTCTGGCAAGCTATATCTGTGATAAATCATATCTCGAAATTGCTGATAAAGAGGCAGAATGGGTGGCAAAAAACGGCATCAGGACATATTTCTACCTTGACAGCGATTATCCTTACAGGCTGAGACAGTGCGATGACTCACCCGTGGTCTTTTTTTTCAGGGGAGATTGTGATCTGGATTCACCAAAATTATTAAGTGTAGTTGGTACACGTAATTCCACAGGAAGAGGCAGGGAAATGTGTGAGCAAATTATCGGAGGACTGGCGGCAGGACATCCCGATATGATAATAGTCAGCGGACTTGCATACGGGATTGACATAGCCGCTCATAAGGCAGCTCTTGCAAATAATCTCAGGACAATAGGCATACTGGGGCACGGACTAAAAACCACCTACCCCTCGCTTCATGCCTCCACCGCTAAAGCTATGATCTCAAACGGCGGACTGCTGACAGATTTTTTATCAGATGCCCTTCCGGAACGGAATAATTTCCTGAAAAGAAACAGGATCATTGCAGGATTATCTGATGCTACACTTGTCGTGGAATCAGGAGTTAAGGGAGGTGCACTTATAACTGCTGATATTGCAGCCTCTTACAACAGGGATGTCTTTGCTGTTCCGGGCAGACCTGACGATCAGTGGTCGTCTGGTTGTAACAGCCTCATCAAAAGCAATAAAGCTGCCCTTGTGGAAAACTCTGATGATATAGAATTTCTTCTCGGATGGAAACCTGAAAAGAACAAGCCTCC
>CALMJY010000072.1 GCA_937864815.1 uncultured Bacteroidota bacterium
CAACCCCTCTAATCCTAATCTCTTGTTTGACGACCTCACCCCCTCTTGTCCCCCTCTCCCGGGGGAGAGGGGGAGGTTAGAAGGGAAATAAAATCTTGAATTTGCAGAATAATATTTTCAGGTTCATTGAGTACCTGATTGTTTGTAAACCTTATAATATTTAACCTATACTTTTCCAATTCACTTGAACGTCCGTCATCATAATCTATTGCCTGTTCAGAATTATGAACATCTCCATCCACCTCGATGATCAGTTTCAATTTGTGACAATAGAAATCTGCAATAAAGATATCAACCGGATGTTGTCTGCGAAAAATATAACCTTTATAGCGGAATTTTCTTAAAATGTTCCACATCACCTTTTCACTCTCTGTCGGAATCTTCCGCATATCCCTCGCATACATGAAAAGATCCGGTTTTGCTCCGATATGCATATCCTTAACTATTGACTTTCCAAGATATACCATACTCAAACTTAATTAAGCTCTTCGAGCCCTTTTGCCCGGTAAGAGAAGTTAGAGATAAGCGTAGTTCATTAAGCCCCTCTCACCCGGGAGAGGGGTTTGGGGTGAGGTTTTAAAGACTCAAATCCATCCCAAAGTATGGCTTATTTGTCTCCCACTTTCCTTTAGTAAAATCAGGGAACGGAACAGGGGCATTTTTTTCAATTGATATTCCCGAAAGTTCAACTATTGCTGTCATCACTGCAGAATCATAAACATCAAGCGGTGTTTGTCCCTTCTTTTTTACAGCATCTATAAACTGAAAAAGCATGACATAATCCGTTCCTCCGTGACCTCTTGTTGTATAATCGGCATCCCACCATTTATGGTTATATTTCTTCTCATAAGGCTTCCATGGCTCCCACTCATGGTATTTTGGACTTGTGACAAGAGAAATAGAAGCTTTTTCTTCATCATAAACACCTTTAGTACCCTGAAGCATCCATCTGTTGGAATATGGTCTGGGCAGCTGCATGTCATAATTGATAACCAGGGTTTTACCGCTTTTTGTTTTCAGAAGAGAAGTTACAATATCACCCTGCTTCCACTTAATTTTTCCGTTCGGATGGTTTTCACCAAATTCTCTCCTGAAGTATGCATTAATGCCCTTTGATGCAGACGCAGTTGAATAAATTTCAGTGAAGATATCTCCCCTGTTTATATCCATCCAGCTTATGATTGGTCCGACTGCGTGTGTGGGATACTGATCCCTGTTATAATTCAGAAGGTATTTTGCGGCCCACCTTTGGTCACCTGTTTTGCTGTCGAAAAACCAGTGGTCGATACAGTCATGTGAATGAGCACAGTGACAATGGACGATATCACCAAACATATCGAGACGTTTCATATTGAGAGCGGCAAGGTTATCCTGCCTGAAACTCCAGTTCTCAAGCATCATGCATGGAATTCCGGTCTTTTCTGATGTCTCGACCAGGTTCCAGGTGTCTTCTACAGTAAGTGCGGCAGGGACCTCTATACCAGGATAAGTGCCGTTATTCATTGCTTCTACAGCGATGGGTGCATGAGATTCCCAGTATGTTGCAATTATTACCGCGTCGAGCTTTTCTTTGGCAAGCATCTGTTTGTAGGTAAATTCATCCTTTACATAGATAGCAGGTTTTTTCCTGCCTGCCTGGATGCACATATTTGCAGCCGCAGTTGTCTGACTGTCAAAGAGATCGCAGACAGCTGTAATTTCAACACCCGGAATTGTCAGAAGGTTTGAAACATGGGACTTACCGCGATTGCCGGTTCCGATAACTCCGACTCTAATTGTTTCAGCAGTTTCACCCGCAGCATGCACGGAACCCGGAAGCAGACCCAGGCCGATTGTTGCGATTGTACCTGTTTTGATAAAATCTCTTCTTGAGAAATTTTCCATATTTACAATTTTAAGTTAGATTCTTTATCCTTTTCCCAATCTTGTGCCCGGCTACAGCATAGTAGAGTATAAATATGTAGCAGGGAATTACAACTATATAAGCCATTTGGGGATTAATAACATCGGCGAGTCTTCCGTACAGCAGAGGCACAAGTGCGCCGCCAAGGTTACCCATAATAAGAAGTGAAGACCCTATCCTTGTGAATTTCCCCAGACCTTCAATTGCCAGTGGCCATACTGAGGGCCAGATAAGTGAATTAGCCATTCCAAGCATAGCAATAAACACTACTGAGGCAGCCCTGGGAACAGATAGTGCCAGTATAGTCAGAATAATTCCGGAAATAGCACATATCCTTAAGGCTGTGCTCTGGGAAATATACCTGGGTATGACAATTACACCTGTGGTATAACCTAATATCATTGCGATCATTGTCATTGATGTGAAATGCTTTGCAATTGCCACAGGAATACCCTGACTTATGCCATAGCTTATTATTGTATCTCCGGCAACTATCTCAAGCCCCACATCACAGAAAATAGCAATTACACCAAGAAGCAGGTAGGGATACTGGAATATAGATGTTCTGGAGGCATGTGCACTGTCATCCTCTTCACTGTTTTCATCATTCGGATCGATTTCCGGGAGACCTGAAAATCTTACGAACAATCCTATAAGTACAAGAACAATAGCCATACCAATGTATGGTATTATAACTCTTGAAGCAAGTTCATCAAGGGTTGCAGCCTTCTGAACCTCATCCATGTTCTTCAGGCTTGCCAGCAGTGAATCTCCGTCACTCAGAGCCATCACCCCGAAAATAAAGGTGGCAACGATACCTGCTGATTTATTGCAGATCCCCATTATGCTTATTCTTTGGGCAGCACTTTCAATGGGACCAAGCAGTGTAATGTAAGGATTCGCGGCAGTCTGCAGTATTGCAAGGCCCGTTCCCATTACGAATAGTCCGGTGAGGAACATTCCGTAGGTTCTGGTCATTGCAGCAGGAACAAAAAAGAGAGCTCCTGCAGCCATTATGAAAAGACCGTACATCATGCCCGATTTTAATCCGGTCCTCTTAAGTACCCATGAAGCCGGAATTGCCATGATCACATAGGCCACATAGAATGAGAAGGCTACCAGGTAAGATTCAAAATGGTTGAGTTCGCAACTTATTTTCAGGTATGGGATAAGGATCCCGTTAAGCCATGTTACAAATCCAAAGATGAAAAAGAAAAGACCTATAGTACCCACAGTCATCCATTTTGCCTGGGCAGTTCTGTTTAAAGAGATATTACCGGATGTCATTATTCTTTAATAAAGGAGGTTTTTGATGGATACAAATATGAAAAACAATTTTGAATTCATTACACATTCAGCTTGTATGAATATGCTGTTTCATACATTGCAATGATATTTTCCACAGGCGTATCTGCCTGGATATATGTATGTCCGGGACCAATAATATATCCCCCGTCTTTGTCCATTATATCTATAAGTCTTTTAACTTCATCTGAAACCTGCTGTATGGTTCCGTTGTTCAGAATCTGCTGAATATCAACACCTCCGTAGAAACAAATATCTTTCCCGAAATCCCTTTTCAGTCCGGCAGGATCCATACCTGCAGCTCTTGTCTGGATAGGTTCAAGCATGTCAACACCGGCATCAATTAGCATGGGCATCAATGGTCTTACCGCACCACAAATATGGATCAGAAATTTCTTATTATGCTTATGAGTAATGGCAACAAGTCTGGTAAGATACGGGACAATTAACTCCTTAAAGTCTTCAGGGCTGAAGAGTGGTCCATCCTGTGAGCAATAGTCATCAGCCATATAAACTATATCTATCCCTTCTCCATGGTTTTCAAGCATTCGTGCAAGGGCAGCTTCTGAAATATCAGCAATGGTGTTGATCAAATATGAGGCATAATCTTTCCTGATGGCAAAATCCGTCATCAGGTTTTCCAGTCCTCTTAAAAAAGAGGCCACAAAATAGGGGCCCCAGGTAAATACTCCTATTATTGCACTGTCAGCATGCATTTTTGCTTCCTGCGTGAAATGAGAAAAATCGAATATATCAGGTGATGTCCATTTAAAACTCTTTAAATCAGATATTTCATCTTTCCCCGCCAGCGGACTATAACAGATCTCATCATAGGATCCTCCCGGAAATTCCTTAACAATTGTTTTGTGTCCCCACACAGTAGTCTTCTCAATTTTATTCTGCTCTTCTTTTGTGTAAACAAAGTTTCCGGGCAGGATCATCCAGGTATCTATATGCAGTCTGTCAAAAAGCTCTTCTTTAGTATCAACACCCAGGTGTCCATGAAGAGCTGAATAAATCTCTTTAACTGCATCGAAAGTTATTGGTACCCGGTCGGGTATTTTGTGGTTTACAGCGGCAAGAACTCTCTCTTTTGAATTCATAATATATCTATAATAAACTCTTTATACACTCCTGATACAGTCTGATGACGGGCTTATTGAATCTTTCCTGTAGAAAAAGATCAAAGCTATCGCAATACATGCTGATGAAAAAATAAAACCAACCGATAAAAATGCCAGTCCGTCAGCCAATCCGAATAATGGCTTTATTACCCCAAGAATATATGGCGATGAAGCAGCCACAATAAATCCGAACATAAGAAGAAAACCTGTAGCTGTTGACCTGTAAGGTCCTTCAATAACATCATACAAGGCTGCCAGAAGATTGGAATCATAAAAACCACGGCTAAAACCAAAAATTGCCAATGCGGAATAAATTATCAGGAGAGAATCACTTCTGCCGATAATGATTATGAAAGGGATTGCCATTAACAAACCTGTCATCTGGACGAATCCTCTGATGCCGGAATATTTTTGTGCCAGATTATCTGCAATTCTTGCGCCGATCAGGACACCAATGAAAGCAGCAACATGATGATAGAATGTTGAATCGAATCCGGCCCTGGCAAGTGAGAAACTATATTTCTCATGCAGGAATGTCGGCATCCAGGTCAGGAACCCAATTCCGGTAAACTGCATCCCGGCAAAGGCCAGGGTCAATAATATTGCGGTAGGTTTACTGAGAAATAATTTCAATACATCCCTGATATTTTTTGATTCAGGAACAGGTTTTTCGATATTCATTACAAGTGAATTCTTTAGCCTGAACCAGATAATAATGGCAAGCACAATACCAAGTCCTCCGAAAAGATAAAATGCTGATCTCCAGCCAAATGCCTCAGCAATAAGGCCTGTCAGAAAACTACTGCCAATTATTCCGGCATATACTGCAGTCTGATGCACCGATAATGCAAGAGAACGTGTTTTCTGATGATATTCACAAATAAGCGCGCTGGCTGAAGGGGTATAGAATGCCTCTCCTCCTCCCAGTGCAAAGCTTCTGAGAATTATAAGATGAACAAGTGTACTGCTTAATCCTGTGATTAAGGTAGCCATACTCCAAACAAGCAGGCTTAAAATAAGAATATACTTTTTGTTTAACCTGTCTCCCAGAAATCCTCCAACCGGAACCATGATCCCGTAAAACAGAGTAAAAACAGATGCTACCAAACCCATACTGGCATCTGTCAGGCCCAGGTCATCCCGGATCGAAGGCAAAACAATATTAAAGATCTGCCGGTCAGCCTGATTAAAGAAGAAAGCAAACCAAAGAAGAATAATCAGTTCCCATTTATATGGTATAATGATCTTTTTCATCCTTATAAATATATCATTTATAATCGCATGTTGCATTGGATCTGGATTTTATTGCTAATTTTGTTTTAAGAAACCAGAACAATCTGTCAGAACAATAATGAAAAAAGTCTTTTCAGTTTCTAATCTTGTTAAAACCTACCGGCGCTTATTCAATTGCCTGATGTTCTACGATTAATTTTTCCTGAACTATCCATTCTTCCTTTATTTCAGCAGGATATTTGCAGCTGTATGAAGGTGGAAACTTTCATTTTAATAATTATTTCTTGTATTGACCAGAACAATTTCTATTTCAGATCACAATGTTTGAAAAGATAGTACTCCATACCGAAACGCCTGAGAGAAAAGCTGAAACCGAAGGCAATTTTTATCAGCCAGAAAAGACTCCTGCCAGACCGGGAATGAATGAGCGGATCCGGAAGCTCCGGAAACTGAGTGTTGAAACAGAACCCTCACTATCCATTGAACGCGCCTTACATGAAACAGCATTTTATAAAGAGAATTATGGGAAAATGTCGGTTCCTGTTTTAAGGGCATCGAATTTTCTCGATCACTGCAGCAAAAAGGCAATATATATTGGTGATGGTGAACTGATTGTCGGGGAACGCGGCCCCAAACCCAAATCTGTTCCCACTTTCCCCGAACTTACCTGCCACAGTGTTGAGGATCTTAATGTGCTGAACAGCCGTGAACTGCAGCGTTATACAATAAGTCAGGAGGATATTGACACCTATGCCAGGGAAGTAATTCCCTATTGGGCCGGTAAAACACAGCGTGAAAGAATATTCAACCATGTTCCGCAGGAATGGCGACTGGCCTATGAAGCCGGAATGTTAACCGAATTCATGGAGCAACGGGCCCCAGGGCATACCTCTCTCGACGGGAAAATCTATCAGAAAGGGATGCTTGACTATAAGCGTGAAATTGCTGAAAAGCTTTCCTCTATTGATTACCTGAACGATCCTGAAGCCACTGATAAGGCTGAGGAATGGAAAGCCATGGACATATCGTGTGATGCTGTTATTCTTTTTGCAGAACGTCATGCGGTACTTACCGAAGAAATGGCTGCAAAAGAAACTGATGCTGTCAGAAGGTCAGAACTGCTTGAAATTGCCAGAGTCTGCCGTCATGTCCCTGCCAATGCTCCACGTAACTTTTGGGAAGCAATTCAGATGTACTGGTTTGTCCACCTTGGAACCATAACCGAACTTAATGGCTGGGATGCCATGAATCCCGGTCATTTCGACCAGCATCTGACTCCTTTTTACGAAAAGGGAATTGCCGAGGGGACACTCACCAGGGAAAAGGCAAAAGAGCTTATTTCATGCTTCTGGGTCAAGGTAAACAATCACCCTGCACCTCCGAAAGTAGGAATAACTGCCCGTGAGAGCGGGACATATAACGATTTTACCAATATCAATTTAGGAGGAATAAAAGGCGATGGAAGCGACGGAACAAGTGAAGTTTCATATATTATGCTCGAGGTAATAGAGGAACTTCACATTTTACAGCCCGGAAGCTCGGTTCATATAAGCTCCAGTACTCCTGACAAATTTTTAAATGCTGCCTCCAGGGTTATAAGGCAGGGTCATGGTTATCCTTCAGTTTTTAATCCTGATCTGTATGTTGTAGAATTGCTTCGACAGGGAAAATCGCTTGAGGATGCCCGCGAGGGAGGATGCAGCGGATGCATAGAAGTAGGCGCTTTCGGAAAGGAGGCTTACCTGCTTACCGGGTATCTGAATGTTCCCAAAATTGTCGAAGTGACATTAAATGACGGAATAAATCCGGTAACCGGAATCCGGGTAGGGCCCTCAACCGGCGATCCGCGTACATTCAAAAACTATGACGAATTATACGATGCCTTCCTGAAACAGCTGCATTATGTTGTTGATCTTAAAATGCGTGTCAGCAATTATATAGACAGGATGTTTGCAAAATATGCTCCGGCACCCTTCCTTTCTGTTGTAATTGATGATTGTGTCAGCCGCGGTAAAGACTATTACGACGGAGGCCCCCGGTACAACACCAGCTATATTCAGTGCTGCGGATTAGGCACTGCTACCGACAGTCTTGTTGCCTTGAAAAAACATGTATTCGAAGATAAATTTTTCACCATGGACAGGGTATTGAATGCAGTGTCAAATAATTTTCAGGGTGAGGAAGTATTGCGCCAGACAATCATGAACCGTACTCCATTCTTCGGAAACGACGATGATTATGCCGATTCAATTGCCAAAAAAATCTATGACGACCTGGTTAATGAGATAGACGGAAAACCAAACATCAAACCGGGAGGTAAATACCACCTTAATATGCTGTCAACCACCTGCCATGTCTATTTCGGAAAGGTTATGGGAGCAACTCCTAATGGCCGCCTGGCAGGTAAATCCATTTCCGATGGGACTTCTCCATCGCATGGTGCTGACACTCACGGACCTTCAGCTGTAATAAAATCAATGACCAAATTCGATCACAGCAAATCGGGAGGAACACTTCTTAATCAGCGTTTCCTGCCCGGACTTTTAAAGAAAGAAGAGGATGTTGTAAAACTGGGTCATCTCATCAGAAGTTACTTTACACTGGGAGGTCATCATATCCAGTTCAATATTGTCGACACAGCTACCCTGCTTGCAGCACAGGCATGTCCCTCAGATTACAAAGACCTGATTGTGCGTATGGCCGGTTACAGTGACTATTTCAATGATATGAACTCCGATCTCCAGCAGGAGGTTATTGAACGAACTGAAAATGACGGCTTCTGATGTCAAAACCACTTGTTTTTGATATTAAGAGGTATGCCATCAATGACGGGCCCGGTATCAGGATAGCGATCTTCCTGAAAGGATGTAATCTTAATTGTGCATGGTGCCACAATCCGGAAAGCATTTCAGCTGAAACGGAAAGAATGTATGCCCCCTCAAAGTGCATCAGATGCGGAACATGCGTTGCTGCATGCCCGGAAAAGGCAATTAGCCTGACACCTGAAGGAATTATTACCGATGCTGATCTCTGCAGAATGTCTGGAAAATGTGCCGAAGTATGTCCTACCCGGGCGATCGAAATATCCGGAAGGGAAATATCTGTTGACGAAATAATCAATGAGATTGAAAAGGAACGTCCGTTTTTTGATCAGTCAGGTGGTGGTGTTACTTTTTCCGGTGGTGAGCCTCTGCTTCATCATAAATTTCTTATCCGGCTGCTGAAAGAGTGTGGCAAACGCAAAATTCACAGGGCTGTCGATACAGCTGGTTATGTTAACACCGATATAATACAGGAAGTGGCCAGACACACAGATCTTTTCCTATACGACCTCAAAATAATGGATCCGGAAAAGCACAGGAAATGGATTGGTGTTACAAACGAAAAAATACTGGAAAATCTTAAGGTTCTGGCTGATACCGGTGCAAATATTATAATCCGGATCCCTCTCATCGGAGGGGTGAATGACGATCCTGAAAATATTGAGCGGACTGCACAATTTGTGGCGGAACTATCAGGTGAAAAGAAAGTGGTGAATCTTTTACCATACCATAAAATTGCCCAGACCAAATATCAGAAGCTGGGAAGAGCTGAAGATTTTCAGCTTTTGGAAGAACCATCGAAGGAAGCACAATTACAGGCAGTTTCAATTTTCAGGAAGCATGGACTGACTGCGATTATTGGTGGTTAGTAAATGTTTTAATAGAAAATTGATGAATTAACCACGAGGACACAGAGCTTACACCGAGAACACAAAGATAAAACACTGATAATTATAACTTTGTGACCTCTGTGAATTTTCTTTGTGATCTCTGTGGTTAATAGAATTATTTTTTTCAGCATCCCCCTTAAGGTATCAGATTTACAGAAATACCAGTAAGAACATTCTTTGGAAATGATCCACCTTTATTTCACTTAAAAATCAAATTTTATTCTTAAGTTTATATCTCTATCAGAGTCATTCTGAATAATAATTCTATCTGCTATGACAATGCATTGAGGTTAGGATTTAATTATTAAATATATAAGTATGAAAATAATTTACTTTGGATTGTTCCTGTCAATTACCGCAATCGCCTGTACATCAAACAACAAACAGACTGAAATACCAGACTGGGATATTTCCATACTACCATCATCTGTCAGGCTTGATCCAACCACAAATGAGATAATTGATGATCAGTTCATTTTATCAGGTAGGAATGAGAGCAGAAATGAGAGCCTGCTTAAGAGGAACCTGGTCTATGACGGGACAAAGGTGTCATTATTCTCAGCCAGAGGTGAATACATTTCATGGCAGCTTGTTGTGACGAATAATACAGACAAAACTCTGGATAATATAAGCATAGAAATTCCTGAATTCCGAAACGATAAATCAGTGTTTCCTTTCAAACCAGAGCTATTCCTTGAATGGTCGGTGGAGGTCAAAACGCCAAGCACGGGTTATCCGGTTGCCTCACTTGGTACTGGCTGGTACCCCGATGCCCTGATACCATTCAAATACATCCAGTATGATTCGTCAAAAGTAAGTCAC
>CALMJY010000073.1 GCA_937864815.1 uncultured Bacteroidota bacterium
ACAGAGTTACACAGAGAAGCACAGAGTCCCGATAGCTCCCGATAGCTATCGGGACGGGACACAGAGATTATTTAATCAATATTTCTAAATCCTTTGCCCAGTTAAGCCTGTCTTCAGCAGAATACTGCCATGGTGCTCCGTTGTTTTCTATGTTATTGAATACCGCCTTGAGCTCACCGGGAGCAGAAGCCTCCTCCATCACAAGATACCGTCTCATGTCGACAATAAGTGTAGGATGGTTTATATTAATCGGACACTCTTTGGCGCATGCATTACATGTAGTACAAGCCCACAATTCCTCTTCTGAAATAAAATCCCTGAGAAGAGAACGGTTATCACTGAAATCCCTTCCGTTTTTAACCATCAGGGGGCCTTTCTCCTTCATCCTTGCCCTCAGATCCATCATTATCTTCCTGGGTGACAATTTCTTTCCGGTAATATTTGCAGGGCATACTGAGGTACATCTCCCGCATTCTGTGCATGATAAGGAGTCAAAATAATTTTTCCATGAGGCATCTTCAGCATCCTTTACACCAAATCTTTCCACAGGAGTTCCTTCCGGAACTGCAGCAAAAGCTGTTGAAGGGTCCATCATCAGCTTCACTTCGCGGGTTACATTATCCATATTAGGCAGCTTTCCAAGCGGTTCAAGTCTCGACAGAAAAACATTGGGTACAGACATGAATACATGAAAATGCTTTGAGTAAGGGAGATAATTGGCGAAGAAAAATATCATAAGTATATGTGTCCACCAGGCCGTTTCAAACAGGATCTTAAGACTATGAGCACTCATTCCGCTAACTAACTGGAGAAAAAGTCCTGCAACAGGGTATATTCCCTCAACTGTTCCTCCTTCACTAATAACATATCCGACATAGCCAATATTCATGGCCATTAGTGACAACATCAGGAGTAGTATAAGGGAGAGAGATATATTTGCATCCCTGTGCGATCTTTTTTTCATCTCAATGCCTTCAAATCGCTTTATATGAAAGAAGAGACGGCGAGCCAGGAAAATAATTATTGAGATGGCAACAATAAGTGCAAAGATATCCCCTGATGCCATGAGGAAATTATAAACCGGTCCCAGACCCTTAAGTACTTTTTCGGTTCCTGTAAGACCATCGATCACCATCTCGATACTTCCGAATAGGATCACGCAAAAACCCCAGAAAACAAGTGCATGTGCAAGGCCGATTACAGGTTTCCTGAATATTTTTGTCTGGCCCATGGCAACTTCAAGGGTAACCATTAACCGCTTTCCGAAATCCTTTACGGGGAGAGCAGGTCTTGTAAACCTGAAGAAGCTTATCAGCCTGTTTATTGTATAAGAAAATATCCCGATGGTTATCAGTAAGGTAACTGCGAAGATGATTTGTTTTATCATAAGAACTTTATCTTTTGTCCTTTAGGAACACTTTCTATCCACCTTTTACCCCCAACCCCCCAAGGGGGGCTAAGATATTAAAGTCCCCCCTGGGGGATTTAGGGGTTTTATTTCTTTAATTCTTTTACTGCCTCCACAAGTTTCGGGAGCACCTTAATTGCGTCACCAACAATTCCGTATTGAGCTGCTTCGAATATTGGAGCATCCTTGTCAGTATTGATAGCAACAATGTATTTTGAGGAGCTTATTCCTGCCAGATGCTGGGTGGCTCCTGAAATACCGACGGCCACATAGAGGTTGGGGGCAATAATCTTACCGGTCTGACCGGTATGTTCACCATGAGGTCTCCATCCTTCATCAGAAACCGGTCTTGAACATGCGGTTGCACCTCCGAGCAGATCAGCCAGTTCGACAAGCGGGCTCCAGTTGTCAGGCGATTTCATTCCACGACCTCCAGATACCACAATGTCAGCATCGGTAAGAAGCATTTTTCCTGTCTGCTTTTCCACATTTGTTACTGTGGTTTTCACAAGTGAGCCATCAATATTGACGCTAAGGTTTTCAATTGTTGCAGTATTTGAAGCCGGAACAAGATCAAATGAATTCTGTGAAAGGGTAAGGATTTTTACATCCGATTTAATTACAAGGTGTGCAAATGCATTACCCGAATAAGTTCTTTTATAAACAGTAAAGGGACTGAGGTTTACCGGTAACTTACTCACACCCGATCCCACGCCTGCTTTGAGCCGGACTGATAAGCGGGGGGCAACTGCTTTTCCAGTGTTATTGTTGGCAATCACAATGACTTTAGAACCCTCTTTGCCTGCAACCTCTGCAATTGCTGATGCGTATGCCTGGCTGTCGAGGTTAACAAGATTATCATTGGTCAGGCTTACGATCTTTGATGCGCCATAATCGCCAAGTTTCCTGAGTTCCGGTTCATCAACCCTGCCGATAGAGACTGCAGTAACGGAAGTGCCTGTCATTTTTGCAACACCTGCTGCATACGAAACAAGTTCGTAAGAGAGCTTCTTGAATTTCCCGTCCCAATTCTCTGTATAAACTAGTACTGACATATCTTTGAGATTTACTGTTTCTGATTATTAAATTACTTTAGCTTCGTTTTGTAAAAGCTCAATAAGCTGACGCGGATTCTCGGCATCGATAAACTTACATGCAGCCCTCGGAGCCGGTTTCTCAAATTCAAGTACCTGTGTCAGAGGTTCAACAGCAACAGGTTCAAATACCTTAACAGGCTTTGTCCTTGCCATCATAATCCCGCGCATAGCTGCAATTCTGGGTTCTTTCGCAATTCCTTTCTGAACAATAACGACAAGGGGTGCAGGAACTGTTACAGTCTCTTTTCCACCGTCAATCTCACGTGTAAGAACAGGCTGTCCATTTTCAAATTTAATTCCGGAAACAGCCGAAACTGAAGGAGTCCCAAGGAATTCCGCAAGCATTCCTCCTACTGTTGATCCGTTGAAATCGCTTGATTCAATTCCGCAGAAAATTAAATCGAACTGCTCTTTTTTAACCACTTCGGCAATCTGAGCTGCAGTAAAGTAGGCGTCGAGAGGTTCTGCATTTACCCTGACTGCATCATCGGCACCTATTGCGAGCGCTTTACGGATAGTTGGCTCTGCTCCTGCCGGGCCGACATGTGCAACTGTCACTGATTTTATTCCGTTAGCGGCATCATCCTTAAGCTCAAGTGCGCGGGTAAGGGACAGTTCATCCCAGGGATTTATTACCCACTGAATGCCGGTAGTGTCAATTGAAGTGTTTCCCTCTGCAAATTTGATTTTTGTCGTTGTGTCGGGAACATTACTGATGCAAACCAGAATTTTCATTTAGTTTTATTTATTTGTTATTATACTTATAATTAGCAGTTTAAAGAAGTTTTATTTCTGAATAAGAAACATAACGGCGGCAAATATAATAATTTATGATTCACCACCAAATCTACTTAATTGTTATGTAAAACTATATTCGAAATCAGTGATTAATGTAAATAACTGATTTTATTGTATTTAAAATTATCAACAAATAGAAATATTATAATCAGTCGATTTATTTAACCGCAAAGAACGCTAAGATTTCACAAAGGACGCAAAGTCAAAATTACTTACAATAAAATCTTTGCGGGCTTTGCGTAAACTCTTTGCGAACTTTGCGGCTAATGTAAAATATTTTTAAATACCTTCGGAGCGCCTTAATAAACAACAGGCTCTATAAGATTGAAAAGTAAATTCAGAGTATACGGTGCAGTTATCCTGGCAATGATTTTCTGGGCATTTTCATTCATCTGGTTCAAGATGGCAAATGAAGATTTCCGGCCAATAACGGTAGTCTTTCTCCGGCTTGTCTTTGCCATTATCCTGTTGACAGCATACCTGGTCTATACAAAACGCTTTGTAAAAATAAGGAAGAGTGACTACAAACTTTTCTTCCCGATGGCTCTGTTCGAACCTTTCATCTATTTCCTGGGTGAAAGCTACGGTCTGACATTTGTATCTGCAACAGTCGGTTCAGTGCTGATTTCAACCATTCCTGTTTTTGCTGCTATTGGTGCAAGGCTGATTTTTAATGAGAGACTCAGTATTCTGAATTATTCCGGTATTATTCTGTCCTTCATTGGAGTGGTAATATTTGTCCTCAATAGGGATGGCAGCTTTTCATACAGTCCTAAAGGAATAGCACTGATTTTTGTGGCAGTCTTCTCTGCGGTCGGTTATAACCTTACACTGAGCCGGCTTGTTGATCATTACAGTCCTATCTATATTGTAAATGTGCAGAATATTATTGGCTTAATACTTTTCCTTCCTTTGTTTATCATTATGGAGCTTAAGCCATTTATGGAAATAACATTTAACTTTAAAATGTTCATACCGGTTATACTGCTTGCAGTCTTTGCATCATGTGCTGCCTTTATTCTATTTGCATTTTCTGTAAGGAATCTTGGTCTTATGAAGGCAAATGTTTTTACCAACAGCATTCCTCTTTTTACGGCATTTTTTTCCTTTCTGCTCCTTGGTGATATGCTTACTGTTCAGAATCTGATCGGTATGGTGATAGTTATTTCAGGACTTTACATGTCACAGATCAGGGGACGCGTTGAACCTCCCGATGAAGCTTTGACACTTACCGGAAAAACAGCATAGAACTTTAGGCTTCAGGCGACAAGCGTCGGGTTTTAAATACCGGCAAGCAGCACCCGGCACAAAAGCCAGAACTATGGAACCATATTTTGAAGAAGTAATCGGTAATCAGTAATCAGTGATCGGTGTCAGCAAGACCGATTACCGAATACCGATTACTGAATACCCTTTTACTCGACGAGCACCTTCCTCACCGCCCTGAAC
>CALMJY010000074.1 GCA_937864815.1 uncultured Bacteroidota bacterium
GTAGTTTTTCATGGGATTAAGAACCGGCTACCGGCTACCGGCTACCGGAGACAAGCTTACCGGTTGTGCAGTAATTTATTAGATTATTAACTGTTCTTCCTGATGCCTGAAACCGGTTGCCGGTCGCCGGTAGCCGGTTGCCATTTTCTTATTTGACTTGTATTCTTATCTTTGCAACTTAACACTGATAACCAGGACCCGGAACCTGGAACCTGGAACCTGGAACAAATATTTAAAAGAATGAAAGGAATAATACTTGCAGGGGGCTCAGGAACAAGACTTTACCCTATTACCAGTTCCATTTCAAAACAGATGCTTCCCGTATACGATAAGCCAATGATTTATTATCCTTTGTCGGTACTTATGCTGGCAGGGATCAGGGAGATTCTTATCATTTCTACTCCGCGTGACCTGCCCGGATTCAGGAATCTGCTGGGTGATGGCAAATCACTTGGACTTTCATTCAGCTACAAGGAACAGCCTTCTCCTGACGGGCTGGCACAGGCTTTTATACTTGGTGATGAGTTCATTGGTAAAGACAGTGTCTGCATGATACTCGGCGACAACATTTTCTATGGTCATGGTTTCGGAGAGGCACTTCTGAAAACTGCTGAACTGAAAAAGGGTGCATGTGTTTTCGGATACTATGTGACTGATCCTGAAAGGTATGGTGTGGTGGAGTTTGATAAAGACAGAAAAGTTTTAAGTCTGGAGGAAAAACCCAAAATACCGAAATCAAACTATGCTGTTACCGGACTTTATTTCTATGACAATACAGTTGTTACCAAAGCAAAATCGCTGAAACCCTCTCCGAGAGGAGAGCTTGAAATAACAGATCTGAACAGGGTATATCTCGATGAAGGAACACTGGAAATAAAGCTTATGGGCAGAGGAATGGCATGGCTCGATACGGGAACATATGAGAGTCTCCTGCAGGCAGCAAACTTTATTGCAACTCTTGAACAGAGGCAGGGATTAAAGGCTTCATGCATTGAGGAAATCGCGTATAAAAGAGGTTTTATTGACAGGAATCAGCTGATTAAAATTGCTGAACCGATAAAGAACAGTCAGTATGGAAAATACCTGCTCCGTATTGCCAATGATGAAATAAATGTTTACGACGGAATTAAATAAGCTTTGTTTAGATGATTATAACTGAAACTGGTATAAATGGATTATTGATTATTCAGCCAAAAGTATTTACTGACAGCCGCGGTTATTTTTTTGAAAGTTTCAACAAGAATATATTCAGCAATGCGGGAATAGAATTCAATCCTGTTCAGGATAATGAATCAAGGTCTTCAAAAGGAGTAATAAGAGGCCTTCATTACCAGCTGAATCCGCAGGCTCAGGCAAAACTTATCAGGGTAATTGAGGGCAAAATTTATGATGTTGCCGTTGATCTTCGTAAGGGATCCGCCACCTTCGGAAAATGGTTCGGTACAGAACTCGACTCAGAATCAAAAAAACAGCTTATGATTCCAGGAGGTTTTGCTCATGGCTTCTCAGTACTCAGCGATATAGCAGTAATACAGTATAAATGTGATAATGTTTATAATCCTCAGCTTGAGAGAGGCATTAATCTCAAGGACAGAGAACTTAATATAGACTGGAAACTGGGTGACTTTTCTCCAATTATAAGCGAGAAAGATCTTAAAAACCCTGATTTCAGATCAGCCGAAATGAATTTTTAATCGAACTATAAAAGACCGCAAGACTGCAAGACTGCATGACTGCAAGACATAAGACAATACATCATGGCAGGAATTCTGATCACCGGAGCAAACGGACAACTTGGAAATGAACTCAGGGAAATTTCAAAGCAGTATTACGGATATGATTTCGTCTTCACTGATATTGACACTCTTGATATTTCCGATGCTTCAGCAACCAGAAATTTCATAGAAAACCTGAAACCTGACTGGATCGTTAACTGTGCTGCCTACAACCTTGTTGATAAAGCTGAAAGTGAGCCTGATGCAGCAATGAGAATAAACAGTACTGCTGTTAAAAATATAACAGATGCTATTAATAGTACCAGTTGCAGGTTTATCCACATTTCAACCGATTACGTCTATGGCAGCAAGTGTAATGTCCCATGCAGTGAAGAAGTCACTTCTGATCCCGAATCTGCCTATGCACTTTCTAAGTTGTCGGGAGAACAAATGGCATTGATTCATCCATTCAGCATGGTAATCAGAACTTCATGGCTATATTCTTCCTATGGTGCCAACTTTGTGAAGACTATGCTTAAATATGGAAGGGAAAGAGAATCACTTAAGGTTGTTTTTGATCAGACTGGTACTCCTACTTATGCAGCAGATCTTGCCGATGCAATTATGAAAATCATTTCTGGTGTCATAAGGAACCAGTTTGCCTTTAAGCCCGGAATTTACAATTATTCAAACGAAGGCGTTTGCACATGGTTTGATTTTGCAACTGAGATCATAAAAGAATCCGGACTTAACTGCCGGGTGCTTCCTGTTCTTTCAAAGGATTTTCCACAAGCGGCAAAACGGCCTTCCTACTCAGTAATGGATAAAACAAAAATAAAAGAGAATTACAATCTTGAGATACCACACTGGAGAACAAGTATGGTAAAATGTCTGGAAAAAATAAAATAAAACTGAAGTATATGTTATCGGTTGAAAAGATCAGAGAAAAAGCGACTGCATGGCTTAGCGAAGAATTCAATGAACAAACCCGCAAAGAGGTCCGCGAAATGCTGGAAAACGACGAAAAGAAGCTCGTCGATGCTTTTTATCAGGACCTGGAATTCGGAACCGGCGGTCTCCGTGGCATTATGGGTGCCGGCACAAACAGGATGAATATTTATACTCTGGGGATGGCCACCCAGGGACTTTCAAACTATGTCATAAACCAATGCGGAAACAAGGGTATAAGTGTTGCAGTTGCTCACGATTGCCGGAATAACAGTCGTCTTTTTGCCGAAACAGCTGCTGAAATATTCTCTGCAAATGGATTTGAGGTTTATTTGTTCGAATCACTACGCCCCACACCTGAATTATCGTATGCTATCCGTCATTATAAATGTCAGAGTGGAGTTGTTATAACAGCTTCACATAACCCACCTGAGTATAATGGTTACAAAGCATACTGGAATGATGGCGGCCAGGTTGTGGCGCCTCATGATGAAGCAATAATTGAAGAAGTCAGGAAAATTACGTCGGTAAACCAGATCAAATTCAATGGCAAAAAAGATCTTATTAAGATTATTGGTAAAGAGACAGATGATCTTTTCCTGCAGGAAGTTCTCAAAATGAGAAACAATCCGGAAGTGATAAAAGAATTCAGCAACATGGGAATAGTATATACACCAATCCATGGTACCGGTGTAAAAGTTGTCCCTCCTGCCCTGAGACTTTTCGGTTTCAGCAATATAATAAGTGTTGCTGAACAGGATGTTATTGATGGAAATTTCCCGACTGTAAAGTCGCCTAATCCCGAAGAACCCGGAGCCCTTAAAATGGCAATTGCAAAAGCCATTGAAACAGGAGCCGAACTAGTTATGGCAACCGATCCCGACGCTGACAGGCTTGGCATAGCGGTAATAGACAAAAAAGGAGAATTTATTCTTCTGAATGGTAACCAGACATGCCTGCTGCTTGTATGGTACATTCTTTCACAATACAGGGAAAAGAACAAATACAAAGGTAATGAATACATTATCAAGACTATTGTAACTACTGACCTCATTGAAAGAATAGCAGAAGATTATAAAGTTGAATACTATAATGTGCTGACCGGATTCAAATTCTTCGCTGAACTAATCAGGCAAAATGAAGGCAAGAAGAAATACATTGGAGGTGGTGAAGAGAGTTACGGATTTCTTCCGGGTGAATATGTCAGGGATAAAGATGCAGTAGCTTCATGTGCACTTATTGCAGAGGCAACTTCCTGGGCAAAAAGCCATGGGAAATCCCTTTATGAACAATTGCTGGAGATTTACGTGAAATACGGTTTTTATAAAGAAAAACTGGTGAACATTGTGAGGAAAGGTAAAGAAGGTGCAGATGAGATAAAGGCAATGATGGCAGGATACAGAAGTAATCCTCCGGTGACCATCAACGGCAGCAGGGTGATTAAGATTGATGATTATCAGCAGCTTATATCGAGTGATATGACAACCGGTCAAAAGAAAAAGATTAACCTTGTTCAGTCAGATGTGCTCCAGTTTTTCATGGAAGACGGCAGCAAGATTTCAGTCAGACCATCCGGGACAGAACCAAAGATCAAGTTTTATTTCAGCGTAAATACCAGGCTTGATTCTGTCGACAAATTCGAAGAAACAGAAAAATTCCTCGACAACAGGATTGACGGTATTATTAAAGATATGAAGCTGGTTTGAGGATTAACTATTGAGGCGATGCAGTGAATTTAATAAAATACTGCAGAACATGATAAAGATTCCTCGCTGACGCTCGGAATGACAGATTGTTTTTCTTTTGGTTTTCTATTGCCAGTTTCAGAGAATCAATTTGTATCAGAAGCTGGTTATTTTTTCGTTCAAGAGATTCAATCTTTTTATTCCTGCAGCCTGAAGGAATTAAAATTAAAATCAAACTTAATGCTAAAATGATAAATGTGTATTTCATAAGTAAGTTATTACTCACCAATGATTTTAACTAAAACGCGTTTTTTTCGTTTCCCGTCAAATTCCCCATAAAATATCTGTTCCCATGGTCCAAAGTCCATTTGCCCGTTTGTAACTGCCACAACAACTTCACGTCCCATAAGGGTGCGTTTGATATGGGCATCAGCATTATCCTCAAAACCATTATGCTGGTATTGTGAGTATGGCTTTTCCGGAGCCAGTTTTTCAAGCCAAACCTCAAAATCATGATGAAGTCCCTGCTCATCATCATTAATGAAGACACTGGCTGTTATGTGCATTGCATTTACCAGAATCAGACCCTCTTTAATTCCGGATTCAGAAAGACATTTCTGTACCTGTCCGGTAATATTAATAAATGCCCTTCTTGAAGGTGCTTCAAACCAGAGTTCTTTACGATATGATTTCATTTTTTTCCCGGAAAGTTAAAGAATAAATTTAAAACGGCTTACCGTAAACCGATAAATACAAACCGTTGAATCATAGGATGCAGTTTATCAGAAATTCCTAAATTGTATAAATAATATTAAAGGCATAACAATGAATAACAATTAATAACAATGAATGACAATAAATGACAATGAATGACAATGAATGACAATGAATGACAATAAATGACAATGAATGACAATAAATGACAATGAATGACAATAAATGACTATGAATGACTATGAATGACTATGAATGACAACAAATTACTAACTATGAAAAAGTTTTCCGTAATATTAATTCTGCTGCCAATTATTACAGCAGCCTGCTGTAAAGAAAAAACACACCTTTCAGGACCTGAGTATGATAAAGAGAAACAACTCATTGAAAAGACAATTCACTCCTGCATCGGATGGGCAGGAAAAAAGGATCTTGAACTGCTGCACAGTGTAATCGCAAATGACTCTGCTTATCTTGAAGTGGATCCGGAGAACAGGGTTGTCAGGGGATTCGAAGATTTCAGGAGGGCAGAGAAAACATGGATGAGTCCTGATTTTCAGGCCGTAAGGTATGAAATCCGGGACCTCAATATTAATATCTCACAATCCGGCAATGTGGCATGGTGGTTTTGTATGCTTGATGATATAAATACCTGGCAGGGCAATCCTGCAAGCTGGCTTAACACCAGATGGACTGGGGTAATGGAAAAACGTGCCGGGAAATGGGTAATAGTGCAAATGCACTTCTCATTTGCAAAGGAGTAGTATCTTATGTTAAAATATTATGGCCCGAAGTGTTTTTACCTTTTGCTTACTGGCATTCCTGATCTCCTGGACAGCAAAATTCATTTTCTGTGCAGAGGACCTCGGATGGATAGGTACAGTAATACCAAAGGGTATCCTGCAATTAATTGCTTCATTCGGACCATCAATTGCAGGACTTATTATGTATTATCTTGAATCAAAGAGAAAAGGTCTTATTGCGGTGGTAAAAAGCCTGGCAAGGATAAATATCCATTTAAAATGGTACCTCTTTGCACTATTCTTTGAATTGTTTTCATTTGTTATAATAGTAGTATCAGCATACATTTCAGGATACAGATCAACTGCATTACTCACCGATGAAACGGTTAACAGCATTCTAATGTTCTTTGCAAATACCATTACACTGACTATTCTTACTGGTCTGGGGGAAGAAATCGGATGGAGGGGATTTTTATTACCAAAGTTCCAGTCACGGTTCACTGTAATAAAAGCTGCAATAATACTTGCTCTTATAAATAGTATGTGGCATCTCAGGACAGATTTTCTATCCCTGCTGATGCAGGGTGAATACGGTGCATTTATGAGTGAATACCTGCCTGATATGATGCTCAGAATAATGATTTCCATACCGGTAGTTATTATTATTATTTACCTCTTCAATAATACAGGCGGAAGTCTTTTTATAATGATACTTTTCCATGGTAGTGCCAATGCTTCATGGGAATGGGTGAAACAGGTCACAGGGATTGCAGATCCTTCATATCTTTTACCTTTATGGGCGGTCTTCCTCTGGCTTACATTGTTGTTTTTTATTCCGGCTCTTAAAAGGCAGTCCCAGGAAAAGCGACTGATAACAAGTCTTTATGAAGAGAAACTGAACTAATATTAAAAACATAAAATATGACCATATTTATTAATGTATCAAGGTTAAAATTGATTCTATTTTGCACCTTTACTATAACCGTTCTTTTTATTAAGGATGGTTTAAATGCAATGGCATACTCAGATTACTCCCGTTCTGAGCCGTCCGGTTGCACTGTAATCACAATTTCAAAGGGAGAAATAGTTTTCTTTGCAGGTAACGATGACTATATCAATCCTGACTCCTGGTATTTTGTGGAACAGGGTGATTCTTCGAAATACGGAGTGATCTGGATCGGAACTCCCGATAATCCCCAGCAGGGTGTCAATGAAAGAGGGCTTGCTTATGATGCAAACGGACTTCCAAGGTATGAAGTGAATCCTCATACTGAAAGAACTCCGTTCGGGGGAGAATACTATCATCACTACATAATGCAGATAATGCATGAATGCTCAACTGTTGAGGAAGTAATTATTTGGGCAAATAATCATCAGCGATTCCCGTATATGCACGACCAGTTGCATTTTGCGGATAAAACGGGCGATGCTGTAATAATGAGTGCCGGAAAGGATGGTGAGATGGTTTTTACAAGAAAAACACCCGGTGACGGATTCCTTGTTTCCTCCAATTTCAACGTTGCCAATCCTTCAAATGGTTTCAATTATCCCTGCTGGAGGTATGATAAAGCTAATGAACTGCTGGGTCAACTGATAGCAAAAAAAGAACATCTGAGTTATAAAGATGTTACCAACGTGATGGATGCAGTACATCAGGAAGGAGCCAGCTGGACACTTGAAACCATGGTAGTTGACCTTGTTAATGGTGTGATGTACCTGTATTATTTTTACCAGTATGATAATCCTGTCATTATAAATGTAAAAGATGAGCTGGCAAATCCCAGGGAAGCAGGACCTCTCAGCATATTTTTTCCGGAAGATGTTCAACAGGAAGCTGCAGAGCGCTACAAACAATTGACAAAGACTTCAGGGAGGAATATTATTATTGGCGTTTCCTGGAGTGTCCTGATTGTTATCAGCATGGTTTTATTGTTCATTCTTCCGACACCCGGGAAAGGATTAAGATTCTGGATTCCTGCAGTCATAGCACTTGGTCCTGTTGCACTGCTGGCAAAACTTCTGACTTTAAATTCAAGTAAGACATCAATATGGCAGAACTCAATTATCGAAACTACAGGGAACCTGGTGCCTGTTGTAATTTCATACCTGGTAGCAATTATAGTCATGATTTTAAAAATGATATCGGGAGGTGTCAGTCAACTGACACAGGCATTCTTCTTTCTAGGTCTTCCTTTATTGACATCATGGATTATTTTTCATTCTCCATTTCTGGCACAGGCTGGAAAAAAGAATTTCTTCAGATTCCTGCTTCAGCGTTTTCCCCAGGTATTGGTTACTACATTTCTCATACTCGGAGGGATTTTCCCTTTCTCTATGGTTCTGGTTAACAAAACCATCACAATGTCTCAGATAATGCCTCTTTCACCCTGGCTCGTGCTGACATGGCTGGTAATAGTAATCGCAGGAAGTCTTTTTGGAGGATTATTTGCATTGTTCTATGAAATCTGGGCAGTAAAAAGGGGTTATCAGGCATGGCACGTCTTTGCGGGAGGCGAAGGAGAAGTAACCACCCCGGGCTGGAGAAAAATTTGGTGGTGGATGATAATAAGCATTCTGATCCTCTTTGCTGGTCTTATTACTGGAGTAATCCTGATAAAGGTGATAGCAAGTTAAATTTAAAAATGCAGAAGATGATGAATTTCTGTAAGTGGTTGAATTCATTAATGCTTGTGGCAACCTTGGTGCTCTGGTCCTGTACAAAAAACGATGAAGAGTCTGTTTCATGGCAACCATTAATTCAGAATGATGGTTGGCAGATATCCGGTGCCGGAGAACAGGATCTGGATTCAAATTTTCTGAATGATCTGTACAGAGAAGCTAGAAAACTTGACAATCTTTACAGCCTTCTGGTTATCAAGAATGGGTTCATCGTAGCCGAGGGATACTTTAACGGAAAATCAGTATATGATGCATCTTCAACCGCTTCCGTTACAAAAAGCATTACTTCAGCTCTTACAGGTATAGCTATCAGGGAAGGTTTTATTACAGGTAAAAATCAGAAAATGAAGGACTTTTTTTCTGAAATCGACTGGAAATCAACTGATCCGGGTAAATCTGAAATCACAGTGGAGCAGATACTTCAGATGAGATCAGGTTATCCATGGGAAGAGGTCGACGGATACCTTAATACACTTTTCAATACAACTAACTGGATACCATTGCTGTCACAATTCCCGTTAATGCATAACCCGGGAACTGAATTCGGCTATTCGAATTTTACTTCACACATTATGGGAATCATAATATCAAGGGGGTCAAAAAGAACACTCCTGGCATTTGCCAAAGAATTCCTCTTCGATGAAATGGGGATAACAGTTCCATACTGGCCTGCAGATCCTTCAGGATATTATTATGCAATGGGTGACATTTACCTGACTCCAAGAAACCTTGCCAAATTCGGACAATTATACCTCAATAATGGTAAATGGAAAGATAATCAGCTTATTCCTACCGACTGGATAAATCAGTCACAAACAGTATATTCTACTACCACTTATGGCCGTGAAATATTAAAAACCATTCATAACCTGCAGTATGGTTATCTTTGGTGGTCAGGCACTTCAGGCAGTCATACTATCTGGTTTGCCTGGGGTCATGGTGGTCAGATGATTGTTACAATAAAGGAACTTAATATTGTAATTGTTGCCACAGCTGCACCCCAGCCCGGATTTGACAGTAAGTCATGGCAGAAAGAATCATCAGTCATGGAACTAGTCGGCCGTTATATATCGGGAATCTGACAATAAGTAAATAATAAATGAATAAATCGTTACTGTTTCTATCAATTCTGCTTATTCCAGGTTACCTGTTTTCACAGGAAGAACAATCTGCAAGAACTACACACTTATTCTCCCTTGAAATCGTAAACAACCAGGTAAAGGAGAATATCCTCATACCAAAAGTAAACAGGGGGCCGGGGATAGAATTATCATACAGGTTTGAAAAGGACAAAAAAAATTTAAATGAACTCATGTTCGCAGCAGGCTATAGTAAACTTAAAACAAATCTTGAAACAGATAAAGGGACATATAATATTAGTTTTAATGCAGACTATTCATGGGGCAAAATTCTTCTGGACGGGGAAAAGGTAAAGTATTACCTGGGTGCTGACGTTTCCTACAACTGGTCAGTATTAGAATATCCTGTGTGGGATGAATCCAGGGCGTATTGGAGTTCAGCAATTTCAGCAGGATTGTATAACCGGATTAAACTGATTTTCAATGATAAAAACACACTTATCAGTTCTCTAAAGATGGAACTTGCAGGAATATGCAGCAGACCTGAAGACATCAGACTATATGCCCAGGAGGAATGGACATTTTCAAATATTATACTAATAACAAACAGTGGTTATACGTTCACCACAATTCCTGATTTTTTTCTTTGCTCATTAAGAAATGAGTACAGAATTGCATTAAATGAAGATTTGTGTTTTTCTCTCAATAATTCAATAATTTATTCTACGATTTCAGAGATCAATGGCGAATCCTTTCAAAGAATAATTATCAGTTTTGGGATTGGAGTAGGTTTTTAAGCAAATAGCAATATATGAGAGTTGTATTAATAAAATGGATCGGGTCAGTTATGATATTTGCACTAGGAACAGTTATTTCTTCCTGTCTTAAGGATGAACCATTTAAATTACCTTATACAGGATTCACTCCCCCTGATATTGACGATGGTTGGGAAATATCCTCTCTTTCAGCAGAAAATATTGATAGTATAAAGCTTGACAGGGTCTTCAGGTATATATACAGGGAAGATGAATATTACCTGGTCAGAAGTATGATAATTGTGAGAAACGGTAAAATAGTTGCTGAAGCATATCCCCATGATCCTGAAGATGCCAGGCAGATTCAGAATATCAAGTCTGCTACAAAATCATTTACTGGTATTTTAACCTGTATTGCACTGCAAATGGGATTACTGGATTCTGTGAACCAGAGGTTGAGCGATATCTACCCGGAGTATTTTATAAATCACCCCGAAAAAAAAGATATTACTATTGATAATGCCCTGACAATGAGAACAGGTTGTTCAGGTCAGGATGAAAATTCGGGCTATGAAAGGTTTTTTACCGATAACTCAATTGAATATGCTCTGTCATATCCGTGGCTATACACACGCGGTACCTCATTCTATTACACCGATGCTAATTGTGAGCTGATTTCATATGCCATTCAGAGAAGATTTGGAAAACCCATGTCGGAATTTGCCAGGGAATATCTGTTTGAACCTCTGGGAATTTCTGATTGGTACTGGCAGTCGGCGAAAGACGGAGTGACTTTCGGAGCTGCAAACCTTAATCTTAAACCCAGAGATATGGCTAAATTCGGACAACTAATGCTGCAAAACGGTAAATGGCATGGCAAACAGATTATAGACAGTACCTGGGTGAATGAGGCTACACGACCACACTATACTTCCTCAGGATGGGGCTACGGTTATTATTTCTGGATATTTACAGCAGAAAAAGTTTACTGGGCAGCCGGACATGGTGGTCAGACTATAATGGTTGTTCCTGATAAAAACCTGGTTGCAGTCGTTACGGCATGGCCATATGTTCAGGATAATGAAAGATGGAAGGACAATTTTGAGTTCTACCTGTATAAACTGGTTATTGAAAGCTGTTATTGAATGAGATAAATGAGACATGGAAATCTTGGATACCGGCTGGTTCTTTTGCTTGTATCAATACTCCTTTTGATATCATGTAAAAAAGAACTCGAAAATCGTTTCCCGCTGGCTGAACAGTATAATATTGATGGAGAACAGCTTACACTGGCTTTCGATGAGTTTAAAACTATCGATGGAGCCTTAAGTCTCATTCTAAGCCGGAACGGAACAATCGTTGCAGAGGAATATACAAATTATAAAACCTATGGCGCCGACAGTATAAAAAATATAATGTCTGTAACTAAAACATTTACCGGAATCCTTGTCGGACTGGCAATAGACAAAGGTTTTATAAAAAGTGTTAACGATCCGATCAATAATTATCTGACAGGAATCGTGACATTCCATGATAACATAAAAGCTAATATCACTATTGACCAGCTTCTCAAGATGTCATTCGGTCATTCATGGAATGGAACTTCATCCTCAAGTCTTTTTGAAGAATGTTTCTTTGAATCAGAGGACAATCTGCAATTTATCCTTGACCTTCCTCTGGTCGCCACCCCGGGAACTGTATTCAATTACAGCGATGGAGCCTCTCACCTGCTTTCGGTAATAATAACCGAAGCCACAGGTGTGAGTACACTTGATTTTGCTGCAGAGAACCTGTTTGATCCGGTTGGAATTACAGAGTACAGATGGAGCACCGACAACAGAGGCTACCACCTGGGTGCAGCATATCTGCGTTTAAAACCCCGTGATATGGTGAAATTCGGAAATCTGATAATGAACAAGGGGAAATATAATGGAAATCAGATTGTTCCTGAAAGCTGGATCAATGAAATGACAGCAACAAAGATCTCAACAAAGAATGATGTCCCGTACGGTCCTGAATACGGGTACCAGATCTGGCTCGGGACTGAATCGGGCCACAGGTACTATATGGCCATGGGCTGGGGAGGACAATTTATAATCATCATCCCTGATCTTCAGCTGATTGTTACCGCCACCTGCTGGACCAACGATATAACCTACCAGCAGGCCGGAGCACACTGGATGAGCATAATCGCCTTAATTTTTGAGAAAATATTGCCTTGCGTAAATTAAATGTAACATATGATGAAAAACTTTTTTTCCTTATTTTCCCTGGGATACTTATGCTTTGCTATAGCATGGCAGGAGGTCAGAACTCTAAATCCGAATCTCGCTTACCTGGGACAAAAACCTCCCGGCTTGATACCGGAATTATTTGCTCCTGACATTATTGCTACAGGTTATTACGAACGCGACATAACCATTTCTCCAGATGGAACAGAGATATTTTATGGAATTCTCACGGATCGACATGTAACTATCTTTTATACAAGACTTGCAGGCAGCAATTGGACAGAACCTGAAATTGCCCCCTTTACGCATAATAGTAAATACTTCTTCCTTGAACCCTGCTTTTCCCCTGATGGAAAAACTGTCTATTTTCTTTCGACAAAGCCTCCGTCAGGGAAAGAACCAAAGCCGGGATGGGCTTATCAGAATATATGGGCATCCAATAAGCAAAGTGATGGGACATGGGGCGACATATATAATCCCGATACTGCCTTCAACAGGCCAAACTCACAGTTTTATCCTTCACTGACAAAAACCGGAACACTTTATTTTACCCGAAGCGATGAGAAGACCGGAAAATCTGAAATACTCAGGGCAAAGAAGAATGGGTTAAAATATGATACGCCGGAGCTGCTTCCTCCTGTTATCAACGGGAATGGGAACATATACAATGCATTTATTTCACCTGAGGAGAGTTTTCTGATCGCATGTGTCGAAAATAAACACAATGCGATTAATCCGGGTTTTTCAAACTATTACATATTTTTCAGGGATAATAATGATAACTGGAGTGAAGGCAAATCATTTGGTCCGGAAATAAACATTAAAGGAAGCAATGCAATCTCTGCCTCAGTATCGCCCGATGGAAAGTATTTGTTCTTTTCAGCAAGAAAAACAAGCGAAAAGATGAAGGTATTATCTTCAAAGAACACTCTTGGTTCTCTAAAGGAGTTTCTTAATAGTCCTCAGAATGACAACTATGATATTTACTGGGTATCAACGGAGGTGATTGACGCTATACGATCAAAAGAATCATCAAAGTAATTATAGAGTTATATGGAAACAAAAAGTGAAATGACCAGGCAGGAGAAATCAGCTCTCATCAGGAAGCTGCTGGTAAGAATCTCATTCTTACCACTGTTTATTATCGGATTCACACTACTGCCTGCCGGGACATTTAATTACTGGGAAGTTTACCTTTACTTCTCTATCATTTTCCTTTCAATGTTGTCAGCATTTATGTACTTTATTGTAAAAGATCCGAGGTTTCTGGAGAGACGCGCCAGAGGAACTGAAAAGGTCAAAGAACAGAAACTTTTCCAGTTGTTCACCCTTCCTGTCTTTATAGCAGCTTTTATTATCCCCGGATTTGACAAGCGCTTCGGTTGGTCTGACGTTCCAACTGAAGTAATAATAGCTACAGATGCATTTATCCTTGGAGGTTACCTTATCATCTTCATGGTTTTCCGGCAGAACAGCTATGCATCAAGGATTATTGAAATTGACCAGGAACAAAGGGTCATCACTACAGGGTTGTACAGCATTATAAGGCATCCGATGTATATAGGTGTACTAATAATGTATATGCCCACACCGCTGGCACTTGGTTCATACTGGGGACTTATACCAATGGCATTATTACCCATAGCTCTTGCTTTCAGGATCATAAATGAGGAAAAAGTCCTCCGCGAAAACCTACCAGGTTATATCGAATATTGTCAGAAAACCAGGTACAGGCTGATACCATATATCTGGTGACTATATGGGAACGGTATTACGGTATTACGGTATTACGGTATTACGGTATTACGGTATTAAGGTTTTACGGAATTACGGTACGACGGTCAATTTGAATTTTTGCCTTAACATCGAACCGCCGTACCGTCGCACCGTCAAACCGTCGTACCCTTACTTAAACCACTCCTCATTGAAGTTGACAAGGTAAACCCTGTCAGTAGCTCTGGTAAGAGCTGTATAGAACCACCTGAGGTAATCGATTGTGATCTCATTGCGGTTGAACATACCCTGATCAATAAATACCCTCTCCCACTGGCCGCCCTGAGCCTTGTGACAAGTAACAGCATATGCAAACTTTATCTGGAGTGCATTGAAATACGGATCGTCACGAACCGCTTCATATTGTTTTCTCCGTGTTTTGATATGCAGATAATCAGCTAATATGTTCTGATAGAGTTCCTTATTCTTATCGGCTGGTAAAGCAGGTGTGTCAAGACTAAGTACATCGAGCATAATCTTAGACTCCACTTCCAGGTCATAGTCAGGGAATTTAAGGACCATCTCGGCAAAACGGAATCCGTATCTCTCCTCGTATTTTCTTATCTTTCTCACCTCGGCAATATCCCCGTTTGCAATAAAGCCCGCTCCGTCATCCTCTTCCTCAAGGATAAAATAGTTATTCTTTACTACCATCACCATATCGCCGGGACTTATTTCCTCCTCCCTGAAGAATATCCTGTTACGTATGCCCTGGTTATAGCGGTTTGCCATTTTGTTTGAATTAACGACAATAATTGTTCCCTCGAGGCCACAGGAACCATATGCAGAAGAGATCTCATCAATCAGCTCTTCGCCTTTTAATCTTTTTATATCTGAGTAATTGATGCAGTCTATCGACGGATGAACAAGATCCTCATTTGCAACCTGCAGCCTGACGCTTGTGGCATTCATCAGCACACCCGATGTTTCGCTCTGCCTTACTACCTGTCTAAGCTCACATGTTATCAGTCCGAAGCCGTAGTCGCCGAGAGTTTTTGAATCGAGAGCCGGACTTACAACAGAGCCAACAGGAGGAAGCTGTGCCGTATCACCAACAAGGATTAATTTACATTCCGTACCTGAATAAACATATTCTATCAGATCGTCGAGAAGCCTGCCGCTTCCAAAAAGGGATGCATCACCTGAACTGTTCGAAACCATGGAAGCCTCATCAACAATAAAGAATGTGTCTTTTGCAAGGTTTCTGTCGAGTTTGAAACTTCCGATCCCATCCTTCAATGATTTCTGCCTGTAAATTTTTTTATGAATTGTAAAGGCAGGTCTGCCGGAATAGGAAGAAAGAACCTTGGCTGCCCTGCCCGTTGGAGCCAGCAATACAGATTTCATCCTTAGCAGGTCGAGAGTCTTTACAACGGAACTGATAACGCTGGTTTTTCCTGTGCCTGCATATCCTGTCATCAGGAAAATAACATCGTTGGTATTGTCACAGATATAAGAAGCAATCTTCTTTAATGCAACCGACTGATCTTCAGTGGGAGCATTACCAAGATTTTTAACAAGACTGTTGTATATTATTGTATCCCGCATCTATTTATTAAACCAGGCAGAGAAAACGCAAAGTACGCAAAGAGATATAATATAACAATATAATTATTTGTGATCTTTGTTAAAACTTTGCCACCTTTGCTGTTACTTTTATATTTTTGTAAGAAATACCTTTTTAATGCCATTTCTCGAACTCTTTGACGAGACACTTGACATAAACTCAACTGAAAACTATGTGCTTTCAGTACAGTTGAGTACTGATGAACTCGTTTTTTCAATTCTCGACACCATCAGGAACAAATATGTTCTTCTGCGATCTTTTGAGGCAGAGGAAAAAAATCCTTTCAGCGCAAGTGCAATAGATGAGATTATTTCAAAAGATGACTTCCTGGGAAAAAGGTATAGGAAAATAAATATTGTTTTACCATCAGGAAAGTTCACCCTGGTACCGTCACAGCTATTTGATCCCGGTAAAAAAGATGAGTATTTTTCCTTCAATCACCTGAATGTGGATGGAAATGTATTGCTCTCTAATAAGTCGTCTGATCCTGATGTTTTTATCGTTTTTTCAGCTGTAAAAACTTTATATGAAACCGTTACTGAAAGGTTTCCAGGGGTGCTTCCCTTTCACCATACAAAGCCTTTGCTCAACCATGCTTCGCATTCGGGAAAAAGCACTGATGGCAATCATATCCATTTGCATGTTGAGAGGGACTTTTTCAACCTTGTGATTTACAGGCAGAACTTGCTCAAATTCTGTAATTCATTTACATACAGAAACATCAATGATATTCTCTATTATGTGATGAATACATTCAGAAACCTTGAATTAAAACAGGATGAGACTATCTGGCTGAGCGGACACACTGAAAAGTATGATGACCTCACTTCTGCATTTGCCATGTATGTAAGGCATCTTAAGTTCAGTGAGCCAAAAGGTAATTTTACATTCAGTTATGTATTCAGCGATGTTGTGCGTCATCGTTATCTCAATCTTTTCACACTGGCAAATTGCGAATAATAGGAGGCAAATACAGGGGAAGAAGGATTGTTCCACCATCAGGTTTTAAAGCAAGGCCAACCACCGACTTTGCACGTGAGGGTTTATTCAATATCCTGAATAACAGGCTTGATTTTGAATCTGTTGTTGTGCTCGACCTCTTTTCCGGGACCGGATGCATGAGTTATGAATTCGCTTCAAGAGGAGCTGCTGAGGTACATCTTGTAGAGAAGGATCCTGTTCATATTAATGGCATCAGGAAAATAATAAGGGATTTGGGAATGGATAATATAAAACCGATCCATATTGATGTTAAAGCATATCTCAGAACCTGTAAGGTAAAATATGATCTGGTATTTGCCGATCCACCCTATGAGTTAAAATGGCTTGAAGAGATTCCTGATATTGTTATTAATGCAGGGATATTAAAGAAGGAAGGCTTTTTTATACTTGAACATCCCAGGTCGATGAGTTTCAGCAGTCATTCTCTCTTTAATGAACACAGGAACTACGGAGGTGTCAACTTCAGTTTTTTCAGGACAGCAACATCCTGAATATCACATCTTTATTATTTTCCTGAAATAATTACCATGTGCTGAAACCAGTTTAATGATATATATCCCCTTAGTAAAACCATTCATCTCAATAACAACCTGATCAGAACCAGTTACAGTGCTCATTAAAACCTGACCCTGCAAATTCAGTATATGTACTTCTGAAATAATTTCAGGATGTTCAATAACAAGTTTGTCTGTAACCGGTGAAGGGTAAATCTTTATCAGTGACTCAGGATTTACATCGACAGCTGAAATCAGATCATTTTCAACAGCCTCCCAGCTTGAACCAAGATTATTATCGGCCTTATAATCTTTCAGGTTCAGGTATTTTCCATTTCCCCGGGCTTCGGGCCAGGGATAGGCATCAGAATAGCAAACATAATCGATTACATTGCCATAGGCATCTGAAAGGAGGAGTTTTTCTCCGGTATCAGACAGATCTCTCGTAAACTGTCCGAACGGAAAAAAACCATACTTCATTTTAAATACAGCAGCATTGCCGGCTATCGTCACAGAAACTCCCGGCGGCAGAACCGAATACATTGGAAACTGATAGACGAAACCAGTGCCCGCAAAAAATATTCCCGATAGCACTGCCTCACTTGTACCTGTATTGGTAACTTCAATAAATTCAAGATCATCCGGTGACGGGAACTCAACAGAAGTTTCAGGGCAATACATAATTCTTGTTATGGCCAGTTCAGGGATGCCGGCATTAATGCAGTTTGATCCTGATCCCAGTTTTGAATACATCCAATTGATCCTGTTGCTGATAAAATCCTTGATTTTTGTCAATTCTCCTGTGAAATTATTAACAGTACCCCATCTCTGGTTTTCCCTTGAAAGTGCCTCATTAATAAGAAGGGCTGTGCTGTCAATTAAAGAATATACCAGATTCCGGTTGAGTGGCATATCAGGCATTATAAGCTCGTTAAACCTTCTGGAAAGGTAGCATCTGTAAACTGGATCATCAAAGAGTCCTTTCCAGAATCTTGCCCCTGTATTGTCACCATTTGAAAACTGCCATGTATCATATTTGCTCCTGTCAAAGCCCCAAAGTGTAAGATCATTCCCAAATGTCAGGTTATGATCCCAGATTGGCCCCGCTCTCAGTTTTCCGTTACGGTCCTTGTGAAAGAATGTACTTAACTGGTATGCATCAGTGTTCGCGGAATATTCATTTAATAACATATAATCAATAAATGATGAAACATCAATTACTGAAGGCCATCCGTTCGTGGAGGATGAGTTTATTCCAAGTGCAAGATAATCAAGCTTCTCAAATTCACCTTTAATATAGTTGTTCTGTTCCAGGGTAACATTTTCGGGTTTTGGCAGTTCATGTATAAACAAAACATTCTTTGATGTAAGGTAGCTGGGCATTGTCCAGGCCACCGGGTCACCTCCTGTGGTTTTATCTGCCTTTGTTATATAGCCGCCGGTAACTTTCGGGAATGCTTTGTCAGATGGAGATATTTTCTTCACGTCAACCCTGTCATCTCCGGCTTTTATTTTCTCCTGCAGGACATACAGGCCATTATAGGAGCCATTTATTATTACCTCACAGTAAACAGTCCGTGTTGCATAATTACCAATCCTCCGTGACAGGTTATAGCATATATAATCACGCATTAATGAAGGGTCGAATCCAAGAGCGTTTAATATCCAGTCGTTCTCAACAGGCAGTCCGAGCAGGCTTACATTCCTGTTTGAAATATTATCAGATTCCAGTGTTGTAAGACCATATTGCTTCTTCCGAAGGTATTGTGAACTTGATCCCCTGATTTCAATATTTATCCTTCCATCGTAATTAAGGAATTTTGAAGAATCCTGGTCTGTCACCCAGTTCCGCTGGTCCCCTCCCCTTTTTATTATTTTCATTGAAGCCAGCACACGGGGATTATCAGGGATAATCACCCCTCCGTCGGTATTAATAATTACAATTGGCAAATTACTGTCAGTAAATATCTGAGCAACAGAAATTTCGCATATAAGTGTAAAAAGAATAATCAATACTGATCTAAAATTCATTGATTATCAGGTAAGAGTCTGTTTAGGGCTTAAAACTACAGTATTTTTTGAAACTATCTCCAAACAATCTGCCATAGTATGTCATTCTATCGTTTACACCCATATTGAGGTATAAATCATTAAATTTTGATCTATTTTTTTTGTGATATGAAAAAATAGCTTAATTTTGCATCGCGAATTAAGATTGGTGCGGTAGTTCAGTTGGTTAGAATATCGGCCTGTCACGCCGGGGGTCGCGGGTTCGAGTCCCGTCCGCACCGCCCCTACACCCTCAAAACCCCTTGATATTCAAGGGGTTTTGTCTTTTCTGCCACAAAATCTGCCACAAAATCCGCAAAATCTGCCACAAACTTTTCCCCTTATCTGCCATCAAATTCCTATTACTGAAAAATATCAAATATTTTGCAGAAATTAGTTGTATTTCAGCCATTTATTCAAAATTTCTATAAAAAATTTTCAAAAACCAATTTTGTCCAAAAGATTTTTCCATTTGGAATTTTTTTTTTGCTTTTGATTTTAAGGTCGGATCCGATATTTCCGGGTATTTATATTAAAGGAAAAATTAAATATCCGGTAGAATTTCTCAATGCAGCACCCCCAGCCATATTCTTTAGGGTGCCCGGGGGGGGAAGGGTACCGGTGGATACATGAAAAAGACCAGAATATGAATATGTTAGAAATTAGAGTTCGGTTTTTCTTCCATTGTTTGAAGAAAAAATTTAATGCATGGGCAAATCGACTTGGCTGTTATTTCCATTCTTCCTGGTATTTCATCAATAGTGATTGCATTTGCACAACCGGGAATGTGATAAAACTAAATGACTTATTGACATACCAGGAAAGTGGGTTTGTAGACATTGTACGTGTAACTAATGTCCATTTTGAAAGAGGTTATTTATACTGTAGCTTGTTCTTTACTTCGAAGGACAAAATAATAACTGTTCGGCATACTTTGCAGAGAGGCACATATGTACTCTGGAGACTATTGGACATAGAAGAGTATGATGAACTAATGTCCAGGAAAATTTGGTCTGAAGTAACCAGGGAGGAAGAACTTCTGGAATTCGATTTCTGATTTATAATTTTTAATACAGGTCTACATATCATTAATTATGTTCCGATATTGGTAGTTATACTACACATATTAGAACATTTTTAATGAAAAACTATGGAACAGGTAACGTTTACTCGCAAACAACTCTATGATCTTGTGTGGACCGAACCACTCTCAAGACTTGCAAAGAAGTATAAGATATCGGATAATGGTCTGCGGAAGATCTGCAAGCGAATGAATATTCCGATTCCCGCTATGGGGCATTGGCAAAAGATCCAGTATCATAAGAAAGTAATTATCACAAAACTTCCCTTGAACTTTGAGGGTACAGATAAAATAACACTCAGCGAAAAGGGTGAAGGTCATATTAATGTTGATTCTCCCCTTAGCCAGTTGCGGAGACTAATTCATACTCTTGAAGATACGAGGGACTTACCATTAAAAGTACCGGACAGACTTTCCTCCCGGCCGGATAAACTTATCAGAAGCACGATAGACTATTATGATGCTGTAAGGAAATACTACAGAAGCCACAATGGAACCTATCCTGACAGAAATAATGTTTTGAATATCCAAGTCCAGGAAGAAAGCCGACCAAGAGCAATTCGTCTGCTGGATACAATAATTAAGGTTCTCAGGTTCAGGAAACATGATGTTATAGCCGATCATTTTACCACATATGCAAAGATCGGTGAAGAACATGTAAAATTCCGACTTAGAGAAAAACAAAGGGTATCTGACATTAAAACCAGTTATGGTGGACGACAGTATGAAACAACCGGGGAATTTGTCTTCGTCATCGACATTGGATCTTATACCAGAAAGGAAGTTAAGGATGGCCATGAACCAATCGAAACCAAGATTTCTACAATAATTGCAATGCTTGAGTTGGAAGGTGAAAGAATGAGGGTAGAAAGGATTGAATCTGAAATCCGCAGGAAACAATGGGAAGAGCAGCAGAGAATTGAGCGAGAACTGAGAGATAGGCAGGAGAAAGAAGCGAAGGCTTTCAAGAAACTCTTTCTGCAAGCAGTCCGTCTTCATCAGACAAACATAATCCGTAATTACATCCAAACAGTTGAAGCAAATGCGATGAAGAAGGGTAATATTACTGAAGAGTTTACACAATGGTTGGCCTGGGCAGAACAAAAAGTATCGTGGTATGATCCTTTGGTCAACGGTCCGGACCATCTGCTAAATGATCAACATAAAACGTATCTTTTTAAAGAGTTTTTGAAGGAATGGCAGTAATTATCCCATTTCCTTTCATAAGCATTTTTCATGGGACAGGTAGTATTTTAAACGTTTTTCATGAAGAATAAATGTTTTTCACGTTATTCATTTGCCAAGAATTCACTCCATGATCTATTCAGGGCAAACGCATTTAAAAAATAAGTGATAGTCAGGTAGTGTGAGAATTAATCA
>CALMJY010000075.1 GCA_937864815.1 uncultured Bacteroidota bacterium
GAGATTTCTGCCTGTCTCGTGGGCTCGGAGATGTGTATAAGAGACAGCGACATTATCTGGGCAATCTCAAACATATTGCTGACTGTACCTATAGAAATCTCTTCCTTAAGTGAATAGTGATTGATACATGTACCGCAAAGAAAAAGAGAAACTCCCATTCTTTCAAGATCTTTCAGCAGTTCAATTACAGATGAATCCTTTTTGCCAAGAAAAACGCCTCTGTTGTAAAACACCATTTTAGAAGGAAGAATATCAAGATCGTGTACCGCTTTAATGAAATTCGTCATCAGCAGGGTACCAAGCCCGGGATCGCCCTCTCCCATCCTGTCGGAAGAAATTGCAACAACAAAATCCCCTTTCTGAAAATGTGGTACCTCAACCTCACAATAATCCTCTGCATTTGGTTTTGAAAGATCACCTGATATTTTTGTTACATTAAGAGTCCATACTCCTTCTTTTTCACTAGAAGTAAAAGGTGTGTTATTGTCCTTCAGAAACCGGCTCACATTAGTGAAAGAAGTTTGATTGTCCGTCAGGACAGTAAATGAATCCCCCAACTGAGTTTCTTTCAACGCTCTTTTGGTTGCAATCAGTGGTGCCGGGCAGAGTTGCCCCCTGGTATCAACTATTTTCATTTGATTCTTTGAAAATGATCTGCAAAAATACGAAAGATATACAGATGTATAATTGTTTTGATTTTTTTTAACCACAGAGATCACAAAGGATTCACAAAGGTCACAGAGTCTGATCACTAGAATATTCCTCTGTGATCTCAGTGTAAAGGCTCTGTGTCCTCTGTGGTTAATGTATTTCTGTAAGCTTTTTAAGTATCTGTCTTCCCCGGGCAATTACTCCGGCGGAACCTTCACCCTGGATCATATTAATTGTTGCTGCGATTTCATTTGCAAGTTCAGGGTAGATAAGAGCCAGTTTGTAAAGTGCTTCCATTGAATATGCTTTAATAGCAATTGCTGTAAATCCTGAACGCAGGGCCGAAAAACAATATTCGGCAAGCATCCCGTGATGTTTTGTACCCAGATTATTCATATCCGTAAGGGAAATGATCCGTAAAAATGATCTCTGAACACTTTCATTATCAAGTTTTGGTAATGATTCAACAAGCATAGGCAGATGAGGAATAATCATTTCAGGGAATCTGTCGCAAACTTTGGTTACGGTCCATGAGGCCCGGAATGCCAGTTTTTTATCATCGGTAAATGAATATTGAAGCAGTTTCCTGAAAATCTCCGGATTATCAATAGCTGATGTTGCAACCCATTCCGCCTCGTTTATTCCCATCATGCTGTTCACAATATTTTTCAGGTCTGTATCATCTTTAATAGCCTGCTCCTGCTGCAAAACTGGGTCAGGTGCTGATTTTACCCTTATCCCCGCCTTTCCGGAATAGTTTTTCGCAACAAGAATATCAGCTTCTGAAAAATCCACCTCAACGAGAGTTTCAGGTTCAATCCATTTAAAATCTACATGTTCAGACAGGAATGGCAATTCTTCAAGAGTGTCACAAATAAATGGTATCAGCCGTATTTTTTTATTACCGTAATCATATTCAACATCCGACAATCTGCCACAGATAACAATATCAATCGAAAGCTCCTCCTTAATTTCCCTGATGATGCACTCCTCCTCTGATTCACCTTTTTGTACTTTACCACCAGGAAATTCCCATTTCAGCGGGTGGTCGGTATGCTCACCCCTCTGAACCACCAGTACCTGGTCATCCTCATTACGTATTATTGCGCAGGTTACGTTGATCATATCAGATACTGTTTACTCGAGGCTCCCCTCCCGGTGGGGCTTAGTAGTGGTTTGGTTATTAGAATTATCATTGTTCCTTTTCAGGCTCCCCTCCTGGGAGGGGCTGGGGGTGGGTTGGTTTTTAATTATCCAATCCTGTATTACCCTGAGTACATTATCCATACTTTTCTTAACCTCCTTATCATCAAATCTTAAGAAATGAATCTCAAGATTCTCAAGACATTTCTGTCGCTTATCATCTGAGTCATTTCGGAAAATATGTGTATCACCATCGATCTCCATAGCCAACGATAGTTCTTTACAGAAAAAATCAACAATGAAATTATCGATTGGCCTCTGCCTGTCAAAGTCAAATCCCGACATTTGTTTATTTCTTAACTCATTCCATAAAAGTACCTCCGATAGGGTCATATTTCTTCTTAACTTTCTGGCAAGATCCTTAAGTTCAGGATTATATGGGATGATTTTTTTCTTATTAAACATAATATCATTTTCTGAATTAACCCACCCCTGGCCCCTCCCAGGAGGGGAACTCAATACGGATCCTTCTTCTCCGTTCTTTTTGCTTTGATCCTTCATAATATACCCACCCCTAACCCCTCCCAAGGAGGGGAACCAAAACACCAACCTTTGTGCCGTTGCAACGTTGAGCCGTTGCGCCTATATAATATCCTCATACAACGGTATCACCATCAGGAACTCCCACTTGTTCTCAGCATGATCAATCTTGCAGGCATAATGAACTATACCGTTTGTAACAACAATATATGGAACTTTCAATACCATGTTGTAAGTAACAATCTGATCAAAAACCTTTTCATTGATTTTAACCTCAGGCTCCTTGCACTCAACGATCATAACCGGTTTTCCCTGCCTGTCATGGATCAGAATATCAACCCTTCTCTTCAGCTTATTCAGGGAGAACATTACTTCAATTGCTATGAGTCCCGGTGGGTATTTGCCCTCGTTAATAAGATACTGAACAAAATTCTGTCTCACCCATTCCTCAGGAGTAAGCCTCACATATTTACGCCTGATCTGATCCAGGATCATCTCATTACCCTCTGAACCGGTAACTTTAAATGAATAAACGGGCAGATTTAGCTCTTTCAAGTTACTTTATGTATTTTTGCTGGCAATACAAATATATCCGGTTTATCTAAAAGTTAAATCGTCACATGAAGACTAAAGAAGAAATTGTTAATAACTGGTTACCAAGATATACTGGCAGAACGATAGAATCATTCGGCAAGTATTTTCTGCTTACCAACTATACCTATTATGTGGAACTTTTTGCCAAATGGCATAATGTTCCGGTGGAGGGAAAGAATAAAAATATGCCGAGTGCCACTGCCGATGGTATTACAATTATAAACTTCGGAATGGGAAGTCCAAATGCTGCAACTATTATGGACCTTCTTAGCGCTGTTAATCCGGACGCCGTTCTCTTCCTTGGCAAATGCGGCGGATTAAAAAAGAAAAACAAGCTGGGTGACCTTATCCTTCCTATAGCTGCAATCAGAAGTGATGGTACTTCAAATGATTATCTTCCGAATGAAGTTCCGGCACTTCCTGCATTTATGCTTCAGAGCGCTATTTCGGCAACTATCAACAAATACAAGCGGGAATACTGGACCGGTACTGTATACACCACTAACCGCAGGGTATGGGAATATGATGAAAGATTTAAGAAATACCTTATGAAAACCCGCGCAATGGCTATAGACATGGAGACTGCCACAATTTTTACCGTGGGATTTGCCAATGAGATACCAACCGGAGCCCTTCTTCTTGTGTCTGATCAACCAATGATTTCAACAGGAATTAAAACCCAGGAAAGCGACAAAAAAGTAACAGATGACTATGTCGAAATACATCTTAAGATCGGCATTGCATCACTCAAAGAAATCAAGAAGAACGGGGTATCAGTAAAACATCTAAGGTTCTGAAAATGGCGGCATCATTCGACGAGATATTATCAGACCTCAGGAACCGTATATTCAAACCTGTCTATTTTCTGGCAGGAGAAGAACCATATTTTATCGACATCATCTCCGATTACATTGAGGAAAAGGTACTTTCCGAAGCAGATAAGGCTTTTAATCAGATTATTATATACGGTGACGATACAAACATTGCTGCAATAATTGATACGGCACGCCGCTTCCCTATGATGGCAAGTCACCAGGTGGTAATTGTTAAGGAAGCACAGTCACTGAAAAAGATTGAAGATCTCGCTGTTTATCTTGAGAAACCACTTCAGTCAACACTGCTTGTTTTCTGTTATAAGTACAAAAGCCTTGACAAGAGGACAAAACTTTTCAAGTTGCTTGATTCATCAGCAGTCTATTTTGAATCACCAAGATTACGCGACTATCAGATACCTGCATGGATAGATAGTTATTTAATGAAAAGGGGCATTAAGACCGAGCCCAGTGCAAGTGCAATGCTTACTGAATACCTTGGTAACGACCTCCATAAGATCGCAAATGAACTGGAAAAGCTGATCATCACGCTTGCTGCAGGGAAACCGGTTATCACAAATGCCCTTATAGAAAAAAACATAGGCATCAGTAAAGACTACAATAATTTTGAACTGCAGAAGGCAGTGGGTGAAAGAAATATTCTTAAAGCCAATATGATAGTAAGATATTTCGCTGATAATCCTAAGGATAATCCGCTAACTCTAACTATTGCATCACTTTTCAGCTTTTTCAGCAAATTGCTGGCTTATCACTACCTGGCTGACAAATCAAAAAATAATGTTGCGGCAACATTGAAAGTAAATCCGTATTTTGTGAAGGATTATGAGAGTGCCGCAATTAAATACAATGCAAAGAAGACAGTGCAGGTAATAAGCCTGCTCCGTACATTCGATATGAAATCAAAAGGATTCGGAGATGCCGGCACAGAACCAGGCGACTTACTGAAAGAGCTTATATTCAGGATATTACACTTATAATATCTTTTTCAGTCTCCTGTTATCAACAATACCTGCTTAAAAGAAGTTTACACCCCCAACCCCCTAAGGGCGTAGGCGTAAACTTAAGACTTTTTCTGTTGAAATTGAGGTATAGGAAAAGTTTCCCCTCCTTTTGAAGGAGGGGTGGCCGGGACAATTGATTATCTGATTATTACAAGGTTTATTTCCCGGCCGGGGTGGTTGATTATTTGATTATTTTACATTCATTTCTGTTGATAACAAAAACCGATTCACATAAAAGTTTTAAATTATCTGGATCATCTTTTGGATAAGATGTAACTCTGCTACTGTTATAAGATTCGAAAACAGATTGGATTTTAAAGACTTTTAATATTTAGAATGGAGATAATGAAAGATTTCAGAAAAACAAAGAATATAATTATTAAAATCAACCACCCCGGCCGCAAAGAAGCATTGCAACAATTTAATAAACATTGTGTTGCGGCCACCCCTCCTTCAAAAGGAGGGGAAACTTATATTTCCATTTCCTGT
>CALMJY010000076.1 GCA_937864815.1 uncultured Bacteroidota bacterium
CAGTTTTGAAGACGGAGGCTCTGTCAATAAAAATGTTGGTCAATCTGTTCGATGTTTACAGGGTGAAGGAGAGGTTTTGCCGGCGGTAACGACAACAGCAATAAGCGGTATAAATTCAACTGGTGCCACATCAGGAGGGAATGTTACATCCGATGGAAACTCAACTGTAATAGCCCGAGGCGTGTGCTGGAGTACATCAATAGGACCTACTGTTGATTTGGCAACAAAAACTGTCGATGGTACCGGTACCGGTACTTATACAAGTACAATAACAGGACTTACGCTCGGAGTTACTTATTATGTCAGAGCATATGCAACAAATGGTGTAGGAACAGCTTATGGGGATGAGATCAGTTTTATCACAGCACAGGGAATAGGAGATAGTTATCAAGGTGGTAAAATTGCATATATTTTTCAACCTGGTGACCCTGGATATGTAGTTGGTGAGACACATGGATTAATCGCTGCTCCTAGCGATCAGAGTACAGGTGCACAATGGGGTTGTATTGGAACAGCTATAACTGGTGCTGATGGTACTATATTAGGCACAGGGCTTCAAAACACAATCGATATAATGGCTGGCTGTTCAACAGCCGGTATTGCTGCACGTCTATGTAGGGGTGTTACTATTAATGGGTACAGCGACTGGTATCTACCTAGTTGGGATGAGTTAAATAAATTGTACTTAAATAGATTTGCAATAGGTGGTTTCAATACCTCTGGCGTTGCTTATTGGTCAAGTAGTGAAGAGTCTGATGCTAATTATGCAAAGCCAGTGAAATTCAGCCCAGATCCTCCTGGTCCTGGCCAATTAAAAACAAATTTGCATTATGTAAGAGCAGTTCGTAATTTTTAAGATATATACTTATTAGTTTACCTGAATAATCAGTCATATGTCAATTAAGTAAAAAGATTAATTTATTTTGAGTATTATATATTTTAGTCCTCTTGACAGAAATCCTACTGCAATTAATGATTTAGTGAAGTCTCTATCCTAACTGTCGGTGCTCATATACTTTAATTGATAAACGAGGTATTAATAAATTTTGATCATTATTAGTTGCCAAGCAGTATCCAAATCTAATATGGGTATCAGTCCATTTATAATGATTGCGGGTATTAGTTAAGAATACAGTTGCGACGTTGCATTTGTATTGTTGGGCTTTACCAATTCCACCCCTGCCCTCCCGACGCTTCGGTCGGGACAGGCTCTTCAAGGAGGGGAACATGAAAGCTACCATTGTACTTTTGTGCCAAATGTTTCAACATCCCCCTGTCCCCCTTCAAAGGGGGAAATATATCAGGATGCCTTTGCGCCCCTTGACCTTCGAAGCCTTGGCGAAGGAGGTTTGTGCCGTTTAAATTAAACTCGGTATATTTGTATACGGGTAAATTTTTATTTACCTTTGTATTTGTAATTCACCTGGAATAAAACTATGAAATGTTCAGAGCTTTTTAAGATTCTGAAAAGAGATGGATGGTATGTGGTCTCTCAGAGAGGATCTCATGTGAAGCTTAGACATAATACGAAACAAGGAATAATAATCTTCCCTGATCATGGCAGTCAGGAAGTTGGCAAAGGACTTGAGAGAAAAATATTAAAGGATGCCGGATTGAAGCTGGAAAATTGAAAAAACAAATGCTATGAAGACAACAAACAAAAAATTTAAAGTGATAGTTGAGAAAACAGATACAGGTTTCTCTGCTTTCGCGGAAGACTATCCGGTTTATACTACCGCCAGATCAATTCCTGATATTATTAATAATGCAGTTGAAGCTGTAAATCTTTGTTTCGAAGATGACAATATCAGGATCACTCAGGAGAATCTTAAGTTTGAAATTGATTTTAAGCAATTTTTTCAGTATTACAAGGTTATTAATGCCAGGTTTCTTGCAGACAAAATAGGTATGAACCCAACCTTGCTTTCCCAGTATGTGCAGGGCCGTAAAAAACCTTCCGATGCTCAAACTAAGAAGATCCTGAATGGAATTCATCAGATCGGGAAAGAGCTGTCAGAGATAAATCTGATACATAAAAGCTGATAACCAGTTGATTAGATTATTATTTTGTATATTACCCCTTCGAAGGGGGAGTTATCTCAAGATGCCTTTGCGTCGTTGTGCCGTTGTGCCTTTTAAATTAAACCCACCCTTGGCCCCTCCAAGGAGGGGAACCAGATACCGTTGAACCGTAGCGCCGCTGGACCCTTGAGCCGTTTAGATTATACCCACCCCTGCCC
>CALMJY010000077.1 GCA_937864815.1 uncultured Bacteroidota bacterium
CCGTTATAGCCGTTCTCTGCAATGTTATCAGATTTGTTGCTGATATAGTTTGCAGAACCTCCTACTGTAATTTTGTCAGTAACAGCAAGTTCGCCATTTAATAAAACACTATTCTTGGTAAGGTCTGTATTGGGTAGAATACCTTTGATTTTCTGGTTATTGAGAGAAAGGCGGAAATTAGCGCCATCCTTGGCACCGGTAACAGCTACGTTAGTAGTTCTTTTTACTCCGGTTTCGAAGAAGCTCTTAATGTTATCAGGATGTGCAATCCATGGAGTTGGTGTGCGGATACCTGTTTCAGGATCATAAGGGCTGTCAAACTGAGGAAGAAGTCTTCCGTCAAGTCTTGGTCCCCATGATTCGTCAACACCGTCATTAACACCGCCATAAGCTCCGTCTACATATTCAAACTCATAGATGCCGGCATCCCAGTCAGCAGCTGATCCCTGTCCATAAAGGTCTTGATATTTAGGTATTACAAGAGGATTTTCAAACATAACGTTTTCCTCGACAGTTACACCAAGGCCCTGTCTGCCACCGGATTTTCCTGATTTTGTTGTTATAAGAACAACACCGTTAACAGCTCTTGAACCATAAAGCGCTGCGGCACTGGCACCTTTCAGCACGCTGATATTCTCAACATCTGAAGGGTTGATATCACTGGCTGCGTTTCCATAGTCCATACCACCATAAGCACCGTTATCGCTTGTAGAGTTGTTGATAGGAACACCATCAACCACGAAAAGAGGCTGGTTGTTTCCACTTGCAGAGAGTGAGTTAACCCCTCTGATAAGGATCCTTACACCTGATGCCACACCACCGTCGGAGTTGGTAATCTGAACACCTGAAAGTTTACCCTGGAAAGCGTTAACAATGTTTGAAACTTTTGCTTTTTCAATGTTCTCGCCACCCAGATCCTGAACTGAATAGCCAAGTGCTTTCTTTTCGCGTGAGATACCCAGAGCAGTTACAACAACTTCATCCAGACCCAGCAGGTCAGGTTCCATAGCAATGTCGATTACACTCCGGCCTCCTATTTCAATCTCCTGTTTCTTCATCCCGATATAGGAGAAGATAAGAGTGGTTGCGTTCTGTGGTGCTGTAAGTGAAAACTTTCCATCAACTCCTGTAATGGTACCTATTGTTGTACCTGCAACAGAAACTGATACACCGGGAACTGCACCTTCTCCTTCAACTGAAGAGGTTACCGTACCTGTAATGACTCTTGTTTGTGCAAAGGTGTAGCCACCTATAAACACAAACAATGCAATCAGCAGAAATAGTTTCTTCATACAAATTAGTTTTAGGTTTTAATTTAATGGGCTAAAGGTAAACTTTAGAAATTAAACTCCCAAAAAAAATATATAATATTTAACATATTTTATATTAGGGGAATAGCATGATTCCGGATGGAGATAAACATTGAAAACTGAGTCTCAGTAAATAAAGTGCCACCTTAACCAAACGCAGAATACCCTGCTTCTGAAATTATTTACACCTTATTCCTGAGATTTACCTTTCTTAAGAAATACGTAATTCTTATAATAATTTATAACCGTTTCTATACCCTTGAGAAAATTATCCAGCGGGTAATTCTCATTAGGTGAGTGTATTGCATCAGATTCAAGACCAAATCCCAGAAGAATTGACTTGATTCCAAGCACTTTTTCAAAGGTTGAAACTATTGGTATGCTTCCCCCGCTGCGGACAGGAATCGGTTTTTTGTTTAACGTTTGTTCAACCGATTGTGATGCCGCAAGGTATTCATGAGTATTGAGAGGACTAACATAGGCTTCACCCCCATGCAGAAATTCTGCACTGACAGTCACTCCTGCCGGCGCAATTGAAGTGAAATGTTTGATAAAAAGCTCAGCTATTATTTCAGCTTTCTGATACGGAACAAGTCTCATGGATATTTTTGCATATGCTTTAGCTGGTAATATCGTCTTTGCTCCTTCTCCTGTATAACCTCCCCAGATACCATTTATATCCAGCGTAGGTCTTATACCTATCCTTTCAAGATCGGAATAGCCGTCTTCACCATTAAGACTGCTTACTCCCACTGATTGCATGAATTTGTCCCTGCTGAAAGGTCTTTGTGCCATGGCTTCGCGTTCATCGGAGCTGCATTCCTTCACGTCATCATAAAACCCCGGTATAGTGATTTTACCCTTATTGTCTTTAAGTGAAGCTATCATTTCGCACAATACGTTACAGGGATTTACCACTGCTCCTCCATACAGGCCGGAATGCAGATCGCGGTTTGGCCCGCTTACTTCCACCTGAACATATGACAAGCCTCTTAATCCTGATGTTATTGATGGAGTCTCAAGCGAAATCATTGTAGTGTCGGAGATAAGGATAACATCAGCAGTCAGCATTGCTTTATTTTCAGTGCAGAATTTTTCAAGATTTACCGACCCCACTTCCTCCTCACCTTCAATCATGAATTTTACATTACAGGACATATCTCCGGTTTTGCACATATATTCAAATGCCTTTACATGCATGAATAACTGCCCCTTATCATCATCTGCTCCCCTTGCCCAAATTTTACCATCCTTAATAACAGGTTCAAATGGTGGTGTATTCCACAATTCCAGGGGTTCGGCAGGCTGGACATCATAATGTCCATATACAAGAACAGTTGGTGCATCTGCAGATATAATCTTTTCTCCATAAAGAATGGGATGCCCTTCTGTAGAATATATCTCAGCCTTGTCTGCTCCTGCTTTCAGCAGCGAATCTTTAAGAAATTCAGCTGCTTTAATCATGTCAGCTTTATTCTCCTCCTTTGCACTGACTGAGGGGATACGGATAAGATCGAAGAGTTCCGTAAGGAAGCGATCTTTATTTGTTTCGATGTAGTTCGTGATAGCGTCCATATTTTAACCTTTTTACCCCTAAATCCCCCAAGGGGGACTTTAAAACTTTGTTATATCTAAATAGTCTGAATAATTACCCTCAAAAGCCCCCCCTGGGGGGTTTGGGGGTTGTTTTCCTGAGTTCATCGGCGGCAATACATAGTTCCTTATACATCTCCTCCCCAATCGCTCTGATAAGAGGCACTTTGAGGAACTCGTAAACATATATTCTTTCTTTTTCACCTGAATCCCTGGCTGCTTTGCATATTGCAAGTTCCTGGTAGTTCACGGCCCTGAAATCAGAATAGTATTTTATCCTTGCAGGGAAAAGGTGGCATGACAGTGGTTTTCTGAAATTAATCTTTCCGTCCTCAAATGCTTTTTCAATAGCACATTTGAAGATATTATCCTCAATAACAGTATACGCGCATTCCGCATCATTGATGAGCGGAGTAACATTATCATTCTCAAAGTCTTTTACACTTTTCCCCTTCAATTCTATTGTACTGATACCCTCTTCCCGGAGATAAGGTTTTACTTTGTCATATATGGTTTCAAGTATATGTACTTCATCTGCACTCAGGGGAGCACCCGAATCACCATATCTGCAGCAATTTCCAAAACACTCCGGAAGATCACATCTGAATCTCTTTTCCAGAATATCGAAGCTGAATATGGTGTCGTTGATACGAAGCATTGGTTTACCTCACCCTAAATGAGTCCGTCTCATTAGCCTCTTTTTCTTTATCCACCCCTAAATCCCCCAAGGGGGACTTATTGAAAATCAGTGGATTTGAAAGCCCCCCTGGGGGGTTTGGGGGTAAATTCAGACTTATGATACAGCCCACTTTGTTATTTAATGTCATAATTTCAAAGTTCGAACAACCTCTCTGTGGATCTCTGTGGTACCTCAGTGGATCTCTGTGAAATAAAAAAGAACTTACACAGAGATTTCACAGAGAAGCACAGAGGAACACAGAGTTTTTTTTATACCAGAATTTTTCCAGTCATCTCCTCCGGAATCTCAACTCCCATGATAGTAAGCAGAGTAGGAGCTACATCAGCCAGTATCCCTTCCTTAATTGACTTATAATCATCGCTTATCAGAATGCTTGGAACAGGATTGAGAGAATGGGCCGTATTAGGTGAACCATCCTCATTAACAGCCATATCGGCATTTCCATGATCAGCCATTACAAGAACATCATAGCCATTTTCCCTGGCCGATTTTATCACTGCTCCGGCACACTCATCGACTGTCTTTACTGCTTTCTGAATAGCTTCATAAACACCGGTATGGCCTACCATGTCGCCATTTGCAAAATTGAGGCAGATAAAATCAAACTCTTTTGTCTCTATCGCTTTAATCACTGCATCTTTAACACCATAAGCACTCATCTCAGGCTGCAGGTCATATGTGGCAACCTTTGGAGAAGGAACAAGTATCCGCTCTTCATTGGTGAATTTCTCTTCCCTCCCTCCTGAAAAGAAGAATGTAACATGGGCATATTTTTCAGTTTCCGCTATCCTGAGCTGTTTTTTACCAGCATTTGCGAGGATTTCTCCTATCGTATTATTTGCGTTCTCCTTATCATATATTATATGTAATCCTTTAAATGTGGCATCATATGGAGTCATAGTGCAATAATGGAGAGGGATTGTTTTCATACCGGACTCAGGCATATCTTTCTGGGTAAGTACAATCGTCAGTTCCTTTGCCCTGTCATTTCTGAAATTAAAGAATACGATAACATCTCCTTCCTTCACTGTACCCAGCGGTTTCCCCTTTTCATCAGTAACGACAATAGCTTTCATGAACTCGTCAGTGACACCATTGTCATACGAATCCTGCATGCCCTTAATGACATCTGTCACTGGTGTTCCCTTTCCGCTTACAATCAGGTCGTATGCTTCCTTAATCCTTTCCCATCTCTTATCCCTGTCCATGGCATAATATCTGCCGATGAAGGAAGCAACCCTGCCGTTTGACTTTTTAAGATGTTCAAGCAGACTTTTCATATATCCAATCCCGCTCTTGGGATCAGTATCACGGCCATCTCCAAAACCATGAATAAATACATCTTTAATCCCGTAGTCCATGGTCATGTCACATAGTGAATAGAGATGTTTATCAAGTGAATGCACTCCTCCGTCGGACATCAGTCCCATGAAATGAACCTGCTTATTTTTATCACGGGCATATGAAAAGGCTTCTGTAAGAACTTTATTCTTTTTAATCTCACCGGTTTTGCACTCCTTGTTGATCTTAACAAGGTCCTGGTATATAATTCTGCCTGCTCCGATATTTAAATGGCCCACTTCTGAGTTACCCATCTGACCATCGGGGAGGCCAACATTTTCACCTGAGGCATGGAGACGTGAATTGGGATAATTGTTTTTGTAATATGTCAGGTTAGGAGTAGGCACCTGGCTTATTACATCGGCTTTTGAACCATCGCCGATACCCCAACCGTCGAGAATCATCAGTAAAGTCTTTTTGTTCTTCATATTGAATATGTGTATGTATTTCTTAATAACAAATCAGGGTGCAAATTTAACTTTTTTTTAAACACAGGGACACTGAGAAAAATACACAAAGGGCACAAAGGAGTATTGTTAACTACTATCTGTGCCCTCTGTGAATAAAACTCTGTGCCCTCTGTGGTTAAAAGGGATCTAGCTGCCTGAAATGATCAGTTTCCTGAATCCATAGTTGATCCCTCCTGATGATACTCTTATCAGGTAAATACCATCCTTGAGGCCAAGATCATCTATTACGAATTCGGTTTCACCTGATCCGGTCTTGTATGTTCTGACAATAGTTCCTCCGAAATCATAGATAAAGATATCAGTATCATCTTCAAGAACTTCACCAAACCTGATTGTAAGCTGATGTTTGGCCGGGTTAGGATAAAGCATATAATCGATATTATCCATGATACCTGTCTTTTCAATTCCAACTGTTATCTTAGGCTTCAGCATTGATGCTGCCTGGTATACCTCCTTGGTAACGCTGTTCTGGATAAAGGCCACAACCTCAATATCTGATGAATTAAGAGTCTTTGAGATTATCCATGACTGATCCTGAATCGGCACAGCAACTCCTTTGGTCCATGTTTTTCCCAGGGTGATTCCAGCTGCATCAGGGACAAATTTCCTGAAGACGTTACGGAATATTGTTTCACCTGCGGCACCGGTATACTTGCTGTTGGATTTTTCAATAACTGCAAGATAAAGTGTAAGATTGGAAAGAGTTGTATCATCGAGAGCAACGATATTACCGCTTATTGTAAGCACTCCTCCCGAGACATTCAGTGAGTCAAGCCTGATATCAAATACAGGGCTTATCAGGCTTCTCCGGATTATCTCATTGACATCTATCGGTGTAAGGCTATTATCAAATTCAGTCGAGGAATAATCGAAAATAACTGAATTCTCCTTCTTCGTTCCACCATCAACAAATGAATACGGAGCCTTTGTAAGGCCATAATACAGTATCCTTGCACTGGCATCGGCAGGATTATTTACGTAGAATGAATCAACTCCCGGGAAATTGGTATGATACTGAATATTAACAATATCCTTGTCTTTTAACAGGTCTATTGCGTTAATCATGGCAGTAGCTTCGCTGCTTTTCAATGATGATGTATTAGCAAAATGCTCAAGCAGTACATTACGCTTTCTCTCACCTATGAAAATATCATCAAATGCCATTCCCTCGCTGGTCCTGGCTGTTCCGTCAGATCCATAGGCAATTCTCAATTTTACATCCTTTTTGCCTTTAAGTTCATCGAGGGTATGTCTTGCTTCAGTCCATTCCGGATCTGCAACTTTTGATGTCCATCCAACCTGGTTACCACCTGGTTTACCGGCAATAAGCACTGAGCTATACCAGTTAATACCATCCTTAAGTGCTCCCACGTACTTCCATGTTCCCGCATCACCAATCCTGTATTGAAGGGCTGCACCATCCCTGTCTTCATTAAAGTTTCTCCTGATATTAAGACTGACCATTGGCCTCTCAATATTTGTAAAATCAAAACATGGGGAAATAACGGAAGATGATTCAATGCGGGTGGAATCAAACCTTGTGAACCAGGCTTTTGCACCAGAGGCTGCAGATTTTATGACAGTTCTGTCCGGAGTACCGAACGACCAGCTGTTAATGCTTTCATCTCCTTTCGACCATCCGCCGTTACCCGATTCGAAGTTCTCGAAATATCCGTCTGCTGAAAGAACTATATTCGGCCGGATATAGACATTCTTGGTTACAGTATCAGAACAGTTTGCATAAGTTGTATTAACAATATACTGAACGGGAATTATACCTACGGCATTCTTGGGATACTTTAGTTTCGTACCGGTTAAAAGAGGTTTCCCGTCAAAGAAATTCCAGCTCCGAGAGGCAATTGAAGATGTGGAGAAAGTTGTATCAAACAGCATAATTGAATCACCCGGAACATAGCATTCATTGGTCCAGTAGAAATCAGCTCTCGGCTTAATCCCAAGGTCAATAGTAACATCTTTCTTAACAATGCAATTGTTGATTGTTGTGGCTGTAAGAGTAACAAGATGCTGTCCTCCGGATTTGAAAATATAGGCAGGAGTTTGTTTGCTGCTGAGATCAGTTCCTCCGATATCGGAGAATGACCACAGCCATGTACTTATAGCATCGGCAGAGGTAGTATTGTTAATGAACCTTATACTATCGGTTTCATTTTCAATACAGATATCGGTAGTTGTAAATGATACCAATGGTGCCGGATGTATTGTGAAAGGAACTCTTCCGGTAATTGAACACCCTGTCTTTACATTAAGGTAAGTATAAGTGACAGCGGTATCACCAAGAGCTTTGGCCGGATTGAGATAACCTGTTGTTACCGGACCTGTGAAAACTCCTCCCCTGGGTGTCGTTATCAGTTCAAAAGGAGTATCGTTGTTACAGTACTCATCGCCTGCAGCTATTGGTTTTATTTCAACCACACCAAGAGAGTCAACATTAACTGTTGCCGAGATCTCGAACTCTGTATCATACTGATCATAGTAAGTAAAGACCAGGTCGTGATCACCCTTTCCTGCAGCTGCAGGATCGAAGACTGCTTTTGCAGAGGCAATATTTGTAATGCCTGCACCAGAGAATGATCCGTTAAACCAAGGCTTTGAGGAGGTATAGGTCAGCGTATCCTTCAGACCGTCGTAACAGTATTGGTTATTGGCATTAATACCCTGGATTGTTCCTGAAGCAGCAGATACAATCAGTGTATCTTTTTTGACCGTTGTGCAATTCTTACTGTCTGTATAAGTTAATGCGAATTCAATATTGCCAAGTCCGGCCACCTCAGGATCAAATACGTAATCATTTGCAACTTTGTATACTCCCTTCCCTGAAAATGCACCTTCAACCGGAGATCCTGACAAAATTAAAGGTGTTTCCTTAATATTTACTGTTATTCTTGAATTGAAAATACTTACATCAGGAGACTTATTTACAGTTACAGGAAGAGTTGCAGTCTTTGTGCAACCGGATGAATTTACGTTAGATGTATGTGTATAGCTTACAGTATAAGGTGTTGCTGATGAAGGTGTAAGTGACGGCCTGAAAATTGCGTAAAGGTTAAAGTTGGTGAATCCGGCAGCAGGGCCAGAGAAAGCAAAACTTCCGTTTCCTGTCGAATTTTCAACAAGAGCGTTTAATGTAGTATTGGTTTCATAATCACAATAGGCTGCTTTCAGTCCGGTGATTTCAATTTTTCCAATTGAATCAATATATACGCCGTGTTTAATTGAATACGGAACTCCATCCCAGGTGTAGGAGAATGTCAGTGTGTCATAACCTGCCCTTGCAGCCTCAATGTTATACTGTGCCGTTGTGGAACCGGCAGTCCAGACAATGCTGTTCTTCTTGTTTGTAAAGCTCAGGATATTGACAACATCGAGCGGATCATTTGGCAATCCGGTCACGGTAATATTTTTGGTTGTATTACTGTAACACTCGACTGATGCTAAACCATTAATTGTTCCTTTGGCTTTACGAATCACTGTAGATTTGTTAACCTCATCAATACAACCATTGATATCTGTAATTTTATAAACTATGTTTTTTGGGCCGGTACCTGCAATATCAGGAAATAGTTTATTACCTGATATTCCGTCACCGAGAAATACCCCACCATAAGGTATGGAAGATACTAAAGTATAGGGACTACCTTCAACATTATAAGATGGTTCAAGATTGAAGGAGGCATCTGGCATCGGATTAATTAAAACACTGCTATTTAGTATATTGCTTTTGCATCCATTCACAGAAGTGTATTGATAAGAAATCGGATATGTCTGCCCTGATATACCTAATGCCGGATTCAATTTTGCAGTAAGCTGATCCTTGTCTGTAAGAATATCACCTGTCCATGTTGCTGTACCACCAGAAGGATAAATACCATAAACTGTGATATTCTTGATTGGATCCTCAATACAATACTCGGTATTCAGGTTACTAATCTCGGTAATAGTGGCAACCTCTTCAACATTCAGAGGTTGTTCCAGAAGATAATAGTAACCATTATACCTGTAATACAAGTAAATGATATCAACACCATTCCCAACACTTAACTTCGTCGGGTCAATTGTAACATTCCATGGAGTTGTAATATCATCTACATAGGGAGCCCCGTTACCCAAATTCTGACTTATAATTCTTGGATCGGTCTGTCCTGGAGTAAAATACCAGTAGTAACTATTATCAGGATAACGATAAAAATATGGCTGCCAGTTGAAAAAGAACCCGTAGCCGTAATAAGGAATTGCGCCTACCGGAATAGTTTTTATTTCTATAGTTATCGGACCATCGTCATGGCATATAGGATTTTTAACGACATCAAATCGTGTTGCACTCTCATCAACCCAGATATCTTTTATATCTTCCTGAGCACATGTTGTTACTGTGTTAACAATATTATATACATATCTTACCTGATATGGAACAGTAGAATCTCCGACTGCCTTAGGAGAAAAGATTCCATTGGTTACACCCGGTCCTGAAAAAGATCCACCGGCAGGAATAACAGTAAGCTTTACAGTATCTACCAGGTTGGAATAATGATCCTGGGGAATAGTAATTCTTGCAATTCTTGTACTTTTAACAGCTGTTCCTGTCTTTACAGGGCTAACGGATTTGGGAGTTACTTCAAAATAGATATTCTCACCACTTGAAATATCAGCTGAACCAAGTGTATAATTAAGTGTTGTTGCCAGAACGATTACTGTTGTACTGTCATTTCCTCTTAGCCATCTGTAAGTTGAAGTACCTTCTGCCTTGCTGTAAGTATAACGATACTTTCCTGTCAATAACTCACCTGCTTTTCTCTTTCCCTGTATGCAAACTTCAGATGCAACAGGCACAGTACCGGAAGCCGGAACAGGACCTACAGATGCACTGGTGACAGCAGATCCTATATTGGGGTAACCTGTAGATGCAACAGGAGTAACCTCAAAGGAAATCGAACTACCTTCATCATCCAGATCGATAGTATAAGTGATAGCGGTGGCCCCCGGAATGGGATTTCCATCTCTAAGCCACCTGTAAAGGCTAGCGCCTTCTGTATTTCCATCATTATCAAAGTATTGATAATGACCGGTGAGTACCTGGCCAACAGTTACTGTTGTAGGATATGTAATTGGTTGAATGACAGCATATGGGGCTGAATTTACCCGACTTGTTGTAGCTGATGATGCCACCTTAGTCCCGGTATTAAGATCACCTGTCTGCGCTTTGGGAGATACCTGAAAAAATAGGTATTTGCCGGCATCTGAAAGGGTAATTTGATAACTTATGCTGGTTGCTGAGGTAATTTTTTCATCTGCACCTGTCAAAATATTATCAGAAGATCTCCACCATTCATAAATTGAAATACCTTCAATATCACCTTCTGCGTCATAATAGTCATAATTACCGGTAAGTACATCATTTACATTAAATGTACCAGGGCCTGTGATTGTTACATTTGAAGCTACTGGCACAGCATTCGTTACCGGTCCTATAAATGTTGGTGATGTAGCTATGGATCCTGGAGTAACACCAGAACTTGCCCGTGGGATTACAGAAAACCCGATATATTTGCCAATATATGTATCTGCTATTTTATAAGTAACAGATGTTGCTCCTGCTACAGTATTCTTATTAACTGTACCACCAGCATCATCTGCATAATACCATGCATAAGTCGATCCGCTTTCGGGATCGTTTTCAACATCAGAATAAAGGTAGTATCCATAGACTATTGTTCCTGACTTTGGATCGCCAATTACCTGTACATTACTTGCTACTGGTGCATTTGAAACAATTTGTCCATGCCATGGTGCTGACTTAATAACAGGATCACCAGTCAATGTCCCGGTAGTTGCTTTTGGAGTAACTTGAAGTCCAATATAATTACCAGCATCTCCACTGGTTAAAATATATGTAGGAGAATTAGTTCCAATATTTGAAGGACTGGTCCCGGTTGAACTTGAAGATCTTAACCACTGGTAATCAGCTGTTGCCTGGGGATCATTTTCTGCATCTGTATAAGTATAAGTACCTGATAAAGTCTGACCAACATTTAGGCCACCTGTTATATTTATATTGTCAGCAACAGGTTTGCTGTTGGCCCCAACTGTTCCAGACGACCAGCTGCTTTCAACAGCCGTCTGATAAGATGATCCGTTCCAAATCTCTACTTTGACCATAATATAATTTCCAGAAATACCAGAAGGCAAAACATAGGTCGAATCTCCAATTATTTGAGCAATATTCGCAGTATAAGATGAATGGTTGCTATTTCCGTCCTTATTCCAGCTATACCGTGTTAATGATCTGTCATTAGGGAAACATGATAATGAACTAAATACGTAGTTCACTGTTAATTTGCCCCCCTCTGTAAATGAGCCAGAAAATGTCACACTTGAAGCATTGTTTGGTTGTGTAACCACTTCTGCTGTAGTTGAAGTAGCAGGATCACATCCGGTACCTGCATCTGTAAGAATGCATCTGTAATATTTGCTTATGGTTGCTTCACTTCCACTTCCAGCCACAGTTAAATTATTGCTGGTGCTTCCCGTATATGTTATACCTGCAGGTGTTGCATTCACAACATTTGCCCAGCCTGATGACCCATTGGATGAATATTGCCACTGATAACTATATGAACCGGTTCCTCCACTTGCAGTTGTGCTAATATTAGTGCTACCTCCTATGCAAACTCTGGTTAAGGCAACCAAAGCTGATAATGTTGGATCTGTTACTGTTGCAATCTGTGCTGTAGCTGATATATTATTACATCCAACTGAAGCAGTTGTAGAAGTTACTACACAGCGATAATATTTAATTGCCACTGCTTCCAGTCCATCTCCTGTCACTGTAAGACTATTTGTTGTTCCTCCAGAATAGGTTATTCCTGCAGGTGTCGCATTCAAAACATTTGACCATCCAGTTGATCCATCTGATGAATATTCCCATTGATAATTAAAGGACCCGGTGCCACCACTTGCGGTGGTGCTGATTGTTGTATTACCACCCTTGCAAAGTGTCGTCAATGCAGCCGGAGCTGACAGTGTAGGATCTGCTACTGTTGCTATCTGTGCTGTAGCTGATATATTATTACATCCAACTGAAGCAGTTGTAGAAGTTACTACACAGCGATAATATTTTGAAGCCGTTGTTTCAGATCCATCACCTGTAACTGTAAGACTATTTGATGTTCCTCCAGAATAGGTGATTCCTGCAGGTGTAGCATTCACAACATTTGCCCATAAAGTTGATCCATCTGCCGAATATTCCCACTGATAATTAAAGGACCCGGTACCACCGCTTGCGGTGGTGCTTATGGTAGTATTGCCGCCCTTGCATATTGTGGTCAATGCAGTCGGAGCTGACAAGGTCGGATCTGATACAGTTGTGACCTTAGCAGTTGAAGAATTAGTGCTACTGCAACCGGTTGAGTTTACAACGCAACGATAATAACTATCACCTGAAGCTTCGCTACCACTTCCTGTTATTGTTAAACTATTGCTAGTTGCGCCAGAATATGTAAATCCTGTTGGCGTTGCATCTATTACATTTGCCCACCCAGTTGATCCGTCCGCTGAATATTCCCATTGATATGTATATGAACTTGTTCCTCCAATTACTGAAGTACTTATATTAGAATTACCACCTATGCAAAGAGTGGTTAATGCTGTTGGAGCAGTTAAAGGAAGAGTTGTTACTGTATTAATCTGTGCTGTACTTGTAATTTGATTACATCCAACGGAAGCAGTTGTTGAAGTTACAACACAACGATAATATTTAGATGCCGCTGCTTCTAATCCATCTCCTGTCACTGTGAGACTATTTGTTGTTCCTCCAGAATAAGTGATTCCCGCAGGTGTCGCATCCACAACATTTGACCAGCCAGTTGATCCATCTGATGAATATTCCCATTGATAATTAAAGGACCCGGTACCACCACTTGCTGTGGTGCTGATTGTTGTATTGCTTCCCTGACATAAAGTTGTCAATGCAACTGGTGCTGATAATGTTGGATCTGCTACTGTAGCAATCTGAGCTGTAGCTGATATTTGATTACAACCCACTGAAGCAGTCGATGAAGTTACTACACAGCGATAATATTTTGATGCAGTTGCTTCAGATCCATCACCTGTAACAGTAAGACTATTTGTAGTTCCTCCAGAATAAGTAACACCTGCTGGGGTTGCATTTGCCACATTCGCCCAGCCAGTTGACCCGTCTGATGAATATTCCCACTGATAATTAAACGACCCGGTACCGCCACTTGCTGTGGTGCTGATTGTAGTATTACCACCTTTGCAAAGTGTCGTCAATGTAGCCGGATCTGACAGGGTTGGATCTGCTACTGTCGCAATCTGTGCAGTGGCGGATACAATATTACACCCAACTGAAGCAGTTGTAGATGTTACCACACAGCGATAATATTTTGATGCAACGGCTTCAGTTCCATCTCCGGTCACTGTGAGACTATTAGATGTACCACCACTATATGTTATACCTGATGGTGTTGTATTTACCACATTTGCCCAGCCTGTTGACCCATCTGCTGAATATTCCCACTGATAGTTAAATGACCCGGTGCCACCGCTTGCGGTGGTGCTTATTGTAGTATTTCCACCCTTACATATTGTAGTTAATGCAGTTGGAGCTGACAAGGTCGGATCTGATACAATAGTTACAGTACCTGAAGTAGATGTAGTTGGCCCACATACAGGACTTGTACCAGTAACAATACACTGAAAATACATATTACCAACAGATTCCGATCCGCTGCCCGTTATTGTCAAACTGCTTGTTGTACCTCCTGAGTAAGTTATTCCTGTTGGTGTTGCATCAACAACATTTGCCCAGCCTGTTGACCCGTTTGATGAATATTGCCACTGATAAGTATTTGTACCTCCAGCTGTAACACTTAGAGTTACATTACCCCCTATGCAGACTGAGGTTGATGCTGAAGGACCAGTAACAGTACATGCTTGTCCTAACACATTCCCGGCCCCCACCAAAAGGCTCACTATCAATATCAAAACATGTTTTCTCATCTCGATTTCTTTTTCAAATGTTAATCCCTTCTTCACATTAGATCAGCCACATCAGAACCTGAACTTCAATAAACTGATCATCGAATTGTTTTCATAGCTGTTTTTTCCCACAGCATAAATATTACCCTCGTCATCTGATATGACATCATTAACCGACTGGCTCCCTGTTCCTCCCGATATGACCATTTTTCCTTCCAAATGGTTGCCTTCCTCATCAGTAAGAAATATCAGCATCCTGGCAGAGCTTCCGGTACCTGTCTGCCCCGCCATGACGAATGAACTTGTTTTATATCTCGAAATTGCATTTATCCTGAATGACAGAGCGTTTGATCCCTCTTTTAGTTCAATGGGATGTTCATATACCGGGGCTGCAAAGATATTTTGTGAAAGTCTCCATGCATATCCTTTCTGCCCAGATGCTTCTGCACCTGTAGTTGCCACAACAAGATATCCGTCGCTGAGAACTTCAATATCAGAAGCATTCTCTTCAGCTGTTCCACCGATTATTCTCTGCTGTGTAAAGTTCCCAAGTGAATTAATCTTAACCAGCAGTATATTATTTCTGCCCTGTACTGTGGGTGCCTTATCCGATCTGTCGGTAGTGGCCAGAACAATATATCCTCCACCGTTATCAGGTTTAATCGATACCGCCTGATCATTGCCTATGTAACCTGCTGCCCAGCTTTCAATCTCATTCAGGCTGTTGTCAAGCTTCATTACAAGAATATCCTTTTTTCCGGCAGCATTTCCTGTTGAATCAGTAGTTCCGACTTTTTCCTCATCTGTAATTCCAAGAACCAGAAAACCGGAGGATGTTTTTATTATATCGGTCCCATACTGGTTAACACCGTTTATAACATCCTTAGTATTTTTAAAGACTTTCCCGTTAGTGAGATTACCCTGATTGTCTGTTTTTACAACATATATATCTGAAACCTTATCTGCTACAGAACCTACTGCCACTACCGAACCATCTTCAAGAACCACTGACCTGTATCCTACATTCACTGAATGATCCCCGAATTTCTTCTGCCAGATCTCATCACCATTAGCATTAGTCTTTATGATCCCCATTTTTTTTACGGAATTGGCATTGTCAATCACATTGTTCCCGGTAATGGCCACTTCCGTAAGCTGTCCGGTAATAACAAAACCATCTTCGGCCTTAGTGATACCGTATCCGATATCCTCAAGTGCACCACCGTAAAGCCTCAGTAGGTTATTGTCAATATCTTCAGTCTTTCTGCATGAGGTAAACAACAGAAGGACAATTATTATATGAAACAATCTTTGCATGGCTTATTGCTGCTTTTTTGATGGTTTATAGAAGATCTGTGTGTATCCTATGCTGAAATTCAAGGCATTAAGATTAAAATCATCCTCTTCATATTTATAATATGTTTTAAGTTCATCCGAAGTATGATTGTAGTCAGGCAGATCAGATCTCTTGACCTGGTTGAGCATTCCAAAATTTCCACGGACTTCGGCAAACATGTAGCCTCCCCTGGTCTTGAATTTCATTCCGGCACCTGCCTGAGCAAAAATATCAAGTGAATACCTTGAGTCTTTTCTGTCAATATCAGAGCCTGTATAATCCTGTCCATTCGGGAAAATTTCGACAAATTCTGTTGTTGCAACGGAACTTAGCAAAATCGCAGGCCCTGCTCCCAACCGAGCATAAGGAGTGAATTTTCCCCATTTTGCTATATTGTATGTGGCTGAAACAGGCACCTCAATCCTGCTCTGGGTCTCTTTATAAGTTGCTGTGCCAAGCTCCTCAAAAACTTTCTTATTAATAAATGTGAGCTGTGAATAGCCGGTTTCAAGATTAAGTTCAATTTTCTCAGATAACTTGAATTTGGCTTCAACAGCACCATAAAGGTTAAATGCAGGAGCGCTGTACTCACCAGGAGTTGGTATTCCGGAAACAGGTTTGTTCACAACAAAAGTGGTAAAAGGCAGATTAGATCCGATATGAACCGAAATCTGAACAACAGGTTTCACCTGGAAATTATTAAAAAGATGAACAAAGGAAGAGTGATCAGTCTCACTGAGCTGATATTCAGGATTCCTCCTCAGGAAATCAAGCATTGCCGAATCGGCTTTTTCGAGTTCATCCTCAAACAGGTATGTCTGAATAATCAGTTTATATGCTGTAAGGGATTCCTCACGGGTAAACCCTGATTCTAGACAGTCATGAAGCAATCCGGCTACCTGCTCAACCTGACCCCTGTCGAACAGGTTTTGAGCTGTCTGCAGCTTCTCCGCACAGCTTCCTGCCTCCTGTGAAATCCCGGAAACAGGCATAAGCGCCAGAAGGATCAGCAGGGGAAGATTTCTAATAGGATACTGAAAGAAAGTTTTCATCACCGTGTTCGTTATTTAATAGGGTTCATTTTAATATTAAGACTCTTTTCAGAACATGTTTTTTCAAGAGGGATATCCCTGCCAACATATGTGTTCCATTCATCCTGTGTCATATTACGTGAAAGGGAAGCACAAATATCCTTAACAAGGTTACTTACATGTGCCGGCCGGCTGATAAGGTTTTCCTTGTCATCCCAGGATCCGGATACAATCAACTGACCATCGGGACTAAACTGAACAACCATTACAAACTTTTCAAAATCGCTGAATGCTATAGGCGGTTCGGTAAGATCTGTTAAATCCTTAACATTAAATATCTTAAGTGTCTGGTCATTACTTGCAGTTGCCATCTGCTTAAGCAGCTTGTTGAACTGGATATCATTTACCTGTGCAGTATGTGCCTTAACCTCATTTATCTTCTTCCGCTGGCTTACATCCCACAGCTCAACAGTACCATTTACATCGCCAAGTGCAAGTATATTATTCTCCGGGTTAAATCTTACAACTTTTATATTCTTTCCAGTCGTTGGAATCGGGAAATTGTCCGATTTGTTTTCCTGGTTCCAGACAACTACACCTCCTTCACTATTGATACCGGCGACATATTTGCCATTGAAGGAAACATCGATAGATGTTAGAGGCAGGGTACCGTCAGTCATACTGGTGCTGGTACGCGACGAGAGGTCCCACTTAAGCACTTTGCCATCAAGGTAAGCTGAATAGAGATATTTACCGTCGTAAGAGAAAATAAGTGATTTCACCTTGCTTTTGTTTCCGGTCATTTCATACCCGGCATTGTTTCCCTTAAGTGAAACCATTTTTATCGCGGAATTGCTGCTGCCCATTGCAAGCCACGAGGCATCCGGGCTAACAGTCATAACTTCAATTATATCCGTCCCTGAATAAACAATCTGAAGAGACTGATCCTGACCATCAAGAGACCATTTCAGGACCTTCCCGTCTAATGATGATGTATAGAACTCCCTGCTGCCCGGAACAAAAGCAATGCTCCTGATCCCGCCTGTATGTCCCTGGAATGATTTGTAGTTGACATTACCGTAGCTTTTAGCTACGTTATAAAGGCCGGCATAGATGTCCGCATCATTTTCAATTCCTCCGTTATTCTTGTTGAAAATATAAGCCTGATATGCGAGAAGCGATTGCAAATCTTTTTGTCCCTGTACCTGCAATGATTTGATAGACATTGACTTACCGATAGAAAGCATACGAAGGCGGAGAGCATCTTTCCGTCGTTCTTCTGCAGTCATTGCATTCTGGTCGGCACGCAGACTGGCTCGTTTTGCAGAATCTGACTGTTCTTCTGCAATCTTTTGCTGCTGGAAAGCTCTTTCGGCATTTAAAAGAGCAATTACCCTCTGACTGTCGGCAATCTCTTTTTGCATCCTGGCCGAATCGGCATTCATTGTTGCAACAACAGCATTGGAATCAGCAATTTCCCTGGCTACAACAGCCTCAGCAGTTGATGAGTCAGCTCTTGCCTTTTCCCTTTCAGCCACAACCCTTCTCTCCTCTGCAAGCACTGTCTGCCTGTCGGCAGCAATCTTCTGAACAAAGGCAAAGAGCATGAATCCGACTGAAATGATGGATGCCACACCAAGAATCAGTGCAACGATCCTGGTCCTCCTCATCTGGCGCTTCTGCAGCCTTATCTTGTTTTCTTCCTCTTCGAGGAATTCCTTCTCACTCGTGCGAAGGTAAACCATCGCCCGTTCGAAGGCCGGATTATAGCGTTCAGCCCAGGCAAGTGTCGGTTTATGCTTATCGCGCCAGTTAATTGCAAGCTGAAGGTCAGGCGGTCTCCAGAGGCTGGTTTTGCCCTGCTGGTACATGGCTGAAGCTTCAGACAGACGCATATACATCTGAACAGATGCAGCCTCATCATCAACCCATTCCCTTAACCTGTCCCACAACCGCATCAGGCTCTCATGGGAAAGGTCAATAATTGAATGGTCATCAAGAGGCACATTCTGTCTTGGAGTGATAAATGATCTTGAGGTAATTCTGAATTTCTCAACTACCTCAAAAAGCTCTTCGCTTGTACATCCGGCAATAGATTTAACAGAGGTTACCGAAGAAGGGTGTCTTAATCCTTTGTTATCAGAGCCCTTCTCGGTAATCGTCTTGAACATTATTTCACAGATCTCCTTACCCCTTGGGCTGAGCTCCTCATAAGCTTCGTTGGCATGTAGCGACATTGCATCACTCATTGTTCCAACAGAGTCATAATCTGTTTTATTTATAGGCCTTTCAGGTTCATCAAGCTCCTGCCAGCGGTTCCAGGTTCTCATCATTGCATGCTGAAGAACAGGCAGCTGATCAGTTCTGTCACCTATATCTTTAAGAAGGATTTCAACAAGCTTAGGATCTATTTTTGCACCTGCATAATTAACGGGACCTGTTATTGCTTCTCTGTAATTCTCAGTCCCCATATGAGGGACGAGGTAATTACTGTTGTTAATGAGCTGGGTAAGTCCCTGGTAATGCGCACATTCTCCAATAAAATCGGAGCGCAT
>CALMJY010000078.1 GCA_937864815.1 uncultured Bacteroidota bacterium
ACAATGAATTACAATGAATGACAATGAATGACAATGAATGACAATGAATGACAATGAATTACAATGAATGACAATGAATGACAATGAATGACAATGAATGACAATGAATTACAATGAATGACTACTGAATGACTAATAATGACAATTAATGACTAGTCCGAACTCTTTTCTTTTCGGAACCTGAAGAATCCCTTAATCTTTTCCCAGAAACTTTTGCCAAGAATAAAGATGCTGACATAGAAAGTTACTTCACCAATAATAATAAGCCCGGTTATTATACCGGCAATCTGACCTTTGGTATAACCGAACCAGGGAATTACGAGTATCAGCAGAAATGAGATTGCCGAGATCGCGAGAAGGATATAGCCGGTCAGTCGGAGCATAATTCTATAATTGTTTCAGGTTCAAGGTTTAAAGTTCAGTTGTGGTTAATATGATTCGAGAGAGTCGATAGCCTTCCGGAGGACGGAGGCTGAATGTTTAAGTGAAATCAGCTCCTCTTCGGCAAGTTTGTGATCGATTATTTTTTCTATGCCCTGATCAGAAACGATACACGGGACACTGAGGCAAACATCCTTTATACCGAATTCTCCGTCGAGATATGAAGATACTGTGAGAACACTTTTCTGCCTTCGGAGAATTGAGGTTGTGATCTTAACAAGAGCCAGTCCCACTGCAAAATATGTCGATCCCTTTGAGTTTATGATATGATATGCCGATTCACGCACCTGCTTTTCAATCAGATCCCTTTCCTGCTTCCATCCCGGACATTTACCGCATACCTGGCAATATTCACCTACAGGTATCCCTGCAATATGTGTCATCGACCATGCTGCAAACTCGCTGTCGCCATGCTCACCCAGAAAATAGGCATGTACATTATGTACATCAACATCACAGTGTTTTCCAAGGATATGACGGAATCTTGCACTGTCAAGGACAGTCCCTGAACCTATAACCCTTCCTCTTTCCCAGCCGCTACGCTTAAGGGCTACATAGGTTAAAACATCAACAGGATTACTGACTATCAGCATCACCCCCTTGCATCCCTGACTGGCTATTGTTCCTGCAATTCCTCCGACTATATCTGCATTTTTCTTAAGAAGTTGCAGTCTTGTCTCCCCCGGCTTTTGAGCAGCACCAGCTGTTATTACGACAAGTTGTGCATCAGCATAATCATCTTCTGAACCTCCTCTTATATCAACCATCGGGAAGAAGGGCTGTCCATGTACAAGGTCGAGCACCTGTCCCTTAACCAGATCCTCATTCCTGTCAATAAGAACAATTTCATCTGCCAGTCCGCTCTGGGCAAGTGAATAGCAATATGTCGCCCCAACTGATCCTGCTCCGACAACCACCACCTTTCGTTTTGGTTCCGATTCCCTTATTGATTCCATTTTACCGGTGTTTTTCAGAATTTTAACAAAGATGCGCAGAAATAGTTTAACTTAATGTAACAAAAATGCTGACTGTGCATCTAATGTCAGAAACAGTTTAACTGATGAAAGAGGAAGAATTCAAAAAAGTAGTCGATGGTAATTACGGAAGGATAAGCAGGATCTGCCTGCACTACTTCGGAAGCAGGGAAGAAGCTGATGATGCCTGTCAGGAAGTGCTTCTGAAGGTATGGCTCAGCATTGATAAATTCCGTGGTGAATCATCCCTTTCAACCTGGATCTCCAGAATTGCTGTAAATGTATGCATGACTACTTTCAGGAATAAAAAGACTGAAACCATAAGACTGGGATCTGAAGAACTAAAACACCTGGGTGATAAAATGCCCGATGAAAATGATCCGGGAGATGAAGAAGAAGAAAAGCTAAGGTTTTTTAAATCATTCATGGAGAAATTACCGGCAGCTGACAGAACTCTTGTTTCACTATATCTGGAAGAAATGGATTCATCTGATATTGCAACAGTTACCGGGTTGTCAGAGGCTAATGTCCGAACCCGGATACACAGGATAAAGAAACAAATTAAAGAAGAATGGGAGGTGCGATATGGAACTAGATGATTTTAAGAAAATAAATAAATTATCAGTTAAGGAAGATAAAAACCTGAATGAAGAACAAATGGGTAAAATATTTTTAAAAGTACGTGAGAATTTTGCCAGGCAGAAAAAGACTGCCATCAAAGTAGCGGCATTTAATCTGATTCTGGCCATAGTCTATGCAACAATATTGAAGAAAGATGACACAGTATATAATGCAGGATTAACACTGATATGTACCGGCTTGTTTATAGGTTCTATTTATACCTTCCTTAAATCGAGGAAGTTCAATAATTCATTCTATTCACTTCCTCTTATGACCTTCCTCAGCCAGACAGAAAAAAAACTTGAATTCATGTCACTTTATGACTGGTTATTTGTTGCTCCGGCTCTCACCCTGCTGGGAACAGGAGGAGGATTTATACTGGTGAACAGACTTTCGCGCTATATATCCAATACTGAATTGATAATTTTTTTCTGGGTGATTTTTTTCATTTCACTGATTATTTTCGCACTCATTGTTTCACGTAAGGACTGGAAAAAAGAACATGGCCCCCTGCTTGACGAGGTAAGAAAAATCCGGATGAGTCTCTCTGAAAAGGCGGAATGATTCATGAATTCAAAAAGTCCGGCCTCTTAACTAAGTCTTGATGAATAAAGGGTTTTAATAACTGAATATCTTACATATTTACCGGCCGTCAGCTATAAGCCAGATATTTGATCTGGCTTTCATGCTGAGCTTCACCTTGTTTCCAGTAGCGGAAACTGGTAATCCGGTAAATCCGTCAAGATAGTTGGATTCGTCAGCGAATGTGATCAATACATTTACCGTCTCCTGGTTGTAATTGTGTATAACCATACTGCCATCAGCCAGCTTCTGGACCGATACTCTCGCAGGTGCATCAATTACTGCGTCTCCTTCCTCATAAAAAGCCTCACGTATCACATTAACCCATTCCCGTGGTAATTCTACCAGTCCCAGAGGACGAGGTGCAAGAAGATGTTCGCCCACAGCAGCAAAGTCTTCCTGCGAAAATGTATGTGCGTTTATCACATAAACATTCTTCTCCTTATTGGATAACAGGTAAGGATTATTGATTCTGTCTGAGGGTTTCAGCAAAACCTCAGCACCATCGGGCTCCAGGGAATAATCGGTCTTCAAAGGAACCTGCAGTTTGAATATACTGTCTGGCAGCTCAATAGATGTAATCTCCGACTTCATCTCTTTCATCGGCCATTTTATACCGGCAAGACCAGCCAGCTTTTCCCCTTCAGTTACCTTTGAAAGAAACCCTGTAGTCATTACTACCTTTGAACCATTATCAAGCGACTCCTTAACTCTTTCATAGATATTATCATCAGATGCCGCCTGGGTCGGAAGAAATACCACTTTACTCTTCTCAGGGTATGATGATTCCGGAACAATCGAGACACCCCACATACCAACGTAATCAAAAAGATAGAGATCACTTCCGGCATCGCTGTTGGGGGGCTTATAACCAGCAGGACCTTCCACCGGTCCTGATGCAACCTCTTCAGCGAGGCTGACCAGTCTCTCAAAGTCCTGCATGAGAAGATGATGTCCGGGATGCCCTGAAATAAAGCTGTCGAAGCTGAATATTATCAGTTCTGTCGACCCTGCAAGCACACTCTGGTAGGCCTGCTCGACGAAATCCCTGTCGGTACAGTCTATATGATCAAACCATGATCCGCCAGCCTTTTCCCCTGCAAACGAATTGAGCCATCGCAGATTGACGAAACCTTCATATGGCTGGACAAATCCAAAACGCTGTGTATACTGGCCCCGTGATTCGGTGCCAACCCAGATACCGTCAAAAAGTTCAGTTTTTGCAATAATATCATAGCCGAATATGTGGAACCTGTCATACCACTGCGGATACTTGATTATCATTTTAATACCCGGATTCTTCTCTTTTGCCGGATTTATAAATACAGAACTTGCGAGATCTGTCAGAAGTGCCCTCCTGTACTCCGACCAGCTCCTTTCTCCTTTTGCTGCTTTTGATTCCAGACTTGTGTCGGAAGTGCAGAGAAAATCATCAACTATAAAGCTGTCGAAGAAAGGGGCAGAGTCCTCTATTACCCTGCGGAGGTCTTCCTGAGTCTTCTCGTTCTGCCAGTTGAACCAGCCGAGAGGGCCTTCCTGCTTAACGCCAAAGTCATTGCCGGGAACAGTTGCAATACCTCCTGCAACTTCGAAGCCGTTCTCTTCAAGAAATTTAACGCTGGGTTCTATCAGTTCAGGATCTATAACCAGTCCACCCCTGTAGACTTCAAGATATACTTTTGTGATTCCGTAACATCTTAAAAGAGAAAGGACTTCCCTTTTACCAGCCTCTGTTCTGAACATCTGTTCCACAGTATGGGCTGTTACATATGTACTGAGCCTTAAGCTCGATTTTTTGTCATTTGCAAGTTTCCAGAAATCATCCGGGGCTTTTTCCGGTTTTTTACAGGAAACCAGTGCAACAACTGATAAAATGGAGAAAAGAATTAAATGTCGTTTCATAATTTTTCAATTAAATATGTGTAATAACTCTGTGGTTCTCTGTGTACCCAGTGTAAGTTCTTAAAAGCTTACTATTGATGGCGCCGATTTGTAATCGGGGCCATTCCTCCATTAAGTTCAAATGACTCTCCCAATTCAGTTGATGAGGCAAATATCTTTCCTTTATAACTTACTTTCATATCGCTTCCTGCCAATGATTTTACCGTGCAGGATACCATTTTTTTCTCTTCCCACTTAATGCTGACCTCAAATCCTCCCCTGGCCTTTAATCCCTTCACTTCACCTGAAGGCCATGCATCGGGAAGAGCCGGCAAAACCTGAATTATAAAATCCTCCCCCTCAACCACATGACTCTGCAGGAGCATTTCAGCAATTCCGGAAGTTGCTCCGAAATTGCCGTCGATCTGATACGGAGGGTGCGCGCAGAAAAGGTTCTGGTATGTACCGCCGGCATTTGAATAGTTGGTTCCTCTATTCTCAACCGGACGTAATACATTCTTCAGAAGCTGGTATGCACGGTTGCCGTCTTTAAGCCTTGCCCAGAAATTTACCTTCCATGCAAGCGACCATCCTGTGCCTATATCTGTCCGCACATCAAGGCTTTTCCTTACAGCAGCAGCCAGATCAGGTGTATTTGAAGGATCTATCTGGTTACCCGGATGAAGCATATAAAGATGTGAAACATGCCTGTGGGTTGGTTCTGTCTCTGTAAATTCCTCTCTCCATTCCATCAGCCTGCCATCTGATCCGATCTTTGGAAGTGCAAGTTTTTTAAGGGCTGAATCAATTTCTGACAATAATGGATTCTTATCGTTCAAAACCACTGAAGCACTAAGTACATTTGAAAAGAGTTCATGGATGACCTGCTGATCGTGAGAAGGCCCCATGCTGATCTGTGCTACTGATCCATCAGGAGCAATAAATGAATTCTCAGGTGATGCAGCAGGTCCCGAAACAAGCTCTCCTGTCACAGGGTCTTCCACCAGCCAGCCGAGATAAAACCTGGCCGACTCAAGCATAACAGGGTATACCCGTTTCAGGTATTCGCGGTCCATTGTAAAGGTATAATGGTCCCAGAGATGCTGGCAAAGCCATCCTCCTGCACCTACATGCAATCCCCATGACGGGTGCTCACCGGGAGCAGTAAAGCCCCAGACATTTGTTATCGGATGCACACACCAGCCTGATGCTTTATACTGAATGGCAGCAGTCTTCTGGCCAGGTTTCACGAGTGATTCAATCAGTGCTGTCAGAGGAGGATGGCATTCGGCAAGGTTAGTTATATCGGCAGGCCAGTAATTCATCTGGACATTTATATCGGTATGATAATCGCAGTTCCATGGAGTCTGTATTTTATTTGCCCATATTCCCTGGAGGTTTGCAGGCAGTGAACCTTCCCTTGAAGATGATATCAGAAGATATCTGCCGTACTGGAAATAAAGCTGCTGCAGATGAAGGTCATCGGGATTTGTTAACTGCTTCCTGAGACGTACATCAGTGGGAATGGTATCTGCATTATTTTCTGTCAGTTTAAGGCTCACCTTTCCAAATACAGCTTTATAATCGTCAGTATGTCTTTTTAGAATTTCCTCATAAGATTTTGAGGAGGCACTGTTCAGCTGATCAACAGTTGTTTTCAATGGATCCGGGCCCTTATAATCGGGATAAGACTGCCTGTAGTTTGTTGAAGCAGTCAGCAGAAGTATTACCTCATCAGCATACTTAACTTTAAGAGAAGATCCTGAATATTCAACACTGCCACCTTTTGTAATTGCTTTAAGCCGGGCAGCATACTGCATCCCCTCTCCTCCCTTGCCATCACTAAGTGTTCCCTTCATCAGCAGGTTATCCTTGTCGGGAATTGTCTCAAATCGTTCCGACCTGGTAAGTGTACCGGAGAAGCTTATCTTGCCTTTTTTATTAGCCGAAAACTTAATAACAATGACACGGTCGGGATAAGATGCAAAGATTTCTCTTTTGTATTTTATCCCTTCCTGACTATAGGATACACTGACAATACCGCTATTGAGATCAAGCTCACGATGGTAGTTTTCATATGAAGATGTTTTTCCAAAATCGAGGTGCAGATCACCAAGAGTCTGGTAACATCCGAAAGGT
>CALMJY010000079.1 GCA_937864815.1 uncultured Bacteroidota bacterium
TAAATATAGAATGTTATCTTTGCGGCTCGCCGCTTCTTTCCCTCACATTTTACCACAAAAGAACCTGTCATCCCGATTCCGCTTCAGCGGGAGAGGGATCTCCTTCTTATAGTGAGGAAATATATAAATAATATGTGACTAAAGATTAGCTTTTTAAGGTGAGCCTGCCCCGCGTGGGAGAGGGGTTGGGGTGAGGTAAAAAAATGGATTGTCAAAACTGACAACCCATTTATTATTAAATAGTTTCCTATTACTTCTTATACCCGTATACAGACAGGTCGCCAAGTGCTTCCTCTATTCTGAGAAGCTGGTTGTATTTACAAATCCTGTCTGTTCTGCTGGCTGATCCGGTCTTAATCTGACCTGAGTTTGTTGCAACAGCTATATCGGCAATTGTTGAATCTTCAGTTTCACCTGAACGGTGTGATGTTACTGTTGTATAACCTGCCCTGTGAGCCATTTCAATTGCATTGAGTGTTTCGGTAAGGCTTCCTATCTGGTTAACCTTGATAAGTATTGAATTGGCACAACCCATATCGATACCTTTCTTAAGGTATTCAACATTGGTTACGAAAAGGTCATCACCAACAATCTGTATCTTACTACCTATTCTGTCGGTCAGCATTTTCCAGCCGTCCCAGTCGCTTTCAGCCATGCCATCCTCGATTGAATCAATGGGATATTTAGTAGCAAGCTGTTCAAGGTAATCAACCTGTTCCTTTGAAGTTCTTCTTGCACCCTTCGGTCCTTCAAACTTTGAATAGTTGTACATGCCATCCTTATAGAATTCTGAAGCAGCACAGTCGAGTCCTATTGTAATATCAGTACCTACCTTGTAACCAGCAGCAGCTATTGCCTTAAGAATTGTCTCAAGACAATCTTCCGTACCATCGAATTTTGGTGCAAATCCACCCTCATCACCAACAGCTGTGCTCAGTCCGCGTTCCTTAAGTACTTTCTTAAGAGCATGAAATACTTCGGCCCCCATGCGCAGACCTTCCTTGAATGAAGGAGCTCCAACAGGACGAATCATAAATTCCTGGAATGCAATAGGTGCATCGGAATGTGAACCTCCGTTGACGATATTCATCATTGGAACCGGAAGTGTTACAGCATTTGAACCGCCGATATACCTGTACAGGGGAAGACCATGATACTGTGCAGCAGCTTTTGCAACTGCAAGAGATACACCGAGGATAGCATTTGCTCCGAGGTTGCTTTTCGTTTTTGTACCATCAAGATCGATCATCTTTTTATCGATGGCAGCCTGTTCGGTAACATCCATACCTATTACCTCTTCTGCGATAACATTATTCACGTTATGAACTGCCTTAAGAACACCTTTTCCGAGATAACGGTTCTTATCTCCGTCCCTCAGTTCAAGAGCTTCATTTTCACCGGTAGATGCACCAGATGGAACTGCAGCCCTGCCGAAGAAACCGCTGGCTGTTGTTACATCAACTTCAATTGTAGGATTGCCGCGGGAATCAAGAATCTCACGAGCATGAACACTAACTATTTGACCCATAGATTTTTAATTAATAATTAAACAATAATGCAATATACAAAAAATGGGATAGAATCTTAATGATTTATCCCATTCGAATAAAATATTCTTAAATCATTTTATTTTTCCTCAGCAGCTGAATCTGCATCTGCTCCTTCTGTCTTTTCTGCAGTTGCTTCAGGTTGCTCAGCTTTTGCCGCTTTTGGTGTCTTTGGTGCCTTAGTTTCTGCTACCGCTCCTTCTTCCTTCTTCTTTGAAGATTTTCTCCTTCTGGTGGTTTTTGTTTTGGCAGCTTCACCTCCACCGAGCATGCCTTCATTGTAATCAACAAGCTCGAGGATGCACATATCGGCATTGTCGCCAATCCTGTTACCGGTTTTAAGTATCCTTGTATATCCTCCGGGGCGTTCGCTGATTTTTGGGGAAATCTCCCTGAAAAGCACGGCTACTGCCTCTTTATCCTTGAGGTAACTGAATACCAGTCTTCTCGAATGAGTTGAATCGTCCTTTGATTTTGTTATAAGTGGCTCAACATATGTGCGAAGCGCTTTTGCCTTTGCAGTAGTGGTTGTAATCCTTTTATGAAGGATAAGTGATGTAGCCATGTTAGCAAGCATCGCTTTCCTGTGTGAGCTTGTTCTTCCCAGATGGTTAATAACTCTTGAATGTCGCATTTCTATTTTAACTTAACCAGTTTTATTTAATCTTTATCTAACTTATACTTGCTTACATCCATGCCGAATGAAAGGCTCATTGTGTCGAGCAGTTCATCAAGCTCTGTAAGTGATTTCTTGCCAAAGTTCCTGAATTTGAGGAGGTCATTCTTATTGAACTTCACGAGATCTCCGAGTGTCTCCACTTCAGCAGCCTTAAGGCAGTTGAGTGCCCTTACAGAAAGGTCAAGGTCAACCAGTTTTGTCTTAAGCAGCTGACGCATATGGAGTACTTCCTCATCGAATTCCTCATTAGCCAGTTTCTCGTCTGAATCGAGAGTAATCTTTTCATCTGAGAATAGCATGAAATGGTATATCAGAATCTTTGCGGCTTCCTTAAGTGCATCTTTCGGGTGAATAGATCCATCCGTTTCGATCTCAAGCAGAAGCTTTTCATAGTCTGTTTTCTGTTCAACACGGTAGTTCTCAACCGAGTATTTAACATTGCGGATAGGAGTAAAAATGGCATCGATGGCAATCAGTCCGAACTCACTGTCAACAGGTTCATTTTCCTCTGCAGGAACATAACCTCTACCTTTGCTAATTGAGAGTTCCATCTGAAGCTTGACATCAGATTCCATTCTGAAAATAACGAGTTCAGGGTTCAGCACTTCGAAACTGCTGAGAGCATTGTTAAGGTTCCCTGCCTTGAAAACTTCCTGGCCGCTTATTTTGATGCTGATCTTTTCATGATCCACATCTTCCACAGTCCTATTAAAACGGACCTGCTTCAGGTTCAGGATTATCTCGGTTACATCTTCCATCACACCGGTGATGGTTGAGAACTCGTGGTCAATGCCTTCGATCTTAACTGTTGTGATGGCAAAACCTTCAAGTGAAGAGAGAAGTATTCTTCTCAGTGCATTGCCCACAGTAATACCATAGCCAGGTTCAAGCGGGCGGAATTCAAATTTTCCGCGTTTTTCGTCCGCTTCCAGCATTATTACTTTATCAGGCTTCTGGAATGATAAAATGGCCATAGGATTTATCTTAGATTATTATTTAGAATATAATTCAACTATAAGCTGTTCTTTAATATCTTCAGGAATATCTGTACGTTCAGGCACACTCATATATTTACCTGCCATTTGTGTCTCATCCCACTCCAGCCATGTAAGCTTACTGTACTTCCTTGTTGAGAGTGAATCAACTATCACCTCGAGAGATTTTGATTTTTCACGGACACCGATAATATCACCTGGTTTCAGCTGGTATGAAGGTATGTTAACCACTGAACCATTCACTGTAATATGACGGTGTGAAACAAGCTGGCGTGCACTTGACCTTGAAGGAGCCACACCAAGACGGTAAACAACATTATCGAGGCGTGATTCGAGAAGCTGAAGCAATACCGCACCGGTAACGCCCTTGCTTCTTGATGCCTTTTCAAATGTATTACGGAACTGACGTTCAAGAATTCCATAGGTATATTTTGCTTTCTGCTTTTCCCTGAGCTGAACTCCGTATTCCGATGTCTTTTTTCTTTTCTTGTTTACTCCATGCTGTCCGGGAGGAAAATTTTTCCTGTCCAGGTGTTTGTCGGGACCGAAAATAGGTTCACCGAATTTTCTTGCTATTCTTGATTTTGGGCCGGTATATCTTGCCATTTCTTATATGATATTTTAAACTTAATGAATTTTTTACACTCTTCTTCTACCGGGAGCACGGCAACCGTTGTGAGGCATTGGAGTAACATCAACAATTTCGGTAACTTCAATACCGGCATTTGCCAGTGATCTGATAGCTGATTCACGACCTGAACCCGGACCTTTCACAAAAACCTTAACTTTCCTCAGACCAAGGTCATATGCCACTTTGCTGCACTCTTCTGATGCCATCTGGGCTGCATAAGGCGTATTTTTCTTTGAACCCTTGAATCCCATTTTTCCTGCCGATGCCCATGAGATGACCTGACCTGAATTGTTAGTCAGTGTTACAATTATATTATTGAACGATGAATGAACATGCGCCTGGCCTGTAGGCTCTACTTTAACGACTCTCTTCTTTAATGCTCCAGTCTTCTTTGCCATATTCTATTTATTTAGTAGCTTTTTTCTTGTTTGCAACGGTCTTCTTTCTTCCTTTACGGGTCCTGGCGTTGTTCTTGGTGCTCTGACCTCTTACAGGCAGCCCGAGACGGTGACGGACACCACGATAGCAACCAATATCCATAAGCCTCTTTATATTGAGCTGTGTCTCAGATCTGAGTTCACCTTCGAGCTTATAGTTATCGTTAAGAATCCTGCGGATAGAGTTGATTTGCTCATCTGTCCATTCCTGAACCTTTGCATTCCTGTCAACACCAGCCTCATCGAGTACTCTTTGTGCGGTACTTCTGCCTACCCCATAAATATAGGTCAGTCCTACTTCGCCTCTTTTGTTTCTTGGTAAATCTACACCAACAATACGTGCCATATAATCCTTTTCTTAAATAATTTGCAAAGTTAGTTAAAATTATCCCTGCCTCTGTTTGAACTTGGGATTTTTCTTATTAATAACGTAAATGCGTCCTTTCCTTCTGACGATCTTACAGTCAGCGCTGCGCTTTTTTACAGATGCTCTTACTTTCATTACCTTAATATTTCATGTGTTTATAATTCTATTTTCAAAGGTCACATGTCCCGCCATGACGGGATTATTTATACCTGAATGTTATTCTTCCTTTTGTCAGATCGTATGGTGACATTTCAACCTTCACTTTATCTCCGGGAAGAATTTTTATATAATGCATTCTCATTTTCCCTGAGATATGGGCAGTGATCACATGTCCGTTTTCCAGCTCAACCCTGAACATTGCATTGGATAAAGCTTCGATGATAGTGCCGTCCTGCTCAATTGAAGATTGTTTCGCCATATAATCTCATTTTTTATTTAGTACCTGGTCAATATATTCAAACGTTGTCAGTACATCTGCTTTTCCCCTGTCAACTGCCACAGCATATTCAAAATGTGCTGAAGGCATGCCGTCAGCTGTTTTGATTGTCCAGCCGTCACCCATCTGCAAAGTCTCCTTCTTTCCGGCATTGATCATGGGTTCGATACAGATCACAAGTCCTTTTTCCATTTTCGGACCGCTTCCTTTTTTACCCCAGTTAGCTACCTCAGGCTGCTCATGCAGTTTCCTTCCAAGTCCGTGCCCCACAAGTTCTCTCACCACTGAATAGCCTCCGCTTTCTGCTTTAGACTGAACTGCAAAGGAGATATCTCCCACCCTGTTTCCTGCAACAGCTTCCTTTACTCCCTCCTCCAGTGCAGCCCTGGTATAATCGAGAAGACGCTGAACATCTTCGCTGATATGACCAACGGCAAACGTGTATGCACTGTCTCCGTACCATCCGTTTAGTATTACCCCGCAGTCGATCGATATTATATCACCCTCCTTCAGCATATACCCGGATGGTATACCGTGTACCACTTCGTCGTTGACAGATGTACAGAGTGTACCCGGAAAACCACCATATCCCTTAAAGCCCGGAACTGCACCGTTATCGCGGATGAATTCCTCGGCTATTTTATCGAGATAAAGAGTGGTTACCCCCGGTTTTATCAGAGCAGCAATTTCACCAAGTGTGCGTGACACCAGCAAATTGCTTTCCCTTAAAAACCCGACCTCTTCATCAGTCTTAAAATACAACATCAAAGAACGTAAAATATTTAAACTGTCTGGACAGCACCGGATCTACCCTTGACCCGGCCTGATTTCATCAGACCATCATAATGACGCATAAGCAAATGGCTTTCAATCTGCTGGAGAGTGTCAAGCACTACTCCCACGAGAATGAGAAGCGTTGTTCCGCCAAAAAATTGTGCGAACTGAGGTGTGATGCCAGCCTGAACTGCAATAGCAGGAAGAATGGCAATAGTAGCCAGAAATATTGATCCGGGTAATGTGATCTTCGACATTATGGAATCAATAAATTCAACTGTTTTCCTTCCGGGTTTTATACCGGGGATAAATCCTCCGTTTTTCTTCATATCCTCAGCCATCTGTACAGGATTAATCGTAATAGCTGTATAGAAGTATGTGAATACCACTATTAGCAGACCTGTAACCAGGTTATACCAGAATCCGTACATATTGGTGAATGCCACCACAAATCCTGAACCTGAATCAGAATAACCTGCAATGATTATTGGAAGCATCATTATAGCCTGGGCAAAGATAATAGGCATAACTCCGGCAGCATTAACCTTTAGCGGAATATACTGTCTTACACCACCGTACTGTTTGTTGCCTACAATTCTTCTTGCATACTGTACAGGTACTCTGCGGGTTCCCTGAACCAGAAGTATTGTACCAAGTACAACTACAAAAAGGAAGACAATCTCAACAATAATAGCTACAGCACCACCAGCACCATTCATCCGGGCGCCTGCTTCGAATATGAAGTTTGCCGGGAGTCGGGCAATGATACCTATCATAATAATTAATGAAATTCCGTTTCCGATTCCTTTATCAGTAATTCTTTCCCCCAGCCACATTACAAACATGGTACCTGCAGTAAGGATGATGACAGATGATACTGTAAAGAAGGTTCCTGAAAGAATAAATGCTGAAGCGGGAAGCTGGGCATGCAGGTTTACGAGGTACGTGGGAGCCTGCAGAACAAGTATAGCCACTGTTAAATACCTGGTATACTGATTCATCTTTCTCCTGCCGCTTTCACCTTCCTTCTGAAGTTTCTGGAAATAGGGAAAAACTATACCAAGCAGCTGAACTACGATTGAAGCAGAGATATATGGCATTATTCCCAGGGCAAAGATAGAAGCCTGTGAGAATGCTCCTCCGGAGAACATATCAAGGAGACCCATTATACCTGATGATGTCTGGCTTTTCAACCCGGCGAGCTGAGATGGATCGATTCCCGGAAGGGAAACATATTTACCAAGCCTGTACAATAAAATGATACTAAAAGTATAGATAAGCCTTGCGCGAAGATCTTCTATCTTAAAGATATTCTTTATAGTCTGAATCAGTCTCATGAAATTACACTATTACAACGGTTCCCTGTTTTGCTTCAATTGCTTCCTTAGCTGATTTGCTGAATGCATGTGCATGTACTTCGATCTTTCTTTCGAGAGTTCCGTTTCCGAGAATTTTAACAAGAGCATTCTTGTTTATAAATCCTGTTTTGATGAGAACCTCAAGATCGATTTTCTCCACGTTATGTTTTTCAGCAATAGTCTGAAGTGTACTGATATTGATACTCTTATATTCTATGCGATTGACATTTTTGAAACCGGATTTTGGAACACGCCTCTGAAGCGGCATCTGGCCTCCTTCAAAACCGACTTTTTTGCTGTAACCTGAACGGGCTTTAGCACCTTTATGTCCCCTGGTGGAGGTACCACCTTTACCGGAACCCTGTCCGCGACCTAAACGCTTACCTCTTTTAACCGATCCTTTAGCAGGCCTTAAGTTACTCAAATCCATAACTTTGAATAATAAATATGGTTTATATCTTAAATATTTTCAACTTTTACCAGGTGTCTTACTTTTGTCACCATTCCCAGAATCTGGGGAGTGGCTTCATGTTCAACACTATGGTTTAATTTACGGATACCAAGAGCCTCAAGAGTTCTTCTCTGCCTCTCCGGTTTTCCGTTTTTGCTTTTCACCTGGGTGATACGAATTTTTGCCATCGTAATGTTCTTTACTAACCGTTAAAAACTTTTTCCATTGAAACTCCTCTGTGTTCGGCAACCGAGAAAGCATCTCTCATTTCGAGAAGAGCTGCGAATGTAGCCTTTACAAGGTTGTGAGGGTTTGAAGAACCCTTTGACTTTGCAAGTACGTTTTTCACTCCAACACTTTCAAGAACTGCGCGCATAGCACCACCGGCCTTTACTCCTGTTCCGTCAGATGCGGGCTTGATAAATACTTTTGCACCACCGAATTTTGCCACCTGCTCATGAGGTATGGTACCATTGATAACAGGAACCTTGATCAGGTTTTTCTTTGCATCTTCAATTCCCTTGGCTATTGCAGTTGTTACTTCACTGGCTTTACCGAGACCGTGACCAACAATTCCGTCTTCATTGCCGACTACGACAATTGCTGAAAAACTGAATGTACGACCTCCTTTGGTAACTTTGGTTACTCTCTGTATACTTACAAGCCTGTCTTTTAATTCCAGGTCGCTGGTTTTTACTTTTCTTATACCGTTTCCCATGATCAATTAGAATTTTAATCCGCCTTCGCGTGCTGCATCAGCCAATGATTTTACCCTGCCATGATATTTGTAACCGCTTCTGTCGAAAACTACTTTTTCGATACCTTTCTCTTTGCACTTGGCAGCGAGGAGTTTTCCCACAAGTTTAGCCTGTTCAATTTTCTTAATTCCTGTCTGGGCAGCTATATCTTTTTCTTTTGAGCTTGCTGACAGGATAGTTTCACCTTTCAGGTCGTTTACAACCTGAACATAGATCTGTTTATTGCTACGATAAACTGCAAGACGCGGAGCCTCGGCAGTACCGTTTATCTTTTTGCGGATCCGCATTCTGATCCTTGATCTTCTTTCCAACTTAGTTAAGGCCATGATTTTATTACTTTAACCAGATTAAACACTAGCAGATTTTCCAGCCTTTCTTCTGAGCTGTTCTCCGACAAACTTGATACCCTTTCCTTTATATGGCTCAGGCGGACGAAGCGATCTGATCTTTGCTGCAACATGACCGATGAGCTGTTTATCGATACATGTAAGAGTTATTATGGGGTTTGCCCTTCTTTCAGTCTTGGTTTCAACTTTTACTTCTTTTGGAAGCAAAATATTGATATCATGTGAGTAACCGAGACTCATCTCGAGGTTCTGGCCTTTTGCTTCAGCGCGGTAACCAACACCTACGAGTTCGAGTTCCTTCTTATATCCCTGGGAAACACCAACAACCATATTATGAAGCAATGAACGGTACAGACCGTGCAAAGACTTATGGTTTTTTGATTCTGTAGGCCTTGTTATTATTAACTCGTTCCCCGCAACTTCCACCTTCAGATCCTTGTCGACTGCCTGGGTCAACTCACCGAGGGGGCCTTTCACACTAACCATATTGGTGTCGCTGACATTAACAGTGACGCCTTTTGGCAGGTTTACAGGTAATTTTCCTATTCGTGACATTAAGCTATCCTTTTAATTAATAAACATAACATAGTATCTCACCACCTATATTCTCTTTTTTGGCCTCCTTGTCAGTCATAAGCCCTTTTGATGTGGATATTATAGCGATCCCGAGTCCGTTAAGAACTCTCGGCATCTCATCAACACCTGTATACTGGCGCAAACCCGGACGGCTGATTCTCTGAATATCTTTAATGGCAGGCTGTTTGCTTTTGGGGTTATACTTAAGAGCAATCTTAAGTGTACCCTGCGGACCATCACCCTCTGTAACCTTATAGCTGAGGATATACCCTTTTTCATAAAGAATTCTGGCAACCTCTTTCTTAAGATTGGATGCTGGAGCCTCTACAACCTTATGACCAGCCATGATGGCATTTCTTATTCTGGTCAGTAAATCTGCAATTGGATCAGTCATCTTTAAATATTTAATAGTTTATAGTTATTCCTTTTATTTACCAGCTTGCTTTTTTAAGACCCGGGATGAGTCCCTGGAGTGCCATTTCCCTGAAAGTAATCCTGCTGATACCGAACTGTCTCATATATCCTCTGGGACGGCCGGTCAGTTTGCACCTGTTATGCATCCTGTTCGGATTAGAGTTCCTTGGAAGGCGGCTGAGTGCTACAAAGTTGCCATCAGCCTTGAGCTGTGCACGCTTTGCAGAATATTTCTGTGCCAGTTTAGCGCGTTTTACTTCGCGGGCCATCATTGATTCCTTAGCCATATCTCTAGTTTTTAGAAGTTTTAAATGGTAAACCAAAGTGTTTCAGAAGAGCAAGAGCTTCTTCATCGTTATCAGCCGAGGTTACAAATGTTATCTGAAGACCCATGATCTTTGCAATTTTATCAAGGTCAATTTCAGGGAATATAATCTGCTCGGTAATCCCAAGTGTATAATTTCCACGACCGTCGAGTTTGGAATTGATACCTTTGAAGTCACGGATACGTGGTAAAGCAACACTGATCAGTCTCTCAAGAAATTCATACATCCTGTCGCGGCGTAATGTCACCATTATACCGATAGGCATATTTTTTCTCAGCTTGAAGTTTGAAATATCTTTTGATGACATTGTCTGCACGGCTTTCTGGCCAGCGATATCTGTCAACTCCTTTACACCGAATTCCAGAAGTTTCTTGTCGGCAATAGCCTGTCCTACTCCCTGGTTGATAACAATCTTTTTCAACTTCGGAACCTGCATTACAGTCTTGTAACCGAACTCCTTCATTAACGCGGGGACGATCTCGTCTTTATACCTGTTTTGTAGAGCGGGTGTGTACATTATTTGATCTCCTCTCCTGATTTTTTTGAATAACGCACTAACTTATTTTTCTCATTGAGTTTCCTTCCAACCCTGGTAGGTTTTCCTGAAGCAGGATCAATAACCATAAGGTTTGAGATATGTACCGGGGCTTCTTTCTTAAGAATTCCACCCTGCGGAGCTTTTGCATTTGGCTTGGTATGTTTCGATACCATATTGATACCTTCAACAAGCACTCTTTCCTTCTCCCTGTTTACCTCGAGAACTCGGCCTTTCTGGCCTTTGGATTCACCGGTTATAACCATAACCTGGTCACCCTTCTTTATTTTCAGTTTCTTCTGCATCGTTGTCTTGCTTATAATATATTACAACACCTCGGGTGCCAATGATACAATCTTCATATACTTGTCACGGAGCTCCCTTGCAACCGGACCGAAGATACGTGTTCCGCGTACTTCGTTCAAGTTGTTAAGCAGAACCACTGCATTATCATCGAATCTTATATAAGAACCATCGGGGCGACGGATCTCTTTGGTTGTTCTTACCACAACTGCCTTGCTGACAGTTCCTTTCTTGGCTTCGCCTGATGGGAGTGCTGATTTCACACTTACCACAATCTTGTCGCCAACTGTAGCATATCTCTTTTTGCTACCACCGAGTACCCTGATGCACAAAACCTCTTTTGCTCCCGAGTTGTCGGCTACGGTCAATCTGCTTTCCTGCTGTATCATGATTACTTAGCTCTTTCGATTATTTCAATTAATCTCCAGGTTTTGTTTTTGCTCAGAGGCCTGGTCTCCGATATACGTACTGTATCACCTACATTGCATGTATTCTCCTCATCGTGAGCCATCAGCTTTTTTGTTTTGTTGATAAATTTGCCATAGATAGGGTGTTTTACCTTTCTCTTAACGGCAACGGTGATCGACTTGTCCATTTTTGTACTTACGACAACACCAATACGTTCTTTTCTAAGATTCCTTTCCATTGCTGAACTAGCTATTTGATTTCTTATCCAACTCTCTTTTGCGCAATTCGGTTAACAGACGTGCAATCGTCAGTTTTGCTTCCCTCAGTTTCTTGGGATTGTCAAGGGGAGTGATTGCATGGTTAAGCTTCATACGAACGAGCATGCTCCTCTCAGTATCAATTCTCTCGAGGAGGTCCGGTGTGCTTAATTCTTTTATCTCTGAAGTTTTCATCTGTGTTTATTATATTATTCCTGTATGTAATCGCGTCTGACAACAAATTTTGTAGTAATAGGAAGTTTCTGTGCTCCAAGGCGAAGAGCCTCTTTTGCAACTTCATATGGTACACCTTCTGCTTCGAGAATGATTCTGCCCGGTGTAATAGGAACAACAAAACCTTCAGGAGCTCCTTTACCTTTACCCATACGAACCTCTGCAGGTTTTTTGGTTATAGGTTTGTCGGGGAATATCCTGATCCACAGCTGACCTTCACGTTTCATATGACGTGTAACTGCCTGACGTGCTGCTTCAATCTGCCTGCCGGTGATCCAATGCTCCTCAAGCGCTTTGATACCAAATGATCCGAATGCCAGCTGGTTGCCTCTCTGTGCATTTCCTTTCATTCTTCCCTTCTGGGCTCTCCTGAATTTGGTCCTTTTCGGTTGTAACATTGCTGATATATATTATATATTGTATACTAAACTCTTATTTCTTTGCTTTCCTTTTAAGACTCTTGGTCTTTGCGTTTCTTGCACCGATGTTCGGGCTGAGATCTCTCTTACCGTATACTTCTCCGTTACAGATCCATACTTTGATTCCAAGTAAACCTACTTTTGTATGGGCTTCAGCAAGAGCATAATCGATGTCGGCTCTCAGTGTGTGAAGAGGAATACGTCCCTCTTTGTATGATTCCTGACGTGCCATTTCAGCACCACCCAGACGACCTGAGATCATTATCTTAATACCTTCAGCTCCCATACGCATTGTGGATGCGATTCCCATTTTGATAGCCCTGCGGAAAGAGATCTTTCCTTCAAGCTGACGGGCAATATTGTTTGCAACAATGTTTGCATCCAGTTCGGGACGTTTTACTTCAAAGATGTTGATCTGAACTTCTTTCTTGGTGATTTTCTTAAGTTCTTCCTTAAGCTTGTCCACCTCCTGGCCACCTTTTCCGATGATGATACCCGGACGTGCGGTATTTACAGTTACAGTGATAAGTTTAAGAGTCCTTTCAATTATGATCTTTGAAATGCTGGCTTTTGCCAATCTGGCATTCAGGTATTCCCTGATCTTAGTGTCTTCAACCAGTTTTCCGGAGAAATCTTTTCCGCCGTACCAGTTAGAATCCCAACCTTTGATTATACCTAATCTGTTGCCTATCGGATTTGCTTTTTGTCCCATTATACTATTTTGATGTAGTTTCAACTTCTTCTTTAACCTTGCTGTCGAGCACGAGAGTCACATGATTTGACCTCTTTCTGATCCTGTATGCCCTTCCCTGGGGAGCTGTCTGGAGTCTTTTAAGTGAGCGGCCGCTGTCAACGTGAACAAGTTTCACATAGAGATTGCTTTCCTCCACTCTTACCCCTTCATTCTTTGACTGCCAGTTAGCAATTGCTGAAAGGAGTAGTTTCTCCATCCTTCGTGATGCTTCCTGTGAACTGAATTTGAGGACATCAAGTGCTTTTTTAACATCCATTCCGGAAATCATATCTGTAACAAGACGCATCTTGCGTGGTGATGTTGGACAGTTTCTGAGTACCGCCTGGTATCTAGATTTAGCGGCCTCTTTTTTCTGTTCGGCTGTATTTCTTTTTCTTGCACCCATTTCTGATTCTTTTTTTCAATCCTTACACTTACTATTTATTACCAGAGTGACTCCTGAAGGTACGGGTAGGTGAAAACTCGCCAAGCTTGTGTCCAACCATGTTCTCGGTAACATAAACAGGGATAAATTTATTCCCGTTGTGAACTGCTATAGTATGTCCGACAAAATCAGGTGATATGACTGACCTTCTTGACCATGTCTTGACTACTGATTTTTTATTTGCTTCGTTCATCTCGAGAACTCTTTTCTCAAGTTTAAAGTCTATGAACGGTCCTTTCTTAATCGATCTGCTCATAATATATCAGTTATTTTTTCCTTCTTTCAACAATAAATTTTGCAGAATATTTCTTTGTATCCCTTGTTTTGAAACCTTTTGCAGGAATACCTTTTCTGGATCTCGGATGACCTCCTGAAGCTCTTCCTTCGCCACCACCCATCGGGTGATCAACAGGGTTCATAACAACACCTCTTACTCTCGGACGACGACCCTGCCAGCGCGTGCGGCCTGCCTTGCCCGATCTTTCAAGGTTATGATCAGGATTTGATACTGTTCCGATTGTTGCACGGCATGATGTAAGGACCATCCTTGATTCTCCCGATGGCAGCTTTATAGTAGCATATTTACCATCACGTGCCGAAAGCTGTGCGTATGTACCGGCGCTACGGGCAATAGCTGCTCCTTTACCGGGCTTAAGTTCAATATTATGAATAATGGTACCGAGAGGAATATCGTTCAGGAACATTGTATTTCCTATCTCCGGTGTGGCATCCTTGCCGGAAAGAATTGTCTGTCCGACCTGAAGCCCAACCGGGGCAACAATATATTTCTTCTCGCCATCATTGTAAAGAACAAGTGCAATCCTCGATGAACGGTTTGGATCGTATTCAATTGTCTTTACTGTTGCGGGCATACCATCTTTATCCCTGCGGAAATCGATGATTCTGTACATCTTCTTATGACCGCCTCCGATGTATCTCATAGTCCGTTTGCCGTTAACGTTCCTTCCTCCTGTTTTCTTGAGCGGCTGAAGCAAGGATTTCTCCGGCACAGCACTTGTGATATTCTCAAAAGTGCTCGCGATTTTGTGTCGCTGACCTGGTGTTACAGGTTTTATTTTTCTTACTGCCATTATAATTAAATATTGCTATAGAAATCTATTTTGTTTCCTTCTGCAAGAGTAACCACAGCTTTTTTTGTAGCAGCTGTTTTTCCAACCAGAAGGCCTGACTTTGTATTGCGTGTTTTGATTTTGCCACCATAACGCATGGTGTTAACTGAGTCAACTGAAACACTGTACAGTTCTTCCACGGCTTTCTTAATCTGCAACTTGTTTGCATTTTTAGCAACGATGAATCCGTAGCGATTGAATTTATCGCCCTGACTTGTCATCTTTTCCGTTACGATCGGTTTAAGTAAAATTTCCATCACTCAAAGTTTTCTAGTTTTCAAATGTTGCCTGCAAAACGTCAACTGCACTCTCCACGAGTACCAGAGTTGAAGCCTTCATTATATTGTAAGTGTTTAATTCACTGGCTGTTACAACTTCAACCCCTTGTACATTTCGGGATGACAAATATATATTTTTATTTTGTTCCGGGAAAACAAATACTGATTTTTTATTGGCAATATTAAGGTTATTGCTCATTTTGATCATCTCTTTGGTTTTCGGAGCATCAAAAGTGAAGTCTTCCAGAACAATAATATTTTTTGCAGAAGCCTTATATGAAAGGGCTGATTTTCTTGCAAGCTGTTTCACCTTTTTATTAAGCTTGAAGCCATAGAACCTGGGCTGCGGACCGAATATACGGCCTCCTCCACGGAACAGGGGGTTCTTAATGCTTCCTGCACGTGCAGTACCGGTTCCTTTCTGCTTTTTGATCTTCCTGGTACTACCGGCTACCTCACCACGCTGCTTGGATTTGTGGGTACCCTGGCGCTGATTAGCGAGGTACTGCTTTGTATCCAGATAAATAGCATGGTCATTAGGTTCAATACCGAAAATAGAATCGTTAAGTGTAACTTTCCTTCCGGTTTCCTTGCCACTGATATTAAGAATCGATAATTCCATTATTTTGTAATTATTACGTAACCACCTTTAGGACCGGGAACTGATCCTTTTACTATTAATATATTCTCCTCAGCCATAAGCTTGACAACCCTGAGGTCCATTGACTCGACTTTGTTTCCGCCCATACGGCCTGCCATTCTCATTCCGGGAAGCACCCTTGAAGGGAATGATGATGCACCGAGTGAACCCGGAGCTCTGCCCCTGTTGTGCTGGCCATGAGTCTGTCCTCCAACGCCGCCAAAACCATGACGTTTAACAACACCCTGGAATCCTTTTCCCTTAGACCAGCCTCTGACATCAACAATTGTGTCGCTTGCAAAGAAAGCAGCTGTTAAAATCTCACCAACCTGAACCTGGCCTTCTTCAAAACCGGTGAACTCCATAACTTTCCTTTTGGGAGTTGTATTAGCCTTTTTAAAATGGCCCATTTCAGCTTTTGTGGTGTGCTTTTCCTTCTTTTCTTCAAATCCTAGCTGTACAGCATTGTAACCGTCCGTCTCAACAGTCTTTATCTGTGTAACAACACACGGACCGGCCTGAAGAACCGTACATGGAATGTTCTTCCCGTTTTCATCGAAAACGGAGGTCATTCCTACCTTTTTACCAATTAATCCCTGCATTTGTATATTGCTTTACTGGTTTCACACTTTAATTTCTACTTCAACTCCACTGGGAAGTTCAAGCTTCATAAGTGCATCGATTGTTTTCGGAGTTGAACTGTAAATATCGAGCAGTCTTTTATAGGATGACAGTTCGAATTGTTCCCTGGCCTTCTTGTTCACGAAAGGCGAACGAAGCACTGTATAAATCTTTTTATGGGTTGGCAGTGGAATCGGACCGCTGACAACTGCACCAGTAGATTTCACTGTTTTTACGATCTTCTCTGCGGACTTATCCACCAGATTATGATCATAAGATTTCAGTTTGATACGAATTTTCTGACTCATCTTTTAAACAATTTTTCCTTTTGTTATTTCCACAATTCTGTTTGATATTTCTGCAGGCACCTTTTCGTAGTGAGAGAACTCCATTGTTGAAGTTGCTCTTCCCGAGGTAAGGGTTCTGAGTACTGTAACATAACCGAACTTCTCGGCCAGAGGTACTTTTGCTTTGATAACCCTTGCTCCTGCTTTCGATTCCATTCCTTCCACCTTGCCTCTTCTCCTGTTGAAATCACCTATAACGTCACCTACATACTCCTCGGGAGTAACAACTTCAGTGGACATAATAGGCTCGAGTATCACCGGGTTGCATTTGCCGGCAAATTTCCTGAAAGCCTGTTTTGCTGCGATTTCAAAAGAAAGAGAATCAGAGTCAACCGGATGGGATGAACCGTCTTTGAGTATAACCTTCAGACTGTCGAGAGGGAATCCGGCAAGCGGACCATTGTCCATAGACTCACGGAATCCTTTTTCAACAGATGGAATATACTCCTTGGGAACATTTCCGCCCTTAACTGCATTCACAAACTGAAGGCCCCTGATACCATTATCTGTCGGGCCAAGTTCAAATATAATATCGGCAAACTTACCACGCCCGCCTGACTGTTTCTTGAATACCTCGCGGAATTCGCCGGAAGTGGTAATTGCCTCTTTGTATGCTACCTGGGGAGCTCCCTGGTTACATTCTACCTTAAATTCTCTCTTAAGCCTGTCAATAAGAATCTCCAGGTGAAGTTCGCCCATACCATGAATGACAGTCTGTCCGCTGTCGGGATCAGATTTAACCTGGAAAGTCGGATCCTCTTCTGCCAGTTTTCCGAGTGCCATTGAAAGCTTGTCAATGTCAGCCTGTGTTTTAGGCTCTATTGCAACTCCGATTACCGGATCGGGGAAATCCATTGATTCAAGAAGTATCGGTTTATTAATTGCGCAAAGTGTATCGCCTGTTTTGATATCCTTGAATCCAACCCCGGCACAAATATCTCCGGCTGCTATTTTGTCTTTGGGATTCTGCTTGTTTGCATGCATCTGGAAGAGACGGTTTATACGCTCTCTTTTACCAGTACGAACATTCAGGACTGTGTCACCTGCATTGAGTGTTCCGGAATATACCCTGAGGAAAGCAAGACGTCCGACAAAAGGATCGGTTGCAATCTTGAATGCAAGAGCTGCCAGGGGCGCCTCGTCATCCGGTCCACGGGTAATAACTCCATCATTTCTCGGGTCAGTTCCTGTTACTTCGCCTTTATCTACCGGTGAAGGAAGAAAAGCTACAACTGAATCGAGAAGGCTCTGAACACCTTTATTTTTAAATGCTGATCCGCAAATCACCGGGATTGCGTGTCCCAGGATCGCTGTTTTTCTTAAAGCGAGAATAATCTCTTCTGGTGTTATTGAATCGTGGTCTTCAAGGAAACGTTCAAGAAGAGTATCATCAACCTCAGCAACTGTTTCAACCAGTTTAGCCCTGTATTCTTCTGCTTCCTCACGAAGATCAGCGGGTATTTCCTCAACAACAGGCTTTGTTCCGTTTTCACCATCAGGATAAAAAACGGTAGCTTTCATACTGATCAGGTCGATGATTCCCCTGAAGTTCTCCTCTGCGCCTATCGGAAGCTGAACAGGTATAGGGTTGGCACCGAGCTTTTCCCTGATCTGCTGAACCACGCTGAGAAAATCAGCACCGGCCCTGTCCATCTTATTTACAAAAGCAATACGGGGTACACCATATTTGTCAGCCTGTCTCCAGACAGTTTCCGACTGTGGTTCAACACCGCCTACTGCACAGAAAACCGCAACGGCTCCATCGAGTACCCTGAGTGATCTTTCAACTTCAACAGTAAAGTCAACGTGCCCCGGAGTGTCGATTATATTGATCTTATAATCTTCCGAGTTGTATTTCCAGTATGTTGTTGTAGCAGCAGATGTAATTGTAATCCCTCTCTCCTGTTCCTGAACCATCCAGTCCATCGTTGCATTTCCGTCATGAACTTCACCCATGCGATGGGTACGACCGGTATAGAACAGAATACGTTCTGTTGTGGTGGTCTTACCGGCATCGATGTGAGCCATGATTCCGATGTTCCTTGTATATTTCAGGTTCTTGTCCATCTGTTTTCTTTTCCCTGCTGCCTGATTAATATCAGAATCTGAAATGTGCAAAAGCTTTATTGGCTTCAGCCATCCTGTGGGTGTCTTCTTTTTTCTTATATGCACCGCCCTCAAGCTTATATGCTGCCATTAATTCAGCTGCAAGTTTCTCAGCCATTGAATGACCGGTCCTTTTCCTTGCGAAAAGAATCATATTCTTCATGCTTATGGCAACTTTCCTGTCGGGTCTGATTTCCATAGGAACCTGGAATGTGGCACCACCTACGCGGCGGGCTTTAACCTCTACCTGAGGAGTTACATTATCAAGAGCCTGCTTGAATATTTCAAGAGGGGTTTTTCCTTCGTTCCTGAATTTATCTCCGACGATATCAAGTGATTCGTATAAAATCTTGAAAGCCAGATTCTTTTTACCACTGAACATAAGATTATTCACAAACCTTGTTACATACGGATCTTTGTATTTTGGATCCGGTAACAGAATCCTCTTCTTTGGTCTTGCTTTTCTCATTATCTTATATCTTTAACTGTTACTTCTTAGGCCTTTTGGCACCATATTTTGATCTTCTCTGAGTACGGCCATCAACACCTGATGTATCGAGAGCACCACGAACAAGGTGATAACGAACACCCGGCAGATCTTTAACCCTGCCACCTCTGATCAGAACGATAGAGTGCTCCTGGAGATTATGGCCCTCTCCCGGGATATAGGCATTTACTTCTTTCTGGTTGGTCAGCCTTACCCTGGCTACCTTCCTCATAGCTGAATTAGGCTTCTTTGGTGTGGTTGTATAAACGCGCACACATACACCCCTTCTCTGAGGACATGAATCCAGAGCAGGTGCTTTACTTTTGTCGATCAGTTTTTTCCTGCCTTTTCTTACTAACTGCTGAATTGTGGGCATAATTCCAATTATTTTAGCATTAAATTTTACTCAAAAAAATGGTTTGCAAAGGTATTATAATTATTTTTTAATTCAAAATCAATAATATAAATTTTTTCAAACTATTTATTTCACTACACATAAACAACCTGACAATTGCCATTAATCAGGCCCTTATACATGTTTTTCAAAAAAATATCTTACTTAAATTGTAAGTTATAAACAGGTTTTGCTTCCCGACCTTTCCCGCTGAAATGCCTTTTGTAAACTTACGGTGAAGGAAAAACCGGTACTCCTGTATTTCAAAAAACTGGTGCAAAGAAAATAAAAATTTTCGAATTATGCACTCTTTTCTATTCTGTTTTAAAAAATTATTATTTTTGTCACCTTCATTATTGGTATATAATATAATTGTATAACATATAATAACCAGAGAAATATGAAAACATACCAGGCGGACCAGATTAAAAACATTGCCCTTCTCGGCAACTCGGGGTCAGGAAAGACAACGCTTGCTGAAGCAATGCTTTTTAATGGTGGCGTTATCGAAAGAAGGGGAACTATTGAAGGAAAAAATACTGTTTCCGACTATCGGCCGATTGAACATGAGAACGGAAACTCAATCTATTCAACAGTTCTCTACACCGAATTCCAGAATAAAAAGATTAACATCCTGGATACACCGGGTCTCGATGACTTCAGTGGTGGTGTTATTTCATCTCTCTTCGCTGCAGACTCTGCACTTATGACCATAAACGTTCAGAACGGTGTTGAAGTGGGAACTGAAATACATTTCAGACATTCTGAAAAGAATAATAAACCTCTCATTCTGGTCATAAACGGGCTGGATCATGAAAAGGCACATTTCGAGAAAGCAGTTGAAATGATGAAGGAGAGGCTGAGTACAGATATTATACTACTGCAATATCCGGTTAATGAAGGAACCGGCTTCAACTCAATAATTGATGTCCTTAAAATGAAAATGCTCCGTTATTCAAAGGACGGAGGAAAGGCAGAAGTGGTTGAAATCCCTGCTGACCAGGCTGATAAGGCTGGTGAGATGCGCAGTGCCCTTATTGAGAAAGCTGCCGAGAGTGATGAATCACTTATGGAGCTCTTCTTTGCAAATGATACACTTACTGAAGAAGAAATAAAGAAAGGCCTTGCAAAAGGAATCATCAAACGGGGTATTTTCCCAGTTCTGTGCTGTTCTTCCAAAAACAATATAGGGGTTGACCAGGTAATGGAATTCATTGTAAATGCTGCACCTTCAATTACAGATATGCCTGCAGTTAAAAACAATAAAGGTGCTGAAGTCAAACCAAATCCTGCCGGACCAGCATCTGTTTATGTTTTCAAATCAGCAATCGAGGAGCATATTGGTGAAATAAACTATTTCAGGATTCTCTCAGGAAAAATTACTGAAAACCTCGATGTTGTCAATACAAGCAACGGTGGTAAGGAAAGACTTTCCCAGCTTTATGTCTGTGCAGGTAAAAACAGGACTAAAGTACCTGAACTTAATACCGGCGATATAGGTGCGTTTGTAAAACTCAAGAACACAAAAATGGGTCATACCCTGAATGCATCCGGTAATGACTGGAAATATGAAGGTATTTTATTCCCTGAACCTAAATACCGAACTGCAATCAAAGCCCAGAGCGAAAGTGATGATGAAAAGCTTGGTGAAACACTCAACAAGATCCACCTCGAAGATCCGACAATAATCATCGAGTATTCAAAAGAATTAAAACAGATCATCGTTCATGGACAGGGAGAATATCACCTTAACATAATGAAATGGCATCTTGATAACATATACAAGATCCCGACAAATTTCTTCCCTCCGAAAATTCCTTACCGTGAGACAATAACCAAAACCGCACAGGCCGATTATCGGCATAAGAAGCAGTCGGGTGGTGCAGGTCAGTTTGGTGAAGTACATATGGTAATTGAACCTTTTGAGGAAGGTTCAAAAGAACTTTCAATGATAAAGATTGGAGGAAAAGAGCAGAAGATATCAGTCCGCGACAAGGAAGAGATAGCTCTGCCATGGGGAGGTAAACTTGTTTACTGTAACTGTATTGTTGGTGGTTCAATTGATGCCAGGTTCATGCCTGCAATTCTCAAGGGTATAATGGAAAAGATGGAGGTAGGTCCTCTTACCGGTTCATATGCACGCGACATAAGGGTTTATGTGTATGATGGCAAGATGCACCCTGTTGACTCCAATGAAATTTCATTCCGTCTTGCAGGAAGAAATGCATTCAGCACAGCATTCAGGAATGCCGGTCCGAAAATCATGGAACCTGTTTATGATGTGGAAATTTTCGTACCATCTGACCGTATGGGTGATGTGATCAGCGACCTGCAGGGTAGACGCGGTATGGTTCTGGGAATGGCCAGTGAGAAAAGGTTCGAAGTGATAAAGGCCAAGGTTCCACTTGCTGAAATGAACAAGTACTCCACAGCACTCAGTTCAATAACCGGAGGACGTGCAATGTACACAATGAAATTTGCTGAATATTCCCAGGTTCCGGGCGATGTCCAGGATTCTGTTATCAAGGCTTACTCGGAGGAAGAGGAAGAGGAATAGAAAGAGTAAATTTAATTGTGAGATACTCCGGTTAAATATGTATAGCAACTTCATGTATGTTGGGGAAGATTCCTCGCTATGCTCGGAATGACATACTATTCAGGGAGTTGACAGGAAATGAAAGGGAGGTGCGCTGAGCGCACCTCCCTTTCATTTCCCCATTAATACTGCAAACTAACTGTCATTCCGAATCCCGCAAAAGCGGGATGAGGAATCTCCACCCTAATGGTTATTCATTCAGCCACACCACTCTGCAGCTTAAACAACATTTCTTTCAAAGCCGCTTCGTCTATAAACCTTTCTCCATCATATAAGACTTTTACAGAATGTTTACCAACGTAGGTTGCCACGCCATATACACCTTCAATCTCCTTAAGCCGGTCTGAATACATAACCGATGTTCCGTAACATTTAACATTATTCAAACCCTCCACTGTTACTGTCATCGCCTTTTCCAACTGAGCAGTATTGCCCCATTTAACATTTATTGTAGGCAGTTCAAATACAGAACCTGCAACCAGACCCGAAATAATAAGGATTCCCAGGACAGTTCCGGGCAGCCACCTCACATTTCTTTTATTTATCTGAAGCGTATCTTTCTCAGGACATACACAGAGGCAATCTCCGCAAAGGTTGCAGTCAATATGTGCTACCTTTTCCATGGCTGCAACATCTATCTCCTGGGGACAAGCTTTTGAACATGAACCACAGCCCGTACATGTTGTGGTACTCCTTGATATGTAAGTAAGCAAAGGTTTAACCTTCTTTATATGTACAATTTCAAGTATATATCCTGCACATATGAATGCCAGTAGAGGATAAATAAATGGTATCTCAATTCCTGTAAATGACAGTAATAAAAACAGTACCGCAATACCTGCAAACCACCAGAAGTATCTGAATATATTGGTCAAAGCTCCAAAGGGGCAGAGGTACCTGCACCAGAAAAATCTGAAAATAACCGATCCGGCAATAAGTATAATAATTGCTGCAAGGGCATACCAGAGGACCACATCCGAACCAAAACCGGAAGCTACAGCATAATAGGGGTCGAATTTCCTGCAGAAGAGCTCACTGGATGTAAGTGTGAAATAGAATGTTATAAAAAGGAGCATATATTTGATGGCGCGTAATGAACTGTCAAAGGATTCACTGACATTTACCTTTGTTTTAAGTCTGTTTCCAAGCTTACCAAGCCATTCACTGAAAGTGCCAAGAGGGCAGATATATCCGCAGAAAAGTTTACTGAACAGCGCTGCTCCGGCAAAAAGCATTACTCCCATCATTATCTGCATGGTAGTCATCGAACAGGAAAGAGAATTCAGATTAAAAAAACTTCCCAGTGCCTGTAATCCACCAAAAGGACAATATGCTTCAAAGTCGGCAACATATGCCTTGTCGTACAGCAGCCGGAGTCCCATAAAAAATAATGCAGCAAAAACTGCAAGCTGATAAATAATCTTAAAATAGTTTGTTTGTTTCTCGGTGCCGGGCATTATGTTTTGTTATTTCTTTAACAATAAGCGGTAAAAATATAAAAAAGGAAACAGTAATAAAATCTGATCAGCACCGACTCTCTTATAAACCTGCGGATACGACATCTTCAGTCGAAATCAAATTTTCAGGGTTTCAACATTTTGCAGCATTATTTGTTATTATTAATAGGGATATAGATTGGTGTAACCAAAACATTAAAATATGAAAATAGCAGTATTTGGAACAGGAAGCGTCGGACAGACAATTGCTTCAAAACTTGTAAGTCTGGGATATGATGTGATGATAGGAACCCGGGATGTAAAAGAGGCAAAATCAAGGACTGCAGCTGACATGTACGGAAATCCGGGATTCGGTAAATGGCTTGAATCGAACAGCAAGGTAAAACTTGGAACTTTTAACGAAGCAGGATCATTTGGAGACCTTTTTATTAATGCCACTAGTGGCGGCAGCTCAGTGAAGGTATTTAAGTCAGTAAAATCAGATGATATGAAAAACAAAATTCTGATTGACATAGCCAATCCACTTGATTTCAGTAAAGGGATGCCTCCCTCTCTGATTCCTTCACTATCTAATACTCATTCCCTGGGTGAAGAAATTCAGAAAGAGTTTCCAGGGACAAAAGTTGTTAAAACATTAAATACCATGTGGTGCGGATTAATGGTTAATCCGGGAATGATCGGAGGAGGTGACCATGTTAATTACCTGTGCGGTAACGATTCAGATGCGAAGGAAAAGGTTAAGGAAATACTGAGGAAGTTCGGCTGGAAGGATGAGAACCTGCTTGACCTGGGAGATATAACCAATTCAAGAGGTTCTGAGTCTGTCCTTCCGATCTGGCTCAGAGTGTGGGGAGCAACCGGAACCGGAGCCTTCAACTTTAAAATAGTTAAATAGGATTTATTTATATCTAAAATATATGAGTATCGGCAATCATAAACAAATTTCCTGAAATGTTTTGGAGATTCCTCGCTAACGCTCGGAATGACAAGCTATTAGTGTGGAGAGAGGGGTGAAAAGCGGCGATTCGCCTTCATACTTTAAGAGTTTTATTGAATATTGCACGAATCGCTGCTTTTCACCCAAATAAACTCAAAAGAATCTGTCATTCCGATCCGCCGGTTGGCGGAGAGGAATCTCCAGCCAAATATCACCAAATATTTTATGTTAATCATTCCCGACACTCATATTAAAATAAAAGAGGCTATCTCAATTCAGTCAGAGACAGCCTCTTTTTATTCTATACTGTTTTCAGTACATCCCAGACGAAAGCCCTGATGCCTACTTCTTCATTAATGGCATCAATCTTTTTTATTGTATCAAGTACCTTGTCCACAAGCTCATCGTCTATAATGGTAAGGATACTTTTATTGATCTCAGGCCAGGTATGGGTACCCAGATGAGGTAATCCGGTTTTTGTACCTCTCCCCTGTACGTTTTCCCACAGCGAATATCCCCTGATACCAAGCTTTTCAAGCATATACTCCAGCTTTTCAGTATTTGCCTGATTATATATTATCATTACTGCTTTCATATTCAAATAATTATACTAATTAATACTAGTGCTTGTTATTCTCCCCATTCATGAAATCCATTTCTGAATAGACTGCCAGGTTCTTGTTTCGTTCCCCATGCTTTGCAAATATGGCATAAACTACAGGAACAAGTACCAGCGTAACAACTGTTGAGAAAATAAGTCCTCCGATAACAGATACACCCATCGGACTCCAGAGTTCAGATCCTGATCCTTTGCTCATTGCCAGAGGGAACATACCGAGAATAGTTGTGGCTGATGTCATTATTACAGGTCTTAGCCTTGAACGTCCTGAAATAGATATGGCTTCATATAATTCATATCCCCTGTCCCGCATAAGGTTGATAAAGTCAACAAGAACAATTGCGTTCTTTACGACGATACCTATAAGCATTACTGCGCCAATAGCCGAAATCACACTAAGAGTGGTATTTGTCAGGAACAGTGCAAGTGCAACTCCCGAAAAAGCAAACGGAATTGAGAACATGATTATAAATGGCATTTTAAGAGATTCAAACTGTGATGCCATTATAAGATATACCAGTACAAGGCTGAGAAGAATTAGCATTGCTATATCCATGAATGCTTCCATCTGCTCCTTAATGGCACCGGAAATCTGCACCATAACACCTGAAGGCATAATTGTCTCATCAATTATTTTCTGCACATCAATCTGAATATCTGTAAGTGAACGTTTATACGGTGTAAAGCTTACTCTTACAATACGTTCCTTACGTTTACGTTCGATACTTGGCGGAGACCAGTATTCTTTAATCTGGGCTATTTCTCCCAGTCGTATGACCTGGCCCATCGGATTGGTAATGCCTATATTTTCAATTTCCGTAATTGTGCTTCTTGCATCTTTTTTCAGTCGTACTACAACATCATATTCATCACCAAACTGCCGCAGACGGGTCGCCGTCATACCATCCACCCTGTTCTTTACAGCCATCGATGCCATCGCGGTATTCAAACCATTGGCACTCATTTTATTCTGATCGAATATGATCTGAAGTTCCGGCTTTGATCTTGCACGGCTGATAGTCACATCCGTACATCCGGGAACTGCTTTGATTTTCCCGGAGAGCTCTTCAGCTACGAGGTTTGTCTCGGCAATATCGTACCCGTATACTTCAACATCAACCGCACTGCCTCCGAAACTACCCATATTATCGGATGTTGAGACCTTATATGTTACAATCTCTGACATTTTTGCCAAATCTGCCCTCATTTCATCCGCAAGTTCAAATACACTTTTCTTTCTTTCTTCTATGGGTACAAGACTGAGGTTATAGGTTATTTTATGAGTACCCCCCGACTGGAAGATTGAAGCGAATCCACCCTGGTCATCAGCTCCGGAGGAAGTTGAAATTATACGGACTTCAGGGTATTTTTCCTTTATCAGCTTATCGATATTATCTGCAGTAATTACTGTCTGTTCCACTCTTGTACCTGTCTGCAATTCAACAGTAATCGACATTGTTGATTCATCAGCCTGTGGGAAGAATTCTGTTTTAATGACGGCGAATAATCCCATCGAGGTGACAAATATTATGAATGCCACTATTGATACAAATGTTTTATGATGAAGGGCCCATCTGAGTGTTCTCTCATAATAATGGTCGAGCCAGTCGAGACCTTTCCTTATACTTCCGTCATAAGTCCAGAACGGAGCGTCTTTTTTAATAGGATACCATTTCAGCATAAGAGCACTCAGTGTTGGTGTGAGAGTGATAGCGGCAAACACTGAAGTAACGATAGTAATTGTAACTATCATACCAAGCTGCTTGAAAAGTACACCGGTAAGTCCTGTAACAAATGTAAGCGGGAAGAATACTGCAACAACCGTCATTGTAGTGACAATAACTGCAAGCCACACCTCGTTGGTAGCATAAATGGAAGCTTCCCTTGGCCGGCTCCCCCTTTCTATATGCTTTGTAATATTCTCGAGTACAACAATTGCGTCATCCACCACCATCCCTATGGCGATAGAGAGAGAAGTAAGAGATATTATATTTATTGAGGCATCTGTAACAAACAGGTATATAAATGCCACAATAAGAGAAATTGGTATTGTGAGTATTATTATGAATGTGGCACGCCAGCGTCCCAGGAAGAACAGGACGACCAGAATAACAAATATTGCCGCGTACATAAGAGTATCGGTAAGGTTGCTTATTGATCCTTTGATGAAAGAGGCACTATCGAACAGTTTCTCTATTTTAACATCTTCAGGAAGATCCCTGATAAGAGTTTCAAGCATCTTGTCCACTTCTTCCGTAACTTCTACCGTGTTCCCTCCCGACTGTTTCTGGACAAACATCGCCATACCCTTTTCGCCGTTGATTTTTGTATCGAGCTTCGATTCACGGATAGTGTCTCGTACCTCTGCCACATCTTTGAGATAGACATTGTTTCCGTTATAGCTGCTTATAACCAGATTCTTAACTACATCACTCTCGGGAAATTCTCCCTGGATACGCAGGGGATAATCTGTTTTTCCCATCTCAATATAACCGGCAGGCATGTTCATGTTTTCTGCACGCAACACATTGCCTATTTGTTCAATAGTGAGATTGTAAGCCTCCATCTTCTGAGGGTCGACATCGATATAAACCTTACGGCCAGGAACCCCTGCCAGCGCAACTGAACCTACACCTTCGATCCTGTTAAGGGGATTCACAATCTTTTGATCAAGGATCTTCTCAAGACCTGCATAACTCTCCTTTGCTGTTACTGCATAGAAGACAATGGGCATGAAACTCGTGCTGAACTTGATAATAGTAGGTTTTTCACAATCGTCAGGCAGAGCCCGTTCAACAAAGCTCAGTAAACTCCGGATGTCATTGGAGGCTTCGTCGAGATTGGTGCCATATTCAAAGTTCATGAATATTACTGAATTGGCATCACTCGAAGTAGATGTGATCTCCTTAAGATTACTGACAGAGTTAAGTGAGTTTTCCAGCAACCTGGTCACATTTGTTTCAATATCCGATGCGCTTGCACCAGGATAGGTAGTATAAACAACCACAAAAGGCAATTCCATCTCCGGATAAAGATCCACAGGCAATTGCTTAAGAGAATAAAGTCCCATCACCATTAATCCCACAAAGATCAGAATGGTTGTTACAGGACGTTTTACGGATGAACTATATATACTCATAACAGTTCTTTTTATTTAAATCACGACAATTAGTTTACAAGTTCTGTTTTGTCGCCGTTAATAAGACGTGCCTGGCCTTGAGTTACCAGCATATCACCTTCTTTTATATCTGAAGCAATAATCTCAAGCTGGTCATCGAATCTTTTACCGAGCTGCACTTCTATTCTCTCGGCAACATTGTTCCTGTTGATAAAGACATAGCGTGTGTTTGTGCCTTCCTGTACCATCACGGTATTTGCAGGAACTACAAAAGTTTCAACCTCACCAAGGTCCATGGAAACTCTCACAAACATCCCTGGTTTTAGCATTTCATTCCTGTTGGCAAGCTCAAGTTCCACATTGAAAGAACGTGTTGCCGAATTGATTGTCGGAGCTATCCTGAATACCTTACCAATGAATTTTTCATTTTTATAAACATCCGCGGCTATCTCTGCATTCATACCTTTTTTTATCAGAGGATAGTATTGTTCGGAGATACTTACATTCACCTTGAGAGGGTTGATCTGCATTACCGTCACAACAGCTGACCTTCCTGTAGAAGTAGTGGGTGCACCCGAATACATTTCACCATTCTCAAAATATTTGCCTGTTACAATACCGTCAAAAGGTGCCTTCATAAGAGTATTCTGCTTCATGAAATCCACATTTGTCTTTGTCACATCATATTGTGTTTTCAGCTGGTCATACTGTTGCTGCTTAGCGCTTCCTGATCTGAGCAGGGTATCAAGCCTGGAAAGGTCTTTTGAAAGATTACTGAGTTGAAGCTCCATCTGGTAAAGCTGGGTTCTGTCCATCAGAAAGAGATCATCTCCCTTTTTTATCCTGTCGCCAACCTCAACATATATCTTATCAACTCTACCCGGTGTGGAAGGTGCCATATTTACCTCTTCAAATGGCAGAATTGTAGCTGTATAATCAATTGTACGCGAGATTCTGGATTTTGCGAGACTCATTGTTTTTATGGGTATAGTACCCCTTTCACCTGTTACTGCTGCCTGCTGAACAGTATCAGCTGGTTTATCACTTTTTGAGGAACATCCTGCTAAGATAAGGAGGCTGAAAAGTATTACCGGAATTGTTCTTAAGTATTTCATTATTTTAATTTTACAGGTTTTTGTATTTTAAATATTATTAAGTAGTTTATCAAGTGCTATTTTGGTCTGTAGCAGGTTCAGCAAAGCAGATACATAGTTGTTTTCCGATTGCAGGTAAAGCTGGTTAGCCTGGGTCAGTTCAAGACTCGAAGCCATACCCTGCCGGAACTTATTCTCGGTACTGGCGTAAACCCTCTTTGAAACCTCGACATTTTCTTTCTGACTGAGATACTGCTGATTTGCATTCACAAGGTTAAACCTTAGCTGTTTTTCCTGTAGCAGCAGTTGCTCGGTAACCATGTCCTTCGTAGTCTTTGCCTTATCAAGATTTATCTGAGCTTTTTTAATCCTGGAATACCTCTGTCCGCTGGCAAAAATGGGTACCGTGATCTGAAGTCCTGTCATGGAATTGGGGAACCATTGAAGATCTCCTATCTTATCTCCCATACCATTTGTTCCATATGTATAGAAGCCTGATAATGTAGGTAAAACTGCTGCCTTTTGTGTTCTAAGGTTTAGTGCAGACAGCTGCTCCTGTCCTTCTATCAGCTGATAGTTAACATTCTGTCTGTGGTCAAATTCCTGTACCATAAGTGCATCAACATTAATCATTGCAGTAAGGCTTTCGAGAGTCTCGGTAATTATAATCTTTGTCTCAGGAGTAACTCCCAACTGGAATCTCAGAAGGTTATAGTTTAATTCTATTGTTCTCTGCATGGAGCTTCTTGCATTTTCAACAAGCGTAACGTTCGATATCATCTGGTCCACATCTGTAGCTTCAGCCATTCCTGCTGAGTACATAGCCCTGGTAGATTTAAGGGTCTCTTTCAGGTTATTAATATTAACATCGAGGATTCTAAGTGATTCCTCCGATACAATTATCAGAAAATATGCAGTACTGACCGACTCCCTTGTATCCTGTTCTGACTTCACGAGATTTTTCTCACTCAGCTTATTTGCAAGCTTTGTGGTTTCAATACCAACATAAAGCGGTGCATTAAAGAGAAGCATACTTGCCTGAATGGTACCTCCCGAGTTGAACTGTGAACCAAAAGTTACCGGAACCTTTTCCCCCGGCTTTCCAAAGAAATCACCAGGTAAAAGAGTTGTCATGAGTTTAAGGTTATCTGCAAATGAACCTGTTGCATCGACTGAAGGAAGAGCTGCCGAGATTGTCTCCCATATAGCCTCTCTTGATGCAGCAATATCGTATCTGGCTGTTATCACACTCTTATTGTTCTGAATGGCATAGTCCTGAGCCTCTTTCAGTGATAGCTTTAATTCAGTAGTGTCGCTTTGTGCAAATAGCGATGACACTGTTATGATTAACAGAATCGCAGTATTAATAAGTAATTTGTGTTTCATATATTAAAGATGTTTTCTGAATAGTTTCTATTTTGACATTAATATTTTTAAATTTTGGCGGCACGTTTCTCTATCAGCTGTATTCCTTCACTGGTTGATATTCCCCGCAGATAATTGATCATGCCGTTTTTTACCACTTCCTGCCTGGTAAAATCTTCAAATGGATACAATTTGTCATCCATAACCGACAATGCCAGTGAATAGAGACAACGGTTTACAATGTCCGGATTAATGTCTTTCCTGAAGAGCTTTTGCTTTATTCCACGTTCTATTACCTCAATGTTGTTCCTGTAGTCAGGCATTTCATATTTCTCTGACTTATTCATGAGCACCTCATTGTGATATTTCTTCATGTCCGCATGGAATGAAGGACTCATAGACATGTAATGATCCCTGTTCATCTCAATGACACGGAAAATTGCTTCAATTGCATTATCTGAATCATCAAGGATCTTCCTGATAAGTAATTTGTGCTTTTCAGCCATATGTCTGAGTACACCTTCAAATATTTCATCCTTATCCTGAAAGTTCTCATAAATTGTTCTCTTGGAAATGCCGATATGGCTTGCCAGTGAGTCCATAGTAACAGATCTGGTTCCATACATTTTAAAAAGTTGTGATGCCCCTTCAATTATTCTTTCCTTTATTTCCATAGTTGTAATCAAATTATGATACAAAAATGAGAAAACTATTTGAGTTTACATAGTTTTTTTAGTTTACTGACGTATTTTTTTCCATGAATGGATGATTTTTACCGGTGAATGGCATAACGGCTCAAGGGCTCAAGGGCACAAAGGCGCAGTGGCGCAGTGGCGCAAAGGTGTTCACATTGCAATTGCCATTGTGCCGTTGCGCCGTTGCGCCTTTTTGTAAATAGCCCTGAAATTTCCTAACTTCGTTAAAAGAAACCTTATAAATACACTGCTATGAAATACAACCCTGAACTCCGGATTAAAGAACTTGGTATTATCCTTCCATCTGCTCCGAAACCTGTCGGAGTATATAAGCCGGTACTTATCGTTGATAATCTGCTTTATGTCTCGGGGCACGGCCCCTTTAAATCAGATGGTACTCTGATTACGGGGAGAGTAGGTGCAGATCTGGAGCTCGAAGAGGGAAAACAGGCTGCCAGGCAAACGGGACTTGCAATGCTTGCTTCAATAAAAGCTCATATCGGGGATCTTAATAAAATAAAAAGGATAATAAAAGTACTGGGAATGGTTAATTCCGTGCCCGGATTTGATAAACACCCTGCTGTGATAAATGGTTTCAGTGAACTTATTGCCGAGCTTTGGGGTGATGAAAACGGAATTGGTGTGAGAAGCGCTGTGGGAATGATGCTCCCTTCCAATATTGCTGTTGAAATTGAAGCTGTTTTTGAGTTAAATCATTAATAATAAAGATGAAAGACACAAAATCAGACATCAACTGGTACGAGGCAGAAAATATCCATGAGGTTCCCTCTCCTGCCCTCCTTGTTTATCCTGACAGAATCGAAAGTAATATCAGGAAAATGATTGAGATAAGCGGAGATGTGAACAGACTCCGGCCTCATGTCAAAACACATAAGATGCCTGAAATCATCAGATTGCAGATAAAACACGGCATAACTAAATTCAAGTGCTGCACTATTCCGGAGGCTGAAATGTGTGCAAAAAACGGAGCGGCGGATATCCTTCTTGCCCTACAGCCTGTAGGACCAAACATCGACAGGTTTTTTTCGCTCAAGCATATTTTTCCGGAGGTAAAGTTCTCATGTATTACAGATAATGAATCCGTAATCAGACAGTTTGCTGACAGAGCAGTAAAACATGGAACTGAGACACACCTCTGGATTGACATCAATAACGGGATGAACCGTACGGGCATAGCTCCTGATGATAATGCCGCTAAACTATTTGAGCTCATTTTCATGCTCCCGATGCTTAAGGCTGAAGGACTTCATGTTTATGACGGACACATCAGAGACAAGGATTTTTCTGTCAGAAAGAAGAAGAGTGATGAGGGATTTGAAGCAGTTTACAAGCTGGCAGAAAAACTCAGAAGCCCAGCAAATCATGAAATAAAAATTGTTGCCGGAGGATCTCCTACCTTCAGAGTTCATGCTATGCGTGATGGTGTAGATTGCAGTCCGGGAACCGTTCTTTTATGGGATTATGGCTACAGTAGTTCACTTCCTGATATGAATTTCCTTCATGCAGCAGTTTTAATGACACGTATAGTCAGTAAACCGGCAGAAGGTCTTATCACAGTCGATCTCGGACATAAAGCCATTGGATCAGAGATGCCTCATCCGAGGATAGCATTTATGAGAATAGATGAATATACCGTCTCCAACCATAGTGAGGAACACCTAGTGATAAAATTCAAAGGTTCGGAAAAGATGAATGTAGGAGATGTTCTTTACGGCATTCCCTGGCACATATGTCCTACAGTGGACCGGCATGATTTTGTAACAATTGTTACAAATAATCATGCAGGTGGACAATGGGCTGTGGAGGCACGAAAAAGGTTCATTACAATATGAACGACAAGATGTGCAAGACTACCTGTAAAGATATACGAATCCACGCTGCTCCCTGCTGTCGTATTCCACTTCATCCCACCCTATTGCACGGATAATATAGAAATAAACACCCGGACTGGCATCGGCTGATGATTTATTTACTTTTCCATCCCAACCCTCCCAGTCCCGCAGAGCTTCACCTTCGCCCGAAAAGTTGTATACCATCTTTCCGCTCCGGCTGAACACCTCAACCGAAATAAATTTTAATGACTTTTTCTGTACCATAAACCGGTCGTTAAGTCCATCATCATTAGGAGTGAAGACATTCGGGATATCAAGTTCAGAAGGCTCAACAACTATTTTTTCAAAACGCATTGAATCGATACAATGGAGATCACTTTCAATTGTGAGCTTAACTGAGTACTCACCAGGTATATAATATATGTGAGGAGGAGGATCCTTCAGGACGGAGATACTGTCCTTGCTGTCTCCAAACTCCCATTTATAGACTGAACCCCGAACCGATTTATCAGTAAAAGAAACTTCCAGGGGAGCTTCTCCCTTATCCGGATCAACTGAGAAATCAGCCTTTACATGTATCGATTCATAAAAGAATGAAGACTCGCTTACACAGCCAAAACTATCAGTAACCTGTATTTTATATGTAACATCCACAAGCGGAGGGACAAATGTCTGCGGATCAAGTTCCAGATCAGGGAATGGTATTATTGACGCAGGATTTGAAGACCACAAAAACTTTACCCTGTTAGGTAGCCGGATCGCAGTTCCGCTCAATGGATTTTTATAGAAAAAAGTATCAACTGCAGCCTCACCGTTCAGTGCAACATAATCGCAGGTACGGTTCAGAAGAGCTGCATATGCATAGGGTTTGTCGGTAAATATCCAGCCTGTAAAACTTGTGTCCGCACCTCCTGATATTAAAACCCTGTACCCGCCTTCTGAAAGGTTAGTCACAGTTGAAGATGTCACTGCAGTTTCATTTTTTACAGGGATCGAGAAGCTCTTATCGGCATCACTCCACCGGAACCATGAAAAATCTGAAGCCGGAGTAGCTGCCGGAAGAGATGCAACAAGTGTTCCCTTCTGTGTTCCCGAAGTATTGCAATAGATAAAAACGGGATCTCTGATTTCAGGATTTGCTATGAATACAGTATAGCGAACAGCGTTATTTCCGGGCGCAGTCAGCTGGGCTGAAGCAGTTAAAGTAAAAAACATGCTAAGTATCAGAAACAGGTAACGCACGGGCAATAACTTATTACTTACAGAAACGGAATTGTTACAACTTTGGTATTTTCCACTGCAAGTATAATAAAAACAGAAGTAATAGAAGTTCTTAGTCAAGATGAAAAACTTCTTCCATATTAGCCCACCACTCCCCTTCCTTCCTGGTGGCTACAGGCGATTGCATCGGCTCCATTACTGCCCACCATTCCTGCGTTTTCGGATCTGCAGCCATTTTTGCCATATCTGCTGCAAAATCAGTTCCGGTATATTCCATGTAGGCATAAAGCATCCCGTCCTTATGGAATATCGAATAGTTTCTGATATTGCATTTCTTTATCATATCGAGTATCTCAGGCCATACAGCAGCATGATACTTTTTATACTCTTCAAAATGTTCAGGCTTTACACCTATTACCTGTCCGAATCTTTTCATATATAAACTTTTGGTTAATTCTCAGTATCTGATTAAGTATTTTAAACTGATCCGCTTATACCTATAATATATGAGGAAATGATTATGATCATCAATGAGAAGATCATAAACAGTGTTATTGATACTGAAGCGCCCTTCCATTCCCGCCTGTAGAAGCCCCACAGTGTAGCAAAGACAATTGTAAGTCCCATCAGGATACCCCAGGAAGTGAATGTGAATGGCCCCATTTTGCTTTTTCCCATTCCAAACAGGATGAACTGTCCGAACCACAGTAAGCCTGCCAAAAGAGAAAAGATGTAATTGATGGCAAGCACTCCTTTTTTATCAGTGCTGATATAGTCTGTCAGGGATTTATTCTTTACACCGAGATAAATGCAATAGACAATTGTTGTAGCCAGAGTACCTGTAAGCAGAAGCAGCATAACCGGCATTGAAGTGAATAGTGGATCGATACCTTTGGCTGAAGCAGCTTCATTAATTGGTATAGCCTGTTCAAACCCAAGCGACATTGCTGATCCCGTGATACCAACAAGAAAAGCAGCCATTATTCCTTTTATAAAACTAAACTCTGAGATGGCAACTTTCTTTTCAGTATCCGAAATGCTTTTATCTTTCAGATATCCCGCCCAGCCTGAAAATGCAATACCGATACATGCTATAATAACACCGGCAATTAACAGAGTGCCCCCTGAACCCTCAATCATTATATTCAGCCTTCCGTCGAGGACAGGTGGTATAAGTGTTCCAATGGCCAGCATGAGGCCAAGCGACATTGCGTAGCCAAGTGATATTCCAAGATATCTCAGTGATAATCCGAATGAAAGGTTTCCGACTCCGTAAACTGCTCCCAGAAGGAATACCTTTACCAGAACATTTCCCGGAACCTGCCTGTAAATGTCAGGGAAGGACGGGGCAAAAACAAGGCAGGCAATAAGGGGGAAAATTGTATATGCTCCAAAACAGTATATAAGCCAGTATGTTTCCCATTTCCAGCCTTTAACCATACCGAAAGGCATAGCAAAACTTCCTGCAGTGAATGCTCCGCTGGCAATAAGCAGAATCCCAAGAAAAATATTTGTTTCCATAAGGGGAAATGAGGAAAATGTTGTTAGTCTGTTCTGTTATACCAAATGATTTTAACCAGGTTAAATTACCTATACAATAATAATAAAAATATACCTCACTTTCCAACAGATCCTGTCTCTGTGGTAAAGGGTGATTAATTAGTTAATATC
>CALMJY010000080.1 GCA_937864815.1 uncultured Bacteroidota bacterium
GTGATTTATAGTCATTGTTGCGTTCGCTTGCAAGTTCACAGGCCTGTTTCAGCTCGTCTGTTATCCCCTGGAAAGCTGAAACTACTACCAGACAATCAGATGGCTGAGATCCGATTATCCTGAAGACTCCTCTTATCCTATCAGGTGATCCTACAGATGTGCCGCCAAATTTCAGGACTTTCATATTGATATATTAAAAATAAAAATGCATCCGAAACGATGCACAAAGAGACAAAAGTAGCAAAAAAAGAGTTCTTATTCTAAATAAATTGAAAATATTAAACCAATTTGATGTATTGCTGATAAGCTACAAGTAAAACGTCATTAACGATTAACGGAATATAACAAATTAAAACCACAAAGGTAATGGCGGTATTACGAAACAAGTACCTCAACATTACCCTTGTGGTTATACTTTAAATGTGTGAATAATAAAAATTAATATTCCAGACTAATTCTTTCCTACCTTTTCGAGTCTCCGGAGAATAGAAAAGATGAATGCAGCTGAAATAAGGCAACATATAATAAACACCAGCCATAAGGTGCTCAAAGCAACTTTGTCCCACAGAATGGTACCCACAACAAGCAGTTTATTACCAACCGCTGTTGCAAGAAGCCATCCACCCTGCATCAGTCCCTGGAATCTTGACGGAGCAACTTTCGAAACAAACGATAATCCCATCGGACTTAAAAACAGTTCTGCAATAGTCAGAATCAGGTAGCTGCTTATAAGCCAGTAGGGTGAAACCCTGTCAGCTTCATTTACCGGAGCTCCGTGCAGATCGGCTGGTGACTGCAATCCTATTGAAGAAATGAGAACAATTACAAATCCAATTGCAGCTATTATCATTCCTATTCCTATTTTCTTTGGTGTTGAAGGTTCGATCCCTTTTTTCGATAGCCATGCAAATGCTCCCATAACAGGGAATGTAAGAGCTACGATGAAAAGAGGATTAAACGATTGGAACACCTCCGGGGAGATTGAATTTTTCTCACTGAATGGTGTAAGGAATCTGCCAAGAAGAGTAAGAGGATCAAATCCTGTAAGGAAGAATGAAGAGAACAGGAGCGATATTAATAGTATAACACTTCCCCATATCCTGGAATTTTTTTCAGCATTAGCTTTCAGGAGAATTACAAGTCCTGCAATAGATCCTACAACAGCAAGCATTGATGGAAGGGTAAAGAACAGGTTTGTAAAGGCACCAACCTGTTTTACAGTATAATCCCTTGCATAAAGTGTCAGTGTAAGACCATTCTGGTGGAAAGACATCCAGAAGAATATAACCACAATAAATACCAGTACAAGAGCAACAATCCTGGCCATTTCCTCAGGTTTGGCAGAAAGAATAATCCATGTTATGAAGCCAGCAAAAAGTCCGAATGCAAATCCCGATGTCCATCCGACAGCCTCAATAAAATGAAGCAGGAATGCAGTGACTCCAATAGCTGCTATTGCGGCAACCAGAACCCATGGTTTAAAGGTAACCTTCTCAACTGCCTCACTCTTCTTAGTCTCTTTATTGGGAAGAAGCTTACTGAAAAAGAGGTAAACAAGAAGTGAAATAACCATTGCTCCTGCAGCTATTCCAAATGCGTAGTTATAGCCTCTTGAAAAAACATCAAGGTAATTGTTTGCGAAAGCAGAAAGGTCTGTGACAGGTCCGTTAAGGCTTACATTATTGGCAAGTTGCTGAAGCGTTGTTGTGTCGGTAAGGGTTCCGTTTATATATTGATGGCATAATGACGGAATACTTCCATCATGTGCAAATCCATTTACCTTAAGCCACCAGTTTCTCATTGCAGTTGCTGCAAAAGGGGCGAAAAATGCACCAACATTTATCCCCATGTAGAATATCATGAATGCAGAATCCCTGAGTTTGGAATATTGCGGATCATCATACATCTGGCCAACGACTGCCTGAAGGTTGCCCTTGAACAGACCATTCCCGAGTGCTATTGTAAATAACCCTATCACTGTTACTGTCAGTGTCATACCCGGAACAGCCATTATGATGTAACCTGCAAACATAATTAAGATACCGGTAAGGATAACAAGCTTGTATTTTTTTGTAGCATCAGCAAGAATACCTCCAACCAGGGCCAGTGCATATATACTGAAGTAGAACCAGCTGTAAATGGTACCTGCTTTTTCAGCTGAGAGACCGAATTTTGCCTGAAGGAATAATACTAATATTGCCATCATGGTATAAAACCCAAACCTTTCTCCCATATTTGAGAAAAAAGCTACAAGCAGTCCTTTTGGATGATTCTTAAGCATATTGTTGTATTTTTAGTTGTTAATTACTTGTTTTTCAAATCACTAAGGCCAGTATAATTGTCTGTCTAATTAAAGTTTTATTATCAATCAGCTTGTTTTTGAAGGAAAACAAATATATCAATCTTTTTAAACTAAAAAAATCAGTTATGTCCTGTCTGTATACTTCATTCTTCACCTTATAATTTTTTATTAAGCAGTTAAGAGTGTAAATTTGTAATGGTTGTTTGGAATTCTTCGTTTTCTGGCGACAAAATGGTTTATTATGAAGTTCAGCGATTAATCAGAAAATGTTAGTGATATAATTAATATGAAAATATTCAGGTCAGATCAGATTAAGGTTATAGACAATTATACAATTCTGCATGAGCCGGTTGCTTCAATTGAGCTGATGGAAAGGGCTGCCGGAACGTTATTCAGCTGGTATGTTAACAGGTTTGAAAGGAACCGGAAAGTATTGGTCTTTGCAGGGCCCGGTAACAACGGAGGCGACGGACTGGCACTTGCCAGGATGCTTGCACAGGAAAGATATGATGTTGTGCTTCAATATGTTAAATTTACTGACAGAAACTCATCAGACTGGGATTTAAACTTCCAGAGGTTAAAAAGAGATTCAAGGATTGATATTAACATCATTACTTCCCCGGTCCAGTTTCCGATTATATCCTCTGAGGATGTAATAGTCGATGCAATTTTCGGATCAGGACTGACACGCCCGGTTGAAGGTTTGCCAAAGGAGATAATCGGCATGATCAACAAAACAGAAGCGCTTACGATTTCTGTTGATATTCCTTCCGGTCTGTTTGGAGAAGACAACTCAGGTAATGATCCTGATGCAATTGTAAAAGCTGACCACACTCTGAGCTTTCAGTTTCCTAAACTTGCTTTTCTGTTTGCTGAAAATGCTCGATATGTCGGTGAATGGCAGGTTTTGCCAATAGGTCTGAGTGAAGATGCTATCAGTAATACTTCTTCACCTTACAATTATATTAGACCCGGTGACATTGCACCATTATTAAAGATCAGAAGGAAGTTTGACCATAAAGGGACTTTCGGACACGGGCTTTTTGTTGCCGGATCAAGTGGAAAAATGGGAGCTGCTTTATTGGGAGCAGGAGCCGCTCTAAGATCCGGAATAGGGCTTTTAACATGTCATCTGCCAGCTTCCGGAAGAATAATTATGCAGACTGCAGTTCCTGAAGCAATGGTTCAGACCGATTCCTCAGAATACATTATCAGCACAATAGATGTGTCAGCTTCATTTGATGCAGCTGCCATAGGTCCGGGATTAGGTACGGACACAATAACAGGAAAAGCATTTCATCTATTTCTTAAGGGTTATAAGAAGCCTCTTGTAATTGATGCCGATGCTTTAAATTTACTTGCCATGAATAAAAAATGGTATTCACTTCTGAAACCGGAAGTGATACTGACTCCGCATCCCAAAGAATTTGAACGTCTGGCTGAAAAATGCAATAATGGTTTCGAAAGAATGCAGAAACAGATTGAGTTTTCAACTAAACATAAATGCATTGTTGTACTCAAGGGTGCATATACTTCAGTCAGCACACCCGGAGGAGATGTGTATTTCAACAGCACCGGTAACCCGGGTATGGCTACTGCAGGCAGCGGGGATGTACTTACAGGAATAATACTATCTTTGCTGGCACAGGGTTATTCTGCTGAAAATAGCGCTCTGACAGGAGTATATCTTCACGGTCTTGCCGGAGATATTGCAGCAGGTAAAACAGGATTTGAATCTTTAATTGCATCAGACATAATAAATAATATTGGTGATGCGTATAAAAGAATCAGAGCATTGTCAGTCTGAATTGAATATGAAAACATTAAAAATAACATCGATACAAAATGATAAAAACTAAGAATTCTCCCGGTATATTATTTATATTCTTAATAGCTGTAATTATTGCATCCTGTTCAACCGGAAAGAAAGTTGTTGATTCCCGGCCCGTTGTTGTCCCCTTGTCTGATACTGTTTCCATGACTGAGGGGACGATCATATATGGGTTGCCACGGACTGTGTTCACAGTTAGGGTTGATATGGAGCGGACACTTGAAATTCCGGGACCATATTCAAGATATGCTTCTGATTTTCTTGGTATTACTGACGCTATTGATAAGGAAAGTGAATACTGGGTCATAACAGGAATTACAGTTAATACTCATGAGGAACTTGATCCTTCTGAATACTATGTTATTAAAAGCAGTTCATTTCTTAGGAGTAATGCACTGTCATTGAGAAATGAAGGCCTGATTCTTGATATTAACCCGAGGCAGTTCTATGTAACAGAAAAGCAATCGGCAGGCGATGGACAGGATTTTGATCAGCTCAGGTTCGCTGACCTCGGATCAGATGAATATTACAACCTTCAAAGTGATACTGCTTATAAAAGGGTTAGCATCGATTCCACATTCATAAGGATACCATATATAGTGGAGAAGAAAAAGAGGCTTTCAACTGAACAGATGGCAGAGAAGGCCGCAAAAAGAATAATGGAACTGCGTGACGGCAAACACCTGATACTTACAGGCGAAGCAAATGTTTTTCCCCAGAGTGATGCAGCAATAAATGAAATGAACAGGATTGAAAGAGAATACACTGAACTATTTGCCGGAAAGGTTATAAGGGAAAACAGAAGTTTCTCAATAAATCTGATACCGGAACCCGGAATGGAGAAAAAATCATTAACGCTTTTTCAGTTTTCAGAACTTACAGGTCCTGTAACAGGTTCTGCAAAGGGAGGTACTCCGATTACTGCCGAACTTTTACCTGAGCAGAAAACCAAAGCCCTCACAGTTATAAACAAGAACCAGTCAGATGCATCAGGGGCAACATTCGATAAGTTGTTTTACAGGGTGCCGGATGTGGTAAATATTAAAATATCAATGGGTAATGAAGTATTGTTTAAATCACGTAAGCTTATTTACCAGTTTGGTGAGACCATTCAGTTGCCTGCGAATTTCATTATAGGAAAGTAGAAAGGTAATCTGTAATCGGTGATCGGTAATCAGTATTCACTTTAACCGATTGCTGTTCACTGATTACTGATTACTGGATTTTCCCCTTAAACGTCTTCTGAAAATCCTCCCACTTCCGGGTTTCGTAGTTTTTATCGGCAAAAAAACTGAGAAGTACTTCCATTTCTTTTGGTGCTTTATAACCTGGGACTGGTGCTCTGCCAAGATTTCCATCACTTTGTGGGATAAGAAAAACGACAGTTGGGTAGGAGAGCTGTCCCTGAAGCAGGGCAACTGCCAGCTGATGAGCATTTCCTGATTTACCGTCATTAATAAAGGTTTGTCCCAGAAAATCAACTTTCTCCTTGCCTTCAGCATTGAATTTGACTGCATAGAATTTATTATTTAGCAGGTCGGCTATTACTGTATTTGTGAATGTATCCTTGTCCATTTTTTTACACCATCCGCACCAGTCGGTATATGTATCAATGAATAATGGTCTGGGGGAGTCCTTCATCATCTTTTCAGCTTCCTGTATTGTATACCATTTAACCTGTGAGTTCTGAGCTGAAATCCGGTAGGAGGTAACTGTAACAGTAAGTACTATAATTAATAATGCCTGCAGTGCTATTTTCTTCATTGTTGTGAATTATCTGTTAAATAAAATCCCTGCAAAATAAATGAAAAATTATTTTTTATAGAGAACAAACTCTTATTTATCACTCTATCTATCAACAATCAGGCCACTTTTATGTTCGCAGAACTGTATAAAGATGTATTCCATTCAATTAATTTTCTACATTTACCATTCAAAAAAGTATTAATTGATACCCATTTTATGGAAACTGTAACAAATACTTTGCGTGACTCAAAGGTAGCTCGCTGGACGGCACTTGCTGTTGTTTCATTTACAATGTTATGCGGCTACTACCTTACTGATGTGATGGCTCCCCTGAAACCGATGCTTGAGAAAGAACTTTTGTGGAACAGTGCTGAATATGGATTCTTTACAAGTGCATATGGGTGGTTCAATGTATTTCTTGGCATGCTGATATTCGGAGGGATTATACTCGATAAAATGGGTGTAAGATTTACAGGTAAGATGGCCACAATTATTATGGTGATTGGTACTGCTATAAAGTACTGGGCAATCTCAACTCATATGCTTGATGGAAAGGAATTACTCGGGATGAAAGCTCAGGTTGTTGTTGCCGGTCTTGGTTTTGCAACATTCGGAGTTGGCGTGGAAGTCGCCGGGATAACAGTTTCAAAAATTATTGTAAAATGGTTTAAGGGTAAAGAGATGGCACTGGCAATGGGACTTGAAATGGCTACTGCCCGTATTGGGACGACGCTGGCTATGGCAACCTCTGTACCACTTGCAATTGCCCTGAACGGAGTATCAAAACCCATTCTTGTATGCCTGATTATGTTGTGTATCGGAATGATAGCCTTTTTCCTTTACGCAACCATGGACAAGAAGCTTGATAAATCATTGGCTGATGAAGCCCTTCGTTCAGGTTCTGTGGATGAAGAGGAATCATTCAGAGTCAAGGACATATTTTTAATTGTGACAAATAAAGGCTGGTGGTATATAGCAATATTATGTGTGCTTTTTTATTCAGCGGTATTCCCTTTCATAAAATACGCCACTGATCTTATGGTAAATAAGTTTCATGTGAAGGAAGAACTTGCGGGTAATATACCGGCTTTGCTTCCAATAGGCGCCATTATACTAACACCATTCTTCGGAAGTCTTTATGACAGAAAAGGCAAAGGAGCCACAATTATGATTATTGGCGCCCTGCTTCTGATTCTTGTTCATACCGTCTATTCAATACCCTTTCTGACTGCCACACCTCTGGCTATTGTGATGATTATGATCCTTGGTGTTGGATTTTCCCTGGTTCCTTCAGCAATGTGGCCATCTGTTCCCAAGATTATTCCTGAAAAACAGCTGGGAACTGCATATGGAATGATTTTCCTGGTCCAGAATATCGGATTGTCGCTTGTTCCCCTACTGATTGGATGGGTACTTAACAAATACTGTATTACAGGCACCCGTATGGTTGACGGGGTTGCAGTGTCAAACTATGATTACACATTGCCTATGATTATTTTTACCGGATTCGGTGTGCTTGCTCTGGTTTTTGGGATTCTTCTCAAGATGGAGGATAAGAAAAAAGGTTACGGTCTTGAATTACCCAATATAAAAAAATAAGACTTTGTTGTCTGAATTTAAAATTTTATTATATTTGCTTTTGTCAAACTAAAAAATTATGGTTTAATATGAAAAAGGTAATTATCGGTTTATCAGGAATAGTACTAGTGGCATTTATTGTTGTATTGGTAGCAAATGCTTCAACAGGTGATCCAAAAGATACAAAGAAGGCGACTACTGAAGTAAAGAAAGATTGTGGCAAATGCCCTTCATCTGAAGCTTGCGCTGACAAGGCTGAAGCAAAAACTGCTGAAGCAAAACCCTGCTGTGATGCTGCAAAAAAAGCTGCATGTGCTGGTACAGCTGAGGCAAAAAAATGTGATGAGGCAAAACCTTGCGCTGCCAAAAAATAATTTGATCATAATGGCCGGAATGGCCTGAAATGTTTTGAGTCATAATGCTCCTTTTACGGATTTTATGACTCATTTTTTTACTTAGATACTCAAAGTATAGTACTTCCAAACCAGCGAACCGTCGAACCATCGAACCGTCAAACCATCAAACCGTCAATTATGTCAAACGAATTTGAAAAAGCAAAGGTATTCAGCTTCAGTGACTCAGTTGACTACTCTGCAGGTGGTATTGTGAGCAAAACAGTACTTAAAAAGCAGACAGGAAATATTTCACTCTTCTCATTCGACAAGGGTGAAGCGCTCAGTGAACATACGGCTCCCTTCGATGCAATGATCCAGGTTGTCGACGGCAAAGGTGAAATCACAATAGGAGGGAAGCCTTATATAGTCAAAGCCGGAGAAACGATTATAATGCCCGCAAATATCAGTCATTCGGTTAAGGCAGTTGAAAAGTTCAAGATGGTGCTGACAATGATCAGGAGCAGCTAGTATCAGGCTGATAGAGAGTTTAACTCAGGGATTCGGGATTGTGTTTTCCAGTGTTTTTCTTTAACAGAGGCTTTGTTTTCCTTTATCATTTCATATTTAAGTGTTTCTGTATCAAGTATTATACCCTGGAATCGTCCCATTGAGCAGGAACCACAATTCAGGTATCTTTTCTTTTTGTTCAGATAGTAGGTATGATGTGATTCAAGTTTATGTGTGTGACCTAGAATTACTACATCATATTCCTTAAGCAATTTTAAAGCATAAGAGAGATATTTTATCCTGTTGTACTTTTTAGGAATGTGATTAATCTGGTCATCAAGTGCCACTATCTTAAGATATAAATCCATTGTCCATTTGCTATTCTTAAGTTTCTTAAGCAGGTTAAAGCCTGTTTTACTGATTATGTATCCGATCTTTGATCCGTTAAACCAGTCTGCAAGGTGACCATGTTCTATATGGATTACCTGACCACTGGAATTGGTTATCTGATAATGATTCAGACCAGTTGGATTGAATATATCATGGTTTCCTTTGATGAATATAAAGTCCTTACGGCCAAAAAATTTGAAAAGTTTTGGATTTGCTTTTTTAATATCACCCATGCGGTATTTAAGCAATTCAAAAATATCTCCGTTTAATATCACATTATCAATTGAATATTTATTTATTATAAACTCTATCTCAGATATCAGTTCAGATCCCTTCCACTGGAATGTACCGAATGAATCACCGTTATCAATATGAAGATCAGATATTATAAGTATATTCATGTTGTGTGTTGAAATTAATCAGGTACTCTGAAACCGGGCCTACTCCGTTGCAGATAGAAGCCTTCCTGATATTAGCCACATGTGATTTATAAAAGTCTTCATCGTTTAGAAGTCTTGATACAATAGCAGGTATCTTTTTTGTGTTTTTTTCGAATATGCCCATATCTTTTTTGCAAATGAAATCTTTGTTTCCTTTCTCCTGCTCCCATATATAGTTATTGATTATCTGGACTTTTCCCAGAAGAAGTATCTCCATGAATGTTGATGCACCGCATTTTGTAATAACTATATCAGAGATGCTTATCAGTTCATGAACATTGTCAATGAAACCATATATTTTAAGATTCTCAGATGAATATTTTCTTTTTATTTTACATATATGATCATACATTTTTCTGTTCCTTCCACAAACAACAGCTACCTCTGCATTTATATTATTGATAATTATTGATTTCAGTATTTTTTTCCCTCTGGGCATGCCATCTCCGCCTCCCATAATCAGTATTACTTTGGAATCATCACTGAAACCCAGCTTTTTTCTGATTACATTTTGTTTCACTCTGCCAGGTTGCCTGGAATATCTCTGATCAAGGACAAATGGAAATACTTTCATTCTTTTATTATCCAAACCTTTACTGATGCATTTTTCCTTCAGCATATCGCTGAAAAGAATGTAGTTCTGATCTTTTCTGATAAACCATATCGGATGAGCTGTAAATGGATCTGTAACGACAGTAATAACAGGTATATACAGTTTATTTCGTTCAATTACATTATACACAGGAGTTATGAGGAAAAAATGAAAGATTACTATTTTTTCAGGTTTGCTAACCATAATTTCTTTTTCAATCAGCCCCTCAATAAACCATGAAACTATGTATGAAGAGAGTACAGAAATCAGCCTGATCTTGTGTAGTGCATACAGGAATTCGAAAACCCAGACAGCTTTATTTACTGAATTTCTATAGCCGTCTTCTATTATATACCGTATTATGGGATTGGCTTTTGCAAGACCGTCGGCGAGAATAATCTCTACTTCATTTTTCTTTTTGTTTTTTATTTTTTCTGCAACTGCTTTTGCAGGAGCAAGATGCCCTCCACCGGTTTTAAGATAAAAAAACAAATACTTTTTCAAAACAGGGAGTATTGTTTATATGGCAAAACTATAACACATTTGTTTTTAAAGTGTTACAAATAAGTAAAGATGTTGTTAATTAAATATTACTATCTCTGGAGAGGATCATTGCTTATTTTATAGGCGCCTGTCTGAAGCAAATCAATTATATTATATGTGCCATATTTCCTCCCCTTCAGGAATCCAAGCCAGGCTGCCTCAGCAAGTTTACCTTTCCTATGAAGATCGCCAAGCCACTGATTAGTATACCTGATATTCAGTTGTTTAAATCCTGATCCTGTTTCTCGCAGCCATCGTCTGTTGCATTTTTCCTGTGGACCGATTGGAGGAGTTAATATTAAAGGTATGCCAAGTGCACTGTAAAATGACATTTCACTAGGCTTCGTCCATAAAACATCTGTTTCAGGAAGTATCTGATTGAATTTATTGAAGTATTCTTCTGTTTCATTATCCCAGATCACTTTTATATTGTTGCTTCCTCCGGAATGCTTCTCCCTTATATTGTCATAGTATTCGAATATCTCTTTTCTTGTACCGGCCACAAGATTCAGTTTTATTTTCCCTCTTGCTATTTCATCGGAAAGACTCTCGGCAATTTGCCTGCCAATCTCTTTCTGTGCACCTGCTCCACCAACAGCGAAAGTTATAGTCAGATAATTACATTCATTTAATGGATTGTTTATCAGGGCTTTGTCATAGTCAAGATAAGCGTTAATACTGTGTTTGTATAAATTGTAAAATCTACCTTCATGATCCAGATTCATGAGCCTCCTTATAAGATTCTTCTTTAGAATGTTTAATGATCTGTCACCCAGAAGTTCAAGAGGCAGTGGAAATCCGGTCAGGTGTATGTTTTTACTTGGAACACCATACGAAAGGAGTCTTTGTTCAGAAATTGATCCGGAGGCAAAATATTCAATGTTACTTTCGTATGGTTTTTCAGAAACCCATACTCTGCTGATATCTGTATCACAGATTATACAGAATATTTTTTTGTGTCCAGCCATATCAGCAGCGATTGCAATTGAATAAAATGATGTTACAAGTGGAAGCTCAGGATCAGTTATACGGCTAATGACACCAGCCCCAAGACCATTTCTGATTCTTCCTTTTAACAACTTTACCTGAAAGGTTTTTCCGGATCTGTCTCCGGACGGATAATAATTTGGAATATAAAGTAATTTGTCAATAAACTTAGTGAATAAAATACCTATCACCGGCAATTTTGATGCCCTTGAAACATATTCGTATCCAGCTCTGATAAGTGCCCACATTTTTAATTCTCTGCGTGTTGCACCTTCCATATTGTTGGCATTCAGGATAACTCCGTTATAAGCCAGCTGCTTTAGCGGATATATTCCTCTATGATGTCCATATCCCATATCTGTCGACACTAACCAGAATCGCTGCATAAATTTACCTTCTATGATTATCAGTAAATATGAAGCAGAATTATTACATATAAATTTCATTCTGTTAACAAAAAAGTTAATGAAAAAACAGAAAATTACATAATAGTTAATTAATTGTTAATAAATCAGATATGGAATATGTGATATGCTATTTGTTCCATATCTTTCATAATTATTAGTAAAAAGTCATCTGAAAATGCGACACACGATTCTTGGTATCGACAGTTCATTGAGCAAATCCCTTGCAACTGAACTTTTAACTGATTCACACAATCTTGTCAGGATTGTAAACCATCATGAATACTGGATACCTGGAACCGAAACTTTACCTCTTGATCTTACATCAGTTGAAGAAATCAGGAAAGCGATAACCGGTTCAGATATAGTATACCTTTTTGCTTCTCACATCCCCATGGACAGGCATATGCAGGAAAACTGGATTAGGATTGTAAAGGCTTCAATTAAGGCATGCAAATGGACAAATTCTAAATTTATATATGTTGATAATGCAGATATATACGGACGTTTCAATGGCAGAATAACAGAAAATACTCCCTGCAGACCATGCACTGATTCAGGTAAGGTTCTTCTGGATGCAGCATTACTTGTTGAACATGAACTTCCTGGTCAAACTTTCAAGTGCATAATTTGCAGAACAGCAGATATATACGGTCCTTATACAAATAGCGCTAACTACTTGAGATATAATGTTATAGAACGTATCCTCAGGAATAAAGTTCCTCGCTGGTTCATAAATGATGAAATGCAGCATTCCTTTACCTTCACAACTGATATTGCCCGGGCAATAAGAATGTTGGTAATGAATGAAGACTCTAATAATCAGATATGGCATCTGCCAACTGAAAATTCCCTTTCAGGGCAGACTTTAATTCATATTGTTTCAAACATTGTAGGGTCCGATCCATACTATACAGTTTTATCAGGAGCTTCTTTATGGATGGAAGCCTTGTTAAATAAAGAAGTGTCAGTAAATTATAACAGAGCTTACAGATTTGAGAACGGAATTATTTTCGATTCATCAAAGTTTAATAGTGCATTCAGCTATAAACCTGTTTCATATTATGACGGGATGAAGCTGACAATCGATTATTTGATTGAAGCTTAGTGTCTTTCGATAATTGAATCCTCATTTCAAATGGTAAATCTTCAACAGCTGCTATCATAAGAGCATCAAGACAATTATTGAAGCTGGCATCAATATTGAAACAGATTACATTTCCATTCATCGCCAGGTATTTTTTAAGCAAAACCGGGATTTCAAAGCCTGGCTGAATAATTGATAGTTTTTTTTCAAAGGCCCTTATATCACTATCCATATCTTCAAGAATCAAAGCATTTTCTATCTGCAGATAATAGGGTATGATGAATGGCTTTGTTGGTTTGACGAACTTAGCAAGATTTGAGTTAAAATAAAATCTGTTTATATAATTAACAATCAGGCTTTTATTTTTTGCAGAATAATCGTTACTGATACTTACCGGTCCGATAATATATTTAAGTTCCTGATTTAATTTCATGAATTGAAATATTCCCTTCCATAAAAGCAGTAGAGGGAAATGCTGCCTCTGATATTCCTTCAGGATAAAAGATCTGCCCAATTCGGCCGATTTACTGATTATATCCGCAAAACCAGCTTTTAACCGGAAAAGTGAACTGATATAAAACCCTGTAATACCAAATTCCGACATAATTTCACTTCCATGTCCGATACGGTAGGCTCCTGCTATCTGTTGAGTATTCCTGTCCCAGAGGAAAAGGTGGTAATAATGACTGTCAAATTTGTCCAGATCAAGAGCTTTATTTGATCCTTCACCTACTGAACGGAATGTAATCTCCCGTAATCGGCCGATCTCCGTCAAAATGTTTGATATTCCGGATGCTTTACTGCAATATACTGCAAGATTGTTCTTTTCAAGGAGAAGACACTTCTCAGGAAGCTTATCAATTTCCGACTGCATAACAAGAGAATTTACGGGGTCGGCAATAATACAGTTTTGCATTTTAAGACTACGGGGACGGGAGAGAAAGAAGTAACTGTTAGCGGCAGTTTTATTTAATGAATAGGTCAGATTCCTCAGATAATCAGACAGGTCATTTATTGTATTGAAGCTGTTTATCGTTTCAGGGTTTACAGGTTCACCAAAATATAAGTTGATTCTCCTGTGACTGCTCTTCATGATTTCTGAAGGCAACATAGCAGTCCTGAAAAGAGGATTTATCATGCCAGCAAGATAAAATCTCATACTGTTCCTTGCTCCGAATAAAACTGGTATTATCCTCACTCCGGACGAACGGATCATTTTAACAGATGATGGTTGCCATTTTCTGTCAGTTATGCTCATTGTATGACTCTGAAATGAAGAAACTTCGCCGGCAGGAAACAGCCCCAGAGGTTTACCGGCAGCTAAATGCTCCAGGGCACCCTTAATGCCACTGTACGAAGACCTTTGTGATTTCAGTTCTTCAAAAGGATTTACCGGAAATATGTAATCTCTAAGGGGTTCAATATTCGTCAGAATGAAGTTGCCCTGTATCTTAAAATCGGGCCTTATTCTGCATATTAACTTAAGCAATATCAATCCGTCAATTCCTCCCAATGGGTGATTTGAGATGATAATGAATGGTCCATGTTTGGGAATTATATTAGTGTAATCACTATATACATTATACCTGATATCCAGTTTTTCAATTGCTTTGTCAATAAATTCCAATCCGTTGTATATACTTATCTCATCATATAAAAGATTTAGCCTCTTAATTGATAATATATTCATGATCTGCTCAACTTTCTTCTTTGATGCGACAGATTCCAGCTTAAGTATCTGACAGATTTCTTTTTCTGTAATAAAATAATTCATGTATTAATTATTTTTTAATAGGAATAGATCTGATTCTTATGTTTCTGGTAAGGATAAGTAGCTTAAGAGGTTTCTTAATAAGCAGGGACAGGAGCATAAACTTAAGTAAATGGCTGATAATAACAATGATGATGAAAATAAGCAGGCTCTTTTGCAAGGCTCCTGAAGCCAGTGCAAAGATTAGATATGGAATAGGCAGGAATGAAGCAAAAAAGAGTATCCAGTGATTCCATACCGAATACATATTGATTGCTAAATTAAATTTTTCCTGAGTTAAGGCAGGAACAATTTTTATAAGGAAATCCGGCAAATGCAGTGAATTTCCTTCTGTGAAATCTGCCAGCTGCAATCCCAGATAATAGGAAATAATTGACCCGGATACTATACCTGAGATGCTCCATACTGTAAATACAATTGTCTTCCTTGGAAACTGGGATATAAGAAGTACAAAAAGTGTTGCCACAGGAGCAGGAAATAATGTGGCATCGATAAGTCCAAAAATAAACAGAATAAATGAAGCGTATCTGATCCTGTTATATCTGATTATCCATTCCTTAGTCTTTTTTATGGAAGACTTCAGCATACTCATTTCCTTATGTGATCGGAATCAAGCTGAAAAGAAAGATGCTAACCTCTTAAATACTTTTCGGCCTGATACCAGTCATCATCAGGCGTTCCGTTGATACCTGCTTCGGTCCTTAGATTATATAATTCATTTGCTTTTAACCTGATTGATACCTCATCAGGTGCATTTTCCTGTTTATTACGTTTTAATGATTTTCTGGCAGTTAATTTTCCTTTGCTACTACTGACAGTATTCTCGTTTTCTGTTTTCATATTTTCAATCTTTGAATGAATTATGGATCAAAAATATAGCAGCGATGTAACAAAATGAGAACAATTTTAATTCATTTTAATTACGCTTTGGTTAAGAATATAACGGAGCAAATACAATTCTTCAGACTGTTCTCCTGATAACAATGATTAGAGGCATTAATACATAATTAATAATCTGAAATACTTCAGATCAGTATATTAATAACAGGATAGATAAAAAGTCGATGAATGACAGGTAAAATATAACTACCTGTTTTATAACTTATTAATTTAAGCCATTTTAATTAAAATAGTCTTCAGAGTATCAGTTACATCCTCCTCCTCATCGACACATCTCTCAAGAATTTCGAGGATTTTATTGTTTTTAAGTAATTCTTTTGGATCGGTTTCATTTTCAAATAATTGAGAAACACCTTCGAAGTATAATTCGTCAGCTCTGTGTTCAATTTCCTTAACTCTATCGCATGCTGATGAGATTTTGTTCTTATTTGCAGCAGGTTCGTTAAGGCAATCCACAGCATTTTTTATTTCTATGGCAGCCTTATGTATAAGTTTTGTCATTTCAATATATACAGGCATAATTTTTTTTGGCTTATAAAGACAAATCCTTCTGCTTATGCCGTTTATAGAGTCAACAACATCGTCGATGTTTGCAGTAAGCTCATGTATATCTTCCCTGTCGAATGGGGTAATAAATGATTTATTAAGTTGTTCGTATGTCTTATTTGTAATCTCATCACCAATATGCTCAATATCTTTAATTTCCTTATTGAGTCTATCGTGTTCATTAGGATCTTCGCTTAACATAAGTTCTTTTAACTTAACAGATGCTTTTACAAGGTTTTCTGCATCACTCTCAAATAAAGGGAAAAAAGAACGGTCTTTCGGAACAAAGATCTTAAGAATGCTGTCAATATTCATGATTTCCAGATTTTTTTAAAATAATTTGTTAACAAAGTATATGATTAAGAATAAAATACGCTGTTCCACCGATAATTCCCGAAACCGAATTTGTTAGTATCTATGTTATGTGAGCAGCTTGAAGAGAGCCCCCACCGCCAGGTTAAGAGATTCGCTGAATCATGAAATCTATTTATAGAATCAAAAACCAGAACCAGTGCAATTATTATAATAATGAAAAATGACATATTATACATTTATTTTTATAAATACACCGGATCAAATATATAAGTTAATGTACATATATAAAAAACTTTACAATTCCATCAGGAATTTAAATTCGCGGTAAAGTAAATAAAATACAACGACTTCGGAAAGGATTTTCAGGATAGATTTATCCAAGTTATCAACCAGGCTATACTATTTTTATTACGATTGTCTTAATAGTATTTGCCACTTTTTCTTCCTCATTTATACAACTTTCGAGGTTTTCCAGTATTTTGTTGATCTTAATAAGTTCTATGGTATCTGATTCCAGGGAAAATAACTCATTTGCCCCGGTGAAGTATATATCATCTGCTTTATGTTCCCAGGATTTAATTCTACCGCATGCTTCGATTATATTTAGTTTATTACGTTCGGGGTCCTTTAACAATAAAATTCCAGTATGGATTTCCTTTGCTGCTTCCAGAATAAGACCTGTAATTTCAACAAAAGCCGGTATAAATCTATTTGGCCTGTACAATAAAATTCTTTTACTGATACTATGAATAAGATCTACAACATCATCAATATTTGCAGTAAGCTGATGAATATCTTCCCTGTCGAATGATGTGATAAATGATTTATTGAGCTGTTCATATGTGTTTTTGGTAATCCTGTCACCCTCATGTTCCAGGTCCCTGATCTGATTATATATAAGTTCAAATTCCCCATGTGATGAATTCATCATCATTTCCCTTAACAATCTGGCAGCATTTAGTAAATTACCGGCACTGGCTTCGAAAAGGTCAACGAATTTATGTTCTTTTGGAACAAATAGTTTAAGGAGTCTGTCTGCATTCATGAGCTGGTAAAATTTACTTTATGCCGGAAGAAATTGTTTTAGAATACTATATGAAACAAATGAAATGAGTGCTGAAACCGGGATTGTCAGAATCCATGCCCAGAAAATCTTGGTGGTGACACCCCATTTAACAGCAGATACACCTTTTCTTGCACCGGCTCCCATAATAGAACCTGTAATAGTGTGTGTTGTACTTACGGGAATTCCGAAATGTGTGGCTCCAAACAGGGTAAGGGCTCCGGCAGTTTCTGCACAGAAACCTTCAAAGGGTTTCAGCTTGGTTATTTTCTGTCCCATTGTTTTTACTATTCTCCATCCTCCGAATAGAGTTCCCAGGGCGATTGCAAAGTGACATGATAACACTATCCACAGATCTATAGGGTCATTTTTTGTAACCAGTCCCTGTGCTATCAGGGCTACCCAGATTATTCCCATTGATTTTTGGGCATCATTACCACCATGTCCAAGGCTGAATCCGGCAGCTGAAAGTAATTGCAATCTTCTGAAATGCTTGTCAACAGTAAATGGGGAGTAATTCCTTACAAGCCATAATACAAGTGCCATTATAAGAAAGGAGACAAACATACCAAGCAAAGGAGCCACAACAATAAAAATAGCTATCTTGGCAACACCTCCGAGAATAACTGAATCCCAACCGGCTCTTGCAACTGCGGCTCCTACCAGACCTCCGACAAGGGTGTGGGAAGAACTTGATGGTAAACCGTAATACCAGGTTATTAGATTCCATGAAATTGCGGCTATAAGTGCAGCAGTAATTACTGTAAGTGTAACTATATCAGGATTTATAACTCCTTTACCTATTGTGCCTGCAACCTTAAGCGGGAAAATAAGGAACGCAACAAAATTGAAAAACGCCGCCATTGACACAGCAGCAATGGGAGACATAACTTTGGTTGAAACTATAGTAGCAATAGAATTTGCGGAATCATGGAATCCGTTTACAAAATCAAAAATCAGGACAAGGGTAATAACAATTATCAGAAAAGTCATATATGGTTTTTATTTTTTAGTATTTCAATAAAATAAAGTGATATTTTGCTTATTAAAAGATAGATAAATATTGTAATGTATCTCTATTTTCCAACTTCAAATTAACGAATGAATAATGTAATATTTAACAGTTAAAGTTACATTATTGTTACATTTTTCACAATATTTATCTGATAAATAACATCTCTGCCATAATAACAATAAAAACAGACGCTTTGCAATTAAAGACAATTTGTATTAATTTTAACAAAAAAATTAAATGAAAACTAAAACATCTGAAAATGAGTAATATACAAAATCTGGAACCAAAACAGGTATGGAGCTATTTCAGTGAGATATGCAAAATTCCTCATCCCTCAAAAAATGAAATGAGGATTGTTGAATATATGAAGGAGTTTGGAAAGAAGAACAATCTTGAAACAATTGTTGACAAAACGGGCAATGTGATTTTCCGTAAACCTGCTACCAAAGGAATGGAAAACAGAAAGGGTGTAATCTTCCAGGCTCATCTCGATATGGTACCTCAGAAAAACAGCGATAAGAAACACGACTTTGAAAAAGACCCGATAGAAACAATTATTGACGGTGAATGGGTGAGAGCAAATGGTACAACGCTTGGCTCCGATAATGGAATAGGAGTTTCTGCCGCCATGTCGGTGCTGGCATCAAAGACTATCAAGCATGGTCCGCTTGAGGCTCTTTTTACAGTGGATGAAGAAACCGGAATGACTGGTGTTTTTGGTTTAAAGAGAGGGATTCTGAAAGGTGATATCCTTATGAATCTTGATTCGGAAGATGAAGGAGAACTGTATGTCGGTTGTGCAGGTGGAACAGATGTCAGCGCAGAAAAGAAATATGCAGAAGAGCCGGCTACCAGAGGAATGACAGCTTATAAAGTGATTTTAAAAGGTCTGAAAGGCGGGCATTCCGGTGTTGATATTGCACTCGGCCGTGCCAATGCAAACAAGCTCATGTTCAGGTTTCTGATGCAGGCAGAATCGGATTATGGAATCAGGATTGCTGAAACCTCAGGCGGCGATCTCAGAAATGCAATACCAAGGGAATCCAATGTGCTTCTTCTTATTGCTTCAAAAAAGTCCGCTGACTTTGAGAAATTCATTAAGAATTATGAAAAAATGTACAAGGCTGAGTTCGCTGAGACTGAACCGGATCTGACATTTAAGGCAGCCAAATCTGATGTGCCGGCAAAAGTAATGAACAAGAGTGAACAGTTCAGGATTATAAGGGCTGTTTATGCTTGTCCGAACGGAGTCCAGAGAATGAGCCAGGCTATGCCGGGACTGGTTGAGACATCAAATAACCTGGCAATTGTCAGAATTGGTAAGGGAAAGTTTGAAACGCATAATCTGACAAGAAGTTCGGTCGATTCTGCCAAGGAGGCCACTGCATGGAAAATTGCCGGTGTATTTCATCTCATTGATGCAAAGGTGAATGTTAAGGGTGGTTATCCCGGCTGGAAACCCAATATGCAATCACCTATCCTTAATACCATGAGGAAGGTTTATAAGGACATGTATGGAAAGACACCTGAAATTAAAGCCATACATGCCGGTCTTGAATGCGGTATCCTGGGAGGAACTTATCCGAATCTTGATATGATATCATTCGGTCCCACAATCAGGTATCCTCATTCTCCGGATGAAAAGGTAAAAATTGAATCGGTAAAGAAGTTCTGGGATTTTATGGTTGAGACTCTAAAGCATATTCCTGTTAAATGAAATTTAACTGAATGGGACATAATGAATACTATACTATAACAGTAGTTTCCCTCACTTACCTGGTTCCTGTGTTATATGGTATAGTATTCTCCATTGTCTCTTCAAAAGATGGAAAAAAACTCGATAATCTTTTCGGATTTTCTTTTAAAGGAAGGCAGATTTCTGCAGGAGTTTTTAGAATGTTCTACCTCTTTATCCTCAGTTTTGCAACGCTGCTTCTTGTAATACGTCTGGCCAATCCAGTCCCTGATGAAGGTTGGCTCAGGACTTTGTTCATAATAATCCTTCTTTCAGCTGAATCTGCATTTGTATATTCTCTTATAAGGCTTTCGTTTTCAAAGCTTTCATGCATTATACTCCTGGTATATTTATTTCTACTCTTTGCTGTCTTGCCCTTCGGATTCATGCTTCACAGACCATGGAACATTTTTATGTTCGTTTCTCCATTCTACTGGTTAGGTTGGGCATGGATAGTTCCATCACCGGGAGAGAGCCTGACTTATGCATCAATAGGAATCGCTCTGTCACTGATTTATCTTGTGGCAGCAGGTATATTATTAAGGAAAAATCAGTGATTTTGATTTAAGGATTTACCCGGTATATCTCGACATATGTGCGAGGAAGATATCTTTTCTGTTCCTGGCGATTGGAATTTTTGAACCGTCTGTCATTTCAATATATCCTCCGTCGTGCCTTATGTATTTTTTTACAAAATCGAGATTTATAAGGTGTGAGTTATGAGGTCTGAAGAAATTTCTGTCGCTGAGGATCTCCTGAAACTCCTTTAAATGTTTTGAAACCAGTATTTTGCGTCTGTCATTTATGAAGAACCAGGAATAACTGCGATCTGCTTCAATACGGATTATCTCTTTCGGGTTCAGGTATTCCCGCCCGTCTGCAGTGGGAATTACAAGCCTTGTTGGTTGTGAAGTGCGGATATTCTCGAGAAGGACTTCCAGGTTCTCATGACCTGAAAGGGGATTGGTGGTACGTTTATGTATAACTTTATTTACAGATTCGATGAACTCATTAATGTTGATCGGCTTAAGGATATAATCAACAGCACTGAATTTTATAGCTTTAATAGCATAATGGTTGAATGCGGTGATGAATATGACATCAAAATCTTTTTCAGGGAAATTAGTCAGAAGATCAAATCCTGTACCGTTAGGCATCTCAACATCCAGAAAGACCAGTTCCGGTTTAATTTCCTTAATCAGGTGAACGCCATCCCTCACATTATGAGCTTTACCTGTAACATCCAGTCCAGGACAGTATTCCTTGATTATTGATGTAATAAAATCAACAGCATCCGGTTCATCGTCAATAACAACTGTAATCAGTCTGTGCTTCATGAGAGTATCGGAATTTGGATCTCAACCCTTGTTCCTTCTGGTTCTCCTTCTTTGTTCTTAAGATCAGTATATATAGTTTTAAGGGTTGTTCCGTATAATGCATTTACCAGATCAAGCCTTGATGCAACAATTTGTGTTCCAAGTGAATTGTGATTGTTCTCACTCTTATTCTTCTTTATCATTGCAGCTTCACGTCCAATGCCGTTATCTTCAATTGTGCATGAAATATAATCATCTTTCAGTTTTAAATCAATTTTTATGTATCCTTTATTTTCGGATGGCACAAGACCGTGGCATATTGAGTTCTCAACATAGGGCTGAATCAGCATGGTTGGTACCTTATATAAAAGTGTATCAATCTCCTCATCAATTGTGATTTCATATGTAAATTTCTCCTTGAACCTTATTATCTCAAGATCAAGGTATAATTTCAGTGCATCAAGTTCATCATTCAATGGTACTGAAGTATGCCTGGAGTTTTCAAGCACTTTTCTCATCAGGCTTGAGAATTTTGTAAGGTAATTATTTGTTGCCAGTTTATCGTGCTGGTACATGTAGTATTGAATTGAATTCAGCGTGTTGAAGATAAAGTGAGGGTTCATTTGCTGCCGCAGGTTTGCCTGAGTTACCTCGGCAATCTTGTGATTCATTTCGCTGATCCGCCTCTTATTGTTTATGCTGGCCCTGCTTAGAATGAGTATGAAAATAGCCAGGCTTAAGAGGAAGAGTCCTATTGAACCGTATATAACAATTTTGTGATTTCTTAACCGTAATGAAAGTAGTTCAAGCTCTTTGTTCCTTGTATCTGCTTCATATCTTATCCTTGCATCAGTAAGTCCCTGGGTGCTGCTTTTTTTGATCTGTTCATCACTGAATTTCTTGAACATTACAAAAGTTTTAAAGGCATTGGAAGTGTCTCTCTTTCTGAGGAAGAGTTCGCTCATATCGCTGTAAACCCATTGAAGATTATAAAGGTCATTGATCTCCTTTGCATGATCTATTGATTTCTGATAGTTCATAAGTGCTTTTTCAGTCTCACCCATATCCCTGAAGATTGTACCCAGGTTTCCGTAAGAATTTGCCGCATTACGATGAGAATTAGCTGGCAGACTGTATTTTAGCGAATTTTTGTAGTACTCTATGCCATCATTATATCTCTTTTCGAGATAATTGTTCCATCCAAGATTGTTCAATGACAAGGCTGTATAGTTTGAATCACTTCTGATCTGAGCCAGATCAAAGCATATCTTTAACAATGAATCCGCCTTTTTATAATCACGGTTTCTTTCTGTATAAGATGTGCCAAGCTGGAAATATCCGATTAACATAAAAACAGTATCCTTATCTATTGTGGCTGACTCTATCAACTTATACAGAGAGTTCTGCATCTCCTTGATATCGCCAATTTTTGAATAAAGGCCGGAGAGGCTATAATAGCTCCAGGGGACAAGAATTTTTATTTTATTCTTTTTTGCCAGATCAATGCAGCTATGGAAGTGATCGATACTCTCAAAATAGAAGCCTGTCATGATACTATACCTCCCAAAGAAATTCAAGGTATTTGCAATCATCTCCTTGTCATTACTGGCTTTTGCCTTATTCATTGCCAGAGTACCTTCCTGTAAAGCATTTCTTGAATCACTGGTCAGTATAAAATATTCAGCCCTGGCCAGATGAAGCTTTGTAGGAAATTCAATATTTCTTTCCATGCATATTGATTCGGCGGTATCAATATGGGCTTTAACAAGATCTATCTTTTTTGAATGATATGCATATTCCAAAGCCTTGGTAATATGTGCATTGACTGCCGATGTGTCCGTGAGTCCCTTATTAGATTTTTTCCAGAGCTTTATGGAGAGAATGTTGGTGGAGAAAAGTGATAATGATGATACAAAAATAAACAGAAACAAACTTATCCCGATTTTCTTATATGACATGCTTTTTTCCATGACTCAGACATGCTTCTTTGGATGCAAGTTAGCTCCAAATATCGTAAAATGACAATATAAGTTTACGGATTGCAGGTTTGAGTCAACGGTTGGTAGCTAAAATGTCATGGTTTGATCTCCACAAGGAGATCATCTTTCATGACATTAGTATTCGGTTTTGCAGAAATCTTTACAACAGTTCCACTAACCGGTGATAGTATTTCATTCTGCATCTTCATTGCCTCAAGGATCACAACGGGTTCTCCTCTTTGAACAACGGCACCTTCCCTTACGAGGACATCGATTATTTTACCCGGCATAGGTGCTTTTATATACTCAGAGGTAGCTTTTCCCTTCTGTGAATTCAGAACTTTCTTTCTTTGCAGTGAGAAGGGCGTTTCAACTGTAAATGTGTAACTTATGTCATTGAAAAGGAGCTCGTATTTATTCTGTCTTGATCTGATAATTTCAACCGGGTACTTCCTGTTCTTCCAGAGGATATAAGTACCGAGTTTTTCATCGGCTTTAAGCTTGACTTCATAATCACGCTTCCCGATTCTGATTTTATGTTTAAACGGGAGTGTAAAACTGAACTGCCTGTTTTCAGATGAGATAGCATAGAGCTTCTTTTTCTGGAGTTTGTCATTTGCCATATTCAGAACAGGATTAAAATTGACTGATTCGTTTATTCAGAAGCCATGGATTCATTTCTTTTCCATGCTTGTAATCTATGCTGATACTGTCATCATTGAGGTTTTCCTCCACAAAGAGCTTGACAGCTAGCCATGCTGCCAGCATCTCCTCATATTCAGCATTGAAATAATATTTCTCAAGATCTTTCTCTATAAAAGCTGTTGTGAAGCTGCCATTCTGAAACTTGGGATGCCTTACAAGCATTCTGAAGAAGGGGAGGGTGGTTTTTGTTCCCTTTATCCAGACTTTATCAAGAGCCATTTTTGTGTTTTTAAGACAATCCTTTCTGTCCTTCCCTTTCACAATCAGCTTCGCAATCATTGAATCATAACTGGCTACAATGGATGAACCTCTCTGTACACCTGTGTCAACCCTTACACATGGGTCTGTTGGCATGCTGAGACTTTCAATTTTTCCGGGGTCGGGGGCAAAACCTGATTGAACATCCTCTGCATTTATCCTGCATTCTATTGCCCAGCCTGTAAGCCTGATATCTTCCTGTTTGTATTTAAGTGCTTCACCGTTTGCAATGCGAATCTGCTGTTCAATAAGATCTATTCCCGTAATTACTTCTGTTACCGGATGCTCAACCTGTATTCTTGTGTTCATTTCCATGAAATAGAAATTCTTGTCGGAATCCAGAAGAAATTCTACAGTTCCTGCAGAATAATAGTTTACAGCTTTTGCGATCTGTATGGCCATACTGCCCATCTTCTTCCTAAGCTTAGCATCGAGAGCACCTGATGGAGCTTCCTCAAGGAGTTTCTGATGTTTTCTCTGAATTGAACACTCTCTTTCTCCAAGGTGAATAACATTCCCTTTTGTGTCGCCCAGGATCTGAAATTCAATATGTTTCGGATTTTCTATATACTTTTCAATGAATACAGAAGGGTCATTAAAGGATTTTTCTGCTTCCTTGCTTGCGATGGTGAACATCTTCTCCATTTCATCCTTCTTCCTGACTATCCTCATACCTCTGCCACCTCCACCTGATGCAGCCTTTATTATCACCGGATATCCGATCTTTTCAGCAATTGCCACAGCTTCTTCATCATTGGCTATATTGCCCTGGCTTCCCATTGCCATTGGAATTCCGTTTTGCAGGGCAAGGTTACGGGCAATTGTTTTGTTACCCATTTTGTAAATAGCATCGGGAGAGGGACCTATGAAGATAATATTGTTATCAATGCATTTCTGGGCAAAATATGCATTCTCCGCAAGGAACCCGTATCCCGGATGTACCGCATTGGCACCTGTTTTCAAAGCAATAGCTATAAGTTTTTCAATGTCAAGAAAGACAGGTATTTCCGAGGTGTCTTCAGTATTATCAAAGATAATATCAGCTGATGACAGATACATTGCATTGGGCTCTACCGCTGTCTTCACGGCAACAGTCTCAATCTTCATCAGGCGTGCAGTTTTCATAATCCTGATGGCAATTTCACCACGGTTCGCTATTAAGATCCTTTTTATTTTCATGTTATTATATTTTCTACCTTGATTAACCCAACCCTGACCCCTCCCAGGAGGGTAACAATCTAATTGCCTTATTTATTGGTCTTACTCCTTCCGCCTTCCACCTTCCGCCTTCCGCCTTACAATGGCATATTACCATGCTTTCGGGCAGGCACTTTCACCCATTTATTGCTGAGTGCATCAAGAGCTGAGATGATCTTCTGCCTGGTAAGTGCAGGATCAATTACCTCATCAATATAGCCGCTTTCATCTGCTATGAATGGATTTGCGATCCTGTCCCTGTATTTTTTAACAAGTTCTTTTTTAAGTTCGACAGGATTTTTGGATTCTGCAAGCTCTTTCCTGTAAAGAATAGCAACTGCACCATCAGGACCCATAACCGCAATCTCAGCTGATGGCCATGCATAGTTAAAGTCTCCGCCAAGGAATTTGCTGTTCATCACTATAAATGCACCTCCATATGCTTTACGAAGGATTATTGTTATTTTAGGAACAGTAGCCTCGCTGTATGCAAAGAGAAGTTTGGCTCCATGCCTGATTATACCGGCATGTTCCTGATCAACTCCGGGAAGAAATCCTGGTACATCCTCAAATGTTATAATAGGAATATTGAATGCATCACAGAACCTGATGAACCTTGCACCCTTGACTGATGAGTCTATGTCAAGCACACCGGCAAGAACCTTCGGCTGATTTGCAACAATTCCGATAGACCTTCCCCGTAAGCGGGCAAAACCTGTGACCAGACTTGCTCCGAATAGTTCTGCAGTTTCAAAGAATGTATTCCTGTCAACTACCTGGTTGATTATGTCCCTTACATCATATGCCTTATTGGGATCATCAGGAACTATATCCCTCAGTCTTTCGTTAAAATTTGGAATTGCTCCGTCATCACTGACTGATGGAGGATTTTCAACATTGTTTGAAGGAAGATATGAAAGGAATTTCTTCAGAGCAAGAATTGTATTTTCCTCATCATCATAAATCATCTGTGCAACTCCGCTTTTTCGGGCATGAACTTCAGCACCTCCGAGACCCTCTGAAGTGACGTCTTCATTAAGTACCTCCTTAACCACATTGGGGCCGGTTACGAACATATAGCTGGTATGGCTTACCATGAATACAAAGTCAGTCAATGCAGGTGAATATACAGCTCCGCCGGCACATGGACCCATGATAACTGAAATCTGTGGTATTATTCCTGATGACTGAATGATATTATGAAAAATTGAAGCATAACCACTAAGGCTGGCAACCCCCTCCTGGATTCTGGCACCACCAGAGTCGAGCATACCTATTATCGGGGCACCCATCTTGAGAGCCATCTCCTGAACCTTTGTGATTTTTCTTGAATGCACAAGCCCGAGTGAACCACCCATAATTGTAAAATCCTGGGCATATGCGAATACAAGCCTGCCATTTACCTTGCCATGTCCCACAATAACACCATCTCCGTACTTTCTGTCAATTTTCCCGAATTCAACCGGAGTACTGGCCGGAGTAACAAATGCATCTATTTCTTCAAATGTACCCTTGTCGAACAACAGACCGATTCTTTCCCATGCAGTCAGTTTGCCTTTTACATGCTGTTTCGATGCCTGTTCTGGACTATACTGTTTTTTAAGGGCTTCCTGTCTTTCGACAAACGATTTATAACTCTTACCGGATAGATCCATAAATTGATTATTTAGAGCGGTCAAAAATAGTCAATATCACCGTAATTCCAAAACCGGTAATCGACCATGTTTTGACTGGTTGATTTAAAGTAAAGATAAACAGATAATTGGAAGTAATATTAATTCGACCGGCGATTTTGGGTATCACCATTAGTGCATAATCTGATCTACTTTCCAGGCTTGAACAGACCGGCTTCATTCGATCCCAGCATTCCGGCCTTAAGGCTAATATCGCTTGCCTTGTATAATCCTTTTATCATAGTGTCGTTGACAACAGGGTAATGGCGCAGGGAATCCAGCTTGTCACCGATAAACTCAAGGTCTTCATCAGTTGTAGTCCAGTTCCTGGATCTGAAAATTGACAGGTCAAGGGGTCTCGAGTAGGAGCGGAGTGATTTTTCACCATTGAGGTTGAAATAAAAATCGAAGTATGACATAACAAGTTCCCTTATTGATCTGTAAACCGGTTCCCTGTACCTGAGAGTAGTAAAGTTTGATTTTGCAACTGATCCCCAATGACCATTTTTCTGAAATACAGCAATAACGTGATCGTCATCATTCCATGCCCTCATATCTACAAGCATTGGTTTATAACCAATGAATTCGAGACAGGCTGCTGAAAAGAGAGCGCCTTCAAAGCAGTGGGCGGATAGTTTCCTGATTACCCATCTGGGAGAACGGCATTCAGGATTTGGATTATAGTCTATTGAATCAAGAAAACCCTGAATCCTGTCAGGGTCAGATAGTGTTTTAAGAAATTTGATCTCGTCTTTTGTCCAATTCATTAGCCTTGTTGCTTGTTGCTTGTTGCTGGTTACTGGTTACTGGCTGAACCCAGTACCCAGCACCCAGAACCCAGAATCTTCTTTACACCAGCTTTCTAATTATCCGCTTCATATCCTCATATTGCCTCTCCATACTCATTACGAGCTTAAGCTGTGCCCTGGTTCTTTGCAGATTATGGAATTTATGATGGATTTTGAAGTAATTATCACCATCGATATAGTCGGTAAGAAAGCGAACGCCAATAGTGTAGGTAATAAGTTTTGGTGCGAAGGCAAGGTATTCCTTCTCTGTTTCGTTAAGTGTTTCTCCGGTCTCGGAAAGATAACCTCTTGCATAAGCCTCGAAGAGGTCTATGTTCATTTCTATTTTCGACAGGTTTTTTTCATCTTCTGCTGCCGTATTTGTCACAGTTCTGATTGCATCGCCGAAATCATAATGTACATATCCGGGCATCACGGTATCGAGATCAATGACACAGAGAGCCTTGTCATTTTCATCAAGCAGAATATTGTTGAATTTGGTATCATTATGTGTTATCCTGGAGGGTATTTTGCCTGCCCTTCCAAGTTTAAGTATCGTTTTCATCTCTTCGCCTCTGCTGAGATATTCTTTTATTTCATCAGTCAGCTCAGCAACCCGTCCTGCAGGATTTTCAGCTATTTTTTGATTCAGTATGGCAAGACGGTTTTCAATGTCATGGAATTTTGGAATAGTTTCATGAAGCGGCCCTCCCGGCATGTCAGCCAGCATAGCCTGAAATCGTCCTATTGCCTTGCCTCCTTCGAAGGCTTTGTCTGTATTGTCGACTATGTTATACGAACGGTGATTTGAAATGAAAATATACATCCTCCAGTAATTGCCATGCTTATCCTGGATCCAGCTTTTACCTTCCTTTGCGGGAATAAGGGTAAGACATTCCCTTTTGATATTGGACCCGGGTATACGGGAAAGTTTCTGGTTCAGATGAATAGTTACCCTTTCAATATTGTTCTGTAATTCAGGTATATTCTTGAATATCTTATTGTTAAGGCGCTGAAGGATATAATCATCCTTGTCAGCTTCACTCGTCTGTACACGGAATGTATCGTGAATATGACCGCTTCCGTAAGGTTCGCCGCTTAAGAAAGTACCTTCAGGAGTAAATAGTCCGAATATTTCTTTCAGGTCATGGTTCATTTTCTGCCCGCATTATGACCAATAAAGGCGTAATAAGCAATTATCAGATATGATGGAACGCAAATCCAATATGCTGTCTGAGTTGAAAAATTATCGGCAAGTTTGCCATAAACAAGCGGTAGCAGCGCTCCTCCTGCTATTGCCATAATCAGAAGGGCAGATGCTGTTTTTGTGAATCTGCCAAGACCTTCCAGTGTCAGCGGCCACATTGCCGGCCACACAAGCGCATTTGCCAGTCCCAGCAGAGCAATAAACAATACTGTCAGGGGAAGTTCCATGGATATTGGACGTAAGGTCATTATGTCTATAAATGGCATTGAAAATTTCAATCCGGCAGGAGTGAATATTGCACCCAGTGAAAATATTACCCCCAGAATAGCAGATGATTTTAAAGCAGTAACCTGGGAAAATACTCTTGGTATGAAAGCTATACCGCAGATGTACCCAAGAATCATTCCAAACAACGTCAGGGATGTAAAGTATTTTGCTGATTCCATAGAGATACCTATTGACTGGCCATACCTGATTATGCTGTCCCCCGCTATTACCTCAACTCCAACATAGAAGAAGAGAGCTATCATTCCGAGAATCAGGTGAGGAAACTGCCATACGCTTGTTTTCTGTGAATTGGCATCCCCGACATGCGGTTCTTCCTTATCTGTATCTACTTCAGGAAGATGTGCCAGCCTGAGAAGCAATCCCAGGAGAACAAGTACTATGGTCATAACTATATAAGGCATTATAACCCTGCTTGCCAGTTCATCAAGGATTCCTGCTCTTGCAACTGAATCAGTAACCTCGGAAAGTTTTGCCTCCAGTTCTGCTGAATCCCTGAGAATAAAATGGGAAAGAATGATAGGTGCTATAGCTCCTGCAAACTTATTGGCAATACCCATTATGCTTATACGTTTTGCTGCACTTTCAGGAGGTCCCAGGATGGTAATATAAGGATTGGATGCTGTCTGGAGAAGGGCCATACCAGTTCCTTCAACAAAAAGGCCGAGCAGAAACAGGCTGAAGGTTCTTGACATTGCAGCAGGGATAAAAATAAGTGCTCCTGCAGCCATGATCCACAGACCTATAGACATACCATTCTTAAAACCACTTTTCTTCAGCAGGTAAGCAGAGGGAAGAGCCATTACCAGGTATGAGATATAGAATGCAAATGTTACAAAATATGCTTCAAAATCTGATAATTCACAGGCGGTTCTCAGGAATGGGATAAGAATTCCGTTCAGCCATGTGACAAATCCGAAAAGGAAGAAGAAAACACCAATTACGGTAATGGCAAAAATATAGTCCTTTTTGCTAATTGCACCTGAAGTACTTGTGGTAGTCATATTATATGTGTTAATATAGGTTAGGTAAATTTGAAGATTCCAAAACTAATCTTTTTCTGCGACCGGACAAAGGATTCTGTAAAATTGTTGCATATATGCCGGGTGGGTAATAGGTAATCAGTAATCGGTAATCAGTAAGGTTACAACAACGAGCAAGCAGGAACTCAAGGCTAATAACTCACACCTCATTTATTTTCTCCGGAAATCTCCCTCGATTTTGTGCCAAGATAACCACCATGATGACGTTTAGCATAATCAGCCGCAGTGAATCCGATCTTTTCCATCAGAAGAACTACCAGGGCATCTCCGATAACAGTCATAACGGTTGTGGAGGTTGTGGGTGTAAGTCCGAGAGGGCAGACTTCTTTTGGATTACCTGTATGTATTTGACATGCTGCTTTTTCCGAAAGGGGAGTTGATTCATTTCCGGTAATGAGTATAACCGGAATGTCAGGGTATAGATTATCTTTCAGGTTTAATAATTCGATTATTTCCCTGGTTTTTCCTGAGTTGGAGATAACAAGTAAAACATCATTCTGCTGAAGGATTCCAAGATCACCATGCTGTGCTTCGCTTGGATGCAGATATGTCGCAGGAGTGCCAGTAGAGCTGAATGTTGTCGCGATGTCATGTGCAATCTGGCCGGCTTTACCCATACCACTTGTTACAACTTTGCCGTTTCTTTTGTGAACATGTTCGAATATTATACCAACAGCCTTTTCAAAACTATCCGAAACAGGAATATTATTTATTGCAGCAGCTTCATTATTAAATATTTCTTTGATTCTCTCTTTCATAATCATCTCATAAATAAACTTTTCCAAAGGTATCAAAAAAAACTTTCCGAAAAGTTGCACTTTTATTTTTAAGGAGACACCTTGATATCTTTTTAAAGTTAAATTTGTTACTTTCAATTCAACCAAATTTTAAAATGTCATTCTTCTACGAAACCGATCCGGTGACCCTCCAAAAGAAAAGCACACAGCCATATATTGTCGCTACAGCTTTCCTGTCTCTGTTTGGTATTGTTGGTTTTGCCTACTACGGCTTACCATTTTTTTATGACTTCATGGTTAAGGAATATGGCTGGTCAAGGACTGTTGTAACATCAGGAAATGCCATAGGGAAGCTTATTGTGGGACCACTCTTCGGATTTGTAGCCGGCTGGATGATTGACAAATACGGTCCGCGTCGGCTTATGCTTTCAGGGATACTTATGATGGGAGTGGCTCTTATCGGACTAAGTTTCTCCGACAACCTGGCAATGTTCTATCTCTTTTATGTTTTTAATGCACTTGGATACGTTTGCGGCGGTCCGCTTCCATGCCAGGTCATTATTTCAAGATGGTTTGATAAAAACAGGGGAAAGGCAATGGGGATAGCATATCTTGGTATTGGTACCGGGGGTGCACTAGTTCCGCAAATAGCGGCTGGTCTGGAAAAAAATGTTGGCTGGCATTATGCACTCGCATCACTTGGAGTTCTTATAATGCTTTTCGCCTTGCCTATGGTGTATTTTATTAAAGGTGCTTCGGTAAAAGCTGTTGCCACAGGACATAAAGAAGACACAGTACCAATTAAAAGCATACTCCGCAATAAGAACTTTTATCTTCTTGCCTTTGGAAGTATGTGTTCCATTGGTGCCGTTGGTGGTGTGGGGCAGCATCTTAAACTATATCTCCGCGATATTAATTTTGCACAGGCTGATGCTGCCAACGTAATGTCATTTGTGTTGCTTTCAAGTCTTGCAGGTCGTCTGCTGATGGGATGGCTTGCAGATATTTTCCGCCGGAAATATGTAATGTTACTCATATATCTCATTGTGGCATCTGCTATCCCATTGCTTCTCATGCCTGATTTTCCGGGCAGGATTTACATTTTTGCAGTAATATTCGGTATCGGACTGGGAGGCGACTATATGATAATCCCTCTGATGGCAGGTGATCTGTTTGGCATAAGGGCTCTCGGTCGTACTATGGGAATTATCCTCGTTGCTGACGGTGTCGCAGAATCGATGTTCCCAATGCTGGTTGGACGGCTGTATGACTCAGCAAGCAGTTATACACCCGGATTCATTGTCCTTATCTGTATTGCTCTGACCGGAGCTGTGATCATCTCATTCCTGCCTAAACAGCAGTTAGCTAATAGCCGGTAGCCGGCTATGGTATATATTCTATGAGTTAGGTGCTAATCCATGAGCAGCTTTCAAATAACTCAGCATATTTTCAACTGATGTATCAGGAGGTATTTCGCAGCCGGCTGATACAATTCCCCTGCCCCGCGTATCGGAGTAACATTGCTTCACACTCTCCTCAATGGATTTACTGTTTCCGTTCATAATTACAGTTACCGGATCGCTGTTACCAGACGGAACCTGCCCGGAAGGAAAAAGATCAATGTAGTTACCCATTGACCCAACCAGGTGATCTATATCCACAATATCTGCCCCTGTTTTTATCATATCAGGAAGGATACCGGATGTATTTCCGCATATATGTAGCTTGACTTTCGCCCCAAGTGAATGGACATGATCCACAATTGTTTTTTCAAGAGGAAATACGAATTCCTGGTAAAGATCTGGTGATATAAGTGAACAGACAGCATCTCCCATTCCAATGCAATGTGCACCTGCCTTCACCTGGGCTTCTGCAAATATCATGGCATTTTCTGCTATTATTGTCAATGCCTTTCTGATTTTTTCAGGATTTTCATATAGATCCATACATGCTGGTGAAACATCCCTGAGATCGCAATATTCTGCCAGCGGTCCTTCAACCCAGCCACAAATAAACTGTGTGTTTCCGACCTGTCTGCTAAACTCCCTTACCTCATCAACTCTCGATTTTAGTCTCGGTTGATCATCAACTTTAAATAACCTGATTCTGTCGATATCATCTATCTCATTTATAAGCCAGCCGGTGACCTGTGGCAGGTTGTTTTCAGGATAAGTCAGTCCTGTACCGTAGGCAGATGCTTCAGCATATGGATCAGACATCACATTGACCCAGTCATAACTAAAATCGGTAGCACATTTAATATTAGCTTCCACCTTTTTTCTGTAATCAAGGCAGAAATCCCTGTACCTGATGCCTGCATATTTCGCGGCAAGTCTCATCAGGATCGGATGGAAAGGTGGTCTGTCAACTTTCTTTCCTTCAATGAAATCCTGTGTTCTCTGTAGTGAATTCATATGTGGTTACTTATTATCAAATTGTGAAAGATTTAACATTGGATCAAGTCTCATATTGGAGTTCCATAGTTCATCCCAGCCAATTTTTTCGCCTGCAATTGCAGCCTCCCTGCCCAGTATCGCAGTCAGTGCCGATTCAGCCCCTGATCTGGCTTCATTCAGATAGTTACCTGATTCAATACTTTTTATAAAAGCTATTTCCTTGTTTTTATCTGCATCCTGAAGAGCTGACTGAAAAGCACCCGCACTTCTTTGTTCAGCAGTGAGCGGGGGAGCACCTGCTTTTGGAATACCTGAATCCCATGGTTTGTCTCCGGTTATAAAGACACCACCAGAATAATGAGCCTCGGCTGTTCCCTTTGTTCCGATGAATTTTGCACAAACATCGCCAAAACTTGTTCCGAACTGAACAGCATGAACACTTACATTAATTCCTGGGTACTGGTATACGACCTGAAAATGCTTCCAGGTATCACCAAAAGTCTGGGTTGCATCTTTTCCACCTATTCCTGAGGCATTGACCGGTACTTTTTGAACGGCCCAGTTGCATACATCTATCATATGAATTGCCTGGTCAAGCATAGTTCCACCTGAAAGCGCATGAAAATGGTATTGATTCCTTATCCTGATCTCATCCCATGTCATTCCTGCTGTATCTTTCGGATCGATTCGTGTTGCCAGGTAGCATAAGTGAACATTCAGCACCTCTCCGATATCCCCCTTCCTGATTCTTTCAACCATCTGTACATATGGTGTTGCATGTCTGATCTGAAATCCGATAACCATACTAAGTTTTCCGTTATAAAGGTTACCAGTATGTTCTATTTTGCGGCAACCGGCAACATCAGGTGCTGCAGGTTTTTCACAATAGATATGCTTTCCTGCCTGGGCTGCTGCCTCAAAATAATCAGCATGGGTGTAGGCAGGAGATGAGATGAGTACAGCGTCAATATCCTTGAGAGCCAGCAGTTGCTGGTAGCATTTTGAACCTGTAAATGTATTTTGTTTGGGAATTGCCGCGAATCCTTTTTTTATGTTCTGTTCATCAAGTAATTTTTTTGATGCTTCAAGCTTGTCACTGAATAAATCAGCCATTGCAATAATGTTGATATTGGTATGTTCCGACATAGACCTTATAACTGTTGTACCCCGTCCTCCGCATCCTATTATTCCCATTCTTATTGCAGAATTAGTCTGGCTTCCAAAAACTGTTTTTGGACGAAGAATAGTTACTGCTGAAAGGGCAGCAGTATTCTGTAAAAAAGCTCTTCTTTTCATATCATATTGTTAATAGTTTCACAATTGAATACTCTTGTTAATGTAATGATGCCATGGCATTAAGTTAAAAATTAGAACCTGATTCCTTGTCGGCTTTGAATATAACTTCATGTGTGTGAAGTGCCTCAGTAAGACTGGTAAGTGGCATTTCCTTTCCCTGGTCAAGCGCCTGAAAGAATGCTTCGAACTGTGTCTGATAAGGATGGTCGGATACATCACCAGAGTCAAGCATTTTCATTGATAACTCACTCCATTTTCCTTTATTCAGTCCACCCATTTTTGTTGAATAGAACTTGTTATCAAGCAGGCTGCCTTCACTGCCAACAAGGTGAACATGAAAATAATAAGGCTGAAAACAATCTATTACCGAGGCTACCTTCCCGACCCTGCCATCTTTAAATTTAAGAAGGGTAACTGATGTTGTCGGATATTCATATTTAGTGAAGTCCTTATTCTTCGAATATGTGGCAAAACTATTGACTTTTTCGACATCAGTACCCATGCATAATAGCAGTGCATCAAGCGCATGACAACCGGCCGATAGAAGACTGCTGCCGGCTGAATCTTTCTTTACATTCCACCTGTATTGTCCATACCAGGGACCTATACCATGGTAATAATCTATCTCACCATAGTGAATCTCACCAAGTATTCCGCTGTCAATAAGTGCTTTTGTGGTAAGGAACTGGCTTGAATAGCGGCATTCGAAACAAACACATGTTCTGACTCCTGCTTTGTCAACTGCCTTTTTCACTGATAAACAATCTTCCCAGGTAAGGGCAACAGGTTTTTCAATAATAAGATGCTTCCCTGCTTCAGCTGCCATAACAGCCTGTTTTGCGTGTTCGGCAGGATAGCTTGTTATTGAAACAACATGGATTGAAGTGTCTGAAAGCATCTTTGAAAGATTAGTGTAGCACTTTATGTTGCCACCATGTTTTGCACTTAATTCTGATGAATCAAGATCGCGCGATGAACAGACAGCTGTTACCTGTGCCCATGGCGTCTTGTTTATGGCATCTATATGAGCACCTGCCGCCCAGCTGTAGCCTATTATTCCAACATTGTATTTTTTCATATTATTTAAGATTATAAATTAATTCTGGCCGAAGTCATATTAAATGTATATTTTAACCCCCAAACCCCCCA
>CALMJY010000081.1 GCA_937864815.1 uncultured Bacteroidota bacterium
TCTTCTTACAGGAGGTTGCGGGGCAGTTAATGCCACAGGAACGATCAATGTCACACCAACCAATACAGTTAGTGTAACAATCTCTGCCGATGCCAACCCTGTATGCGCAGGTGCTACAGTTAACTTCACCGCCACCCCGACCAATGGTGGTACTACCCCTGCTTACCAGTGGCAGCTTAACGGGGTGAATGTGGGCAGCAACAGCATTACATATTCAAATAATGCACTCGTCAATGGCGATAAGGTAAAAGCAATCATGACCTCAGATCTTACCTGTACATCTGGTAACCCTGCAACAAGCAATGAGATCACTATGATTGTCAATCCTGTATTACCTGTCAGCGTATCGATTGCAGCAGATGCTAATCCTGTTTGTGCAGGCACAACAGTCAACTTCACTGCCACACCTGCAAACGGAGGCCTGACACCTGTTTATCAGTGGAAGGTCAATGGAACAAATGTTGGAGCCAATTCAACAACATATTCATATATACCTGTCAACGGAGATGTCGTTAATGTAATTCTGACATCAAGTGAGACCTGTCAGAGCGGTGGACCGGCCACATCAAATTCTGTAACAATGAATGTATCCACTACTCCAACTGTTACATCTTCAAGGGTTGATGTCCTGTGTAAAGCAGCAGCCACGGGATCCATTGATATAACTGTTTCTGGAGGGTCTGCTCCTTATACATATGCCTGGACAGGAAATGGTGTTGTAGTATTGGCTGAAGATCAAAGCGGCCTCACCGCAGGAACTTATTCAGTGATTGTATCTGACGCTGGAAGCTGCACATCTATGACTTATACATTCACGATAACTGAACCATCTGTTGTCCTTTCCGGTTCTATAACAGCACAAACTAATGTATCTGTCTTTGGTGGCAGCAATGGTTCTGTAACCGTAGCTGGTTCAGGCGGTACAGGCGCTTATCAGTATAAGCTTGATGCTGGATCATACCAGGCATCAGGTACATTTGGTACACTGGTCGCAGGTAACTATATTGTTACAGTTCAGGATGCAAATCTCTGTACTTTCGACGTGTCTGTGACAATCACACAACCCCTTGCACCTCTTTCAGTTACAATAGCTTCCCAGACAAACGTAGTATGTTTCGGAACCTCAACGGGAATTTTAACGGCAGCTGGATCTGGTGGAAGCACTCCTTATGAATACAGTCTCGATGGCGGTGCATACCAGGCTTCAGGCACCTTTGGATCACTTGCTGCCGGAACATACACCATAACTGTCAGAGATGCAGCAGCAATTACAGCAACCACAACAGCAACGGTCACTGAGCCTTCTTCTGCTTTAAGTGGATTTGTTGTGTCCCATACTGATATTCTCTGTTTCGGAGGAACTACCGGAATTCTTACTGTAAGCGGTACAGGAGGTACCGGTACTTATCTTTACAGGATCGGGTCCGGATCATATCAGGCATCTGGTACATTTACAGATCTTGCCGCAGGTACTTATAATGTTACTGTACAGGATGGAAATCTTTGTACTTTCAATGTAACAGCAGATATAACCCAGCCTTCTGCAGCGCTTGCCGGAACAATTATGCTTCAGACAAATGTCTCCTGTAACGGAGGTGCTAATGGAAGCATCAACATTTCAGGTTCAGGAGGTACACCTCCATATGAGTACAATATCAGTGGAGGAGCATTCCAGTTTTCCGGTACATTCAGCGGCCTTGCTGCAGGTAGTTATACTGTCATAGTCCGTGATGCAGGTCTTTGCACTTCAAATGTTCCGGTTACTATTTCAGAACCCGCAGTGCTGTCAGTTGATCATACAACTGTTCCTGCATCATGCCCGAATACTCCTGACGGAAGTATTTCAATTACAATTTCTGGTGGCACTCAGCCTTATTCAGCAATATGGTCAGATGGTCTTACAGGAATCAGCAGAACAAATATACCTGACGGATCATATAGTGTTGTTGTTGCGGATGCCAACGGATGTGCTGCTTCTCTCGATATTGAACTTGAGAATACTGGTTCTGCTGATTGTGTTATTGCACAGGAAATAATTACTCCAAACAATGACGGATTTAATGATACATGGAAAATAAGGAATATTGAATTATTCCCAGATGCAGAGGTGCTGGTTTACAACAGGTGGGGTAAACTTGTTTTCAAAACAAAGAATATATCTGATAATGAATGGGATGGGACTTCTGACGGTAAATTACTGCCAACAGACTCATACCACTATATACTTAATCTGAATGACGGATCGAAGTCAAGATCCGGCGTAGTAAGTATAATTAGATAAAAAATGCTATATTTCGATACTAAAAAATGAGGCACCTTAAGAGCATAATAGTAACTGCAATTCTGATCTTCTTTTTTGGATCTGGGTTTTCACAGCAGGTTCCAATGTACTCCCAGTACATAATGAACGGATTTCTGATAAATCCGTCTTTTGCCGGAAGGGATGGCTATACAACTGTCAACCTTACTGTCAGGGAACAATGGGTGGGAATGGCAGGAGCTCCAAGCACTTACGCTGCCAGTTTCCAGACCAGGCTTTTGAAGAATAGTTATATCTCAAAGTCAACGTCGGTCAGGAAAAAACTGGTTAAACCAACCAAAGGAGGTAAAGTCGGACTTGGCGGATATATTTTCAATGATAATAATGGTATCATGAGAAGAACCGGTTTCCAGGCAGCTTACGCCTACCATATATCAATGGGCAGAACACAGGGTATTCCAAATAACCTTGCCTTCGGACTCGCCATGACAGGCTACCAGTATTTTGTTAATACAGAAGGCAAAATTTTTGAACCAAACGATCCCCTGATAAATTCGTATGACAGGTCTGTTTTTGTTACTGATTTCAACTTTGGGGCAAGTTTTACAACAGCCCGTTATTATGCTGGTTTTGCCATGACTAATCTGCTAAGGGGTAATCTTATATTCGGCGATACATCAAGTGTTGACAGAAATGAACTCGGACATTTCTTTCTTACAGGAGGAATAAAGTTTGAACTTAATAATGACTGGACTCTGGAACCTTCAGGCTTTATCAAGTCTTCTGATATGCTTTTCAAATCGATCCAGATGGATATTACCGGAAGGGTTTATTATAAGGACGATTACTGGGCGGGAATTTCCTACAGAACCGGTGATGCAATAATTCCAATGATTGGCCTTAAGTATGACAGGTTTTATTTTGCATATGCAATGGATATTACACTCACTGATATCCGATCATCAACCTATGGGACTCATGAGATATCCCTTGCAGTTAAGTTTGGGGAGAGTGCACGACGGTACAGGTGGATAAATGCATATTAGTAATTACATTTAATTTAGATAGGCGAAGTTTTATACTTCGCCTTTTTTTGTTATTTTAGATCGCATAATTATTTCCCGGTCAGTTTTCCGGGGAATCTTCGCTGCTATATGTCTGTAAAGTTTTCGAAAATTTGCCTGAGCACACTTTTTCTCATTGTATTATCTCCATCCATTTTATCACAGGGGATAACATCAAAAGGAATCAGGGTCATGTTTTATAATGTCGAAAACCTGTTTGATGTTTATGATGATTCTCTCACGGATGACGATGATTTTACTCCCTCAGGGCTGATGAGATGGAATTACAGCCGTTATTACAGGAAGCTTAATTCAATATATAAGACGATTGCAAGTGCCGGAGAATGGAGCATGCCTGATATAATTGCAATGTGTGAAGTAGAGAATCGCAGGGTAATTCAGGACTTATTATCAGAAACATACCTTTCAAAGTATGATTATGGTATCATACATGAGGATTCACCTGACAGGAGAGGTATTGATGTCTGTCTGATATACAGGAGGGATGTGGTTGAAATTCTGAAGTACAGATATCTTATTCCTTCCGTAAATGATGGAACTGGTTATCAGACAAGGAGTGTGCTTTTTGCAACCTTGCGTATTCACACGGATACTCTGCATGTTTTTGTTAATCACTGGCCATCCAGAAGGGGAGGAGCACTGGCAGGAGATGATTTACGGAAATCCATCGCCGGAATGATCGCAGATACCTGTAACTCTGTTTTTGAATCCTCTTCCGGAAGAGGTAAGATCCTTATATGCGGAGATTTTAATTCTACACCTGATGATACAGAGATTGAAACACTTCTAAATTCTGTACACACAGGATCAGGACTTGAAAATCTTACTGTGCAGCTATCTGAAACAGGTGATGGTACATACAGGTACAGGGGAACATGGGAAATGATTGACCAGGTTATTGTATCAAAGACACTTCTTAATTCCGGGTCGGGTCTGTACATCCCGTCCGGGAGTTTCAGGATCTTAAGACCAGGCTTTTTATTGGAAAAAGATCCTGTTTACCCCGGATTATCTCCATTTTCGACATACCGGGGCTACAGATATCACGGAGGATACAGTGATCACCTGCCGGTAATTGTAGATTTATTCATGAGAGATTCTTGTCGACAGGAGTGAGGCCTATCTCCCTGCCTTTTTCCAGCATGAGCTTAATGGCAGCATCATGTTCGTTTGGTATGATTCCTTCTATTATAGCCTCACGTATTGTATTCTTAATAATTCCGACCTCCCTGCCGGGCTTTATGCCAAATACTTTAATGATTTCACTTCCATCAACCGGTGGCTGAAAATTACGGAGGGCATCCTTCTCCTCAATCTCTTTAAGTTTATTCCTTACTTTCCTGAAGTTTTCAAGGTGTTTTGTTTTTTTTGCTTCGTTTTTTGATGTTATATCAGCTTCACAAAGGAGCATAAGATCATCAATATCATCGCCTGCTTCAAACAGTAATCTCCTTATTGCTGAGTCGGTTACAATTTCCTGCGACAGTACTATTGGCCTCAGGTGAAGATCAACCAGCTTTTGTACATATTTCATCTTCTCATTAAGAGGAAGCCTTAGCTCACGGAAGATATCCGGTATCATTTTGGATCCGATATATTCATGCCCGTGAAATGACCATCCGGTATCAGGAATATATTTTTTAGTGACAGGTTTTGCAATGTCATGCAATAATGCTGCCCATCTTAACCAGAGGTTATCTGTCTTTATACTGATATTATCCAGTACTTTTATTGAATGATGAAAATTATCCTTGTGAGCTTTACCTTCGATTGTCTCCACACCCTTTAGATTATCAAGAGCAGGAAGTATAATTTTGAGTAATCCCGATCTGTCGAGAAGATTAAAACCTCTTGAGGGATGTGTGCACAGTATGATTTTATTCAGTTCAGTAACCATTCTCTCCGGAGAAACAATTTTTATCCTTTCTGCATTTCTTTTTATAGAGGAAAAGGTGTCAGGTTCAATAGTGAAATTAAGCTGGTTGGCAAACCTGATTGCCCTCATCATCCTCAGGGGATCATCAGAAAATGTCTTATCAGGATCAAGGGGAGTTCGTATGATTTTATTTTCAATATCACTTAATCCGTTAAACGGATCAAGCATTTCACCAAAGTTTACACTACTGAGACTTAATGCAAGAGCATTTATGGTAAAATCCCTTCTATTCTGATCATCCTCCAGTGAGCCGTTTTCAACCACCGGCTTCCTTGAACCCCTTGTATATGATTCCTTGCGTGCTCCCACAAATTCAATCTCGTACTCTCCATATCTGAACATGGCGGTTCCGAAATTCTTAAAAACCGAAACTTTTATCCCTGTACCGAATTTGCGTGCTGCTTTACGGGCAATATCAATGCCACTTCCGACAACAACAATGTCTATGTCTTTATCTGAATGTTCGAGTTTTAAAACAGAGTCCCGCACCCAACCGCCTATAACATAAGCTTCAACCTTTTCAGAATCAACAACCTCGGAGAGTGTCTCAAATATTTTGTCATTAAGACATATGTTCATATCTAGATATGACAATTTGTTAAAATAATCATGACAAAGTTACAATTTATACTCAATTTTGGGTATCTTATGGATTAAACGCAATAGTGGCATAAAGGTTGTCTGAGTATGAACAATGAAACAATTTGTATGTTAAATAAATAAAAAGCACAATGGTAGAGCATTTGACAAAAGAGACATTCCAGTCCAAGGTATTCAATTATGAAGTTAATAAGGAATGGAAATTTGAAGGAGAGAAACCCTGCATAATTGATTTTTATGCTGACTGGTGTGGCCCATGTAAAATGGTAGCGCCTGTTCTTGAGGAACTTGCAAAGGATTTCGACGGTAAACTAGATGTTTATAAGGTTAATACTGAAGAGGAACAGGAACTTGCATCAGTGTTTGGAATACGAAGCATACCCTCTTTTCTTTTTGTTCCATCAACCGGGCAGCCACAAATGGCTATGGGTGCTCTCCCAAAAGAAACATTCGTTAAAGCATTCAAAGACGTCCTTGGTGTAGAGAAATAGCCTGTTCGTCAAAAAAAAGAGCGTTTCCCAATAATTCATGCTTTAAATTGAAACAATTAACCTCACTTTATCGTTTAAGTATAAGAGGATGAAAACAGCAGGGTAATAGGGTTTTTTTCATGGATTTAGGTTTAGGGTATCAAGGAATAGGGTCATGCAATTGCGTGACCCTGTTTTTTTCATGATAATTCCCTGAAGATACTGTCTATCTCTTCTTCAGTTGACTTCAGCTTTTTCTGACATTGTTTAATCAGTTCCGAAGCCTTTTTTACCTCAGCAGATAATTTGTCCACATCAAGTTCCCCGCTTTCAATATTTTTCAGTATCTCCTCGATTTTTACAATTGCCTCGTTAAATGAAAAATCTTTCTTTGTCATGCTTTTATGTTTTTAATTTTCTTTTGTTTTTATGCGTGACCAGACTTGAAACCTCCCCATCACTGAAGAGTGTTTCAATAACATCACCTTCTTTAAGGTATTCCGATTCTTTTGCTATTTTCCCGTTTATTGATGTAATAGTATAGCCTCTTTTAAGTACATTCACAGGATTCAGAATGTTTAGCCTGGTTTCCAGAGACGACATTCTGTTTTTGTTTAGTTTGAGGAAATCCACTGTATTTAAATTTAATTCCGTTTTCAGGAAATTAAGTTGTGTTTCCCTGGCAGATGTCCCCGCTAAACATGCAGAAACCAGTTTTGACTGATGACCGGCAAGAATCATTGCGGCTCTGTAGATCTTTCCTTTCCCCAGGTTTAATATTTCAATTGAAATATCTGAAATGGTTTTCCTTACCTCAGATATCATTATCCTCGTAAGCGGTCCAATCGTACTTTTTGCTTTTTCAAGGCGCTCTTTGTAATCATCAAGAATCTCCTTTGACAGATTCTTTATTTCGTCTCCAAGTGCTATAAGATGGTTTTCTGTTTCAACAAGACATTCTATAAGAAAGTCTGCCACCGCAGTAGGTGTTTTAAGCGACCTGCAGGCTACCATATCTGTAACGGATAAGTCCTTTTCATGTCCGATACCTGTAATTACAGGAAGCGGGAACTGTGTTACATAATATGCAATATTGTAATTATCGAACCAGCTCAGATCTGTTTGAGAACCTCCTCCTCTTATTATTACGACTACATCAAATTTATTTATATTTAAAGCTATCCTTTCGAATGCACTTATTATGCTTTGTTCAGTATCATTCCCCTGCATTACAGAATCAAAAAGGGCCGTATAGAAAACGTATCCATAGCTGTTATCCCTGAGGTGATTCATGAAGTCAGTATAGCCGGCAGCATTACGTGATGATATTATTGCAATCCTTTGAGGTACAGCTGGAATTTCAAGCTCCCTGTTCATGCCGAAAACACCTTCCTGTTCAAGTCTCCTTATTATCTGCAACCTTTTTGCAGCCATTTCGCCAGCAGTATATGAAGGATCTATATCTGTAATGACAAGGCTTAATCCGTATAACTCATGATATTCGATCTTTGCCTTTACGAGAATTTTGAATCCTTCTCTGAGTGTCTCTCCAGTGGCATTTTCAAAAAATGACCTGATAAAACCAAAGCGGCTGCTCCAGATTACAGCTTTTATCCTTGCCTTAATGCTGGTTTCATCTGATTGTTTTTCAATAAGTTCAAGGTAGCAATGACCCGAGTAGTTTTGTTTGATCTCAGAAATTTCAGCCACAACCCAATAAAAATCAGGTAATGAGAGGTAAAGTGAATCCCTGATAACCATCTGCAATTCCGATAGGGACAATCTTCCGGTCATTTTCAGTTTCTGAGTTTTATAATCTTATGTATTATTTTAGCATCAGGAGTGCTTATTCTGACAATATATAATCCCTGCTCCCTGTTCACAAGTTCATTTATTTTAAGAATCCTTCCTGCAAAAGTATCGATTTCCCTTTTCCAGATTATTTTGCCTGAAGTGGTAAAAATCTCTATTACAATTGATTCATAGGGCTCCCTGAAGATTATTTCAAATTCACCTGTCGTGGGATTAGGTAATGCAACTGAGAGTCCTTCAGGTTTCAGAAGATATAGATCCTGTAATCTGAGAAGTGCAGCACCCATGTCCGGTATTCCATAGCCATATAATGAATCGGGAGAATTGAATCTGTCGGATGATTCCTTAATAACTTTAATGATATCGGTGCTTCTTGCATCAGGGAATGACTGCATCAGGCATGCTGTCATACCACTGAGCACCGGGCACGAAAATGATGTGCCATTAGCCTTTGATGTTGTTGTTGCTGATGTCTGAACCGGAACAGCGACTCCCATTGCAGAATTGTCCGGTTTAATCCGCCTGTCATATGCCGGTCCTGCTGATGAAAAAGCAGAAATATTATTATTGCCATCGACTGCGCCAACAGCAATGACACTGTCGCCGTCGGCAGGACAGATTATCCTTTTCCATGATTTATTACGCTCATTTCCTGCACTGTTAAAAACAATTATCCCTTTTGATGCTGCTATATCAGCAGCTATTGTCACAAAAGCTTTGTTGCCGTCCAGATCAGAATATTTATAACTCATTGAGGGATCATCAAATGTTGTATAGCCCAATGATGAAGTAATTATATCTGCACCGCAACTGTCTGCAAATTCTGCAGCAGCAGCCCAATAGTCCTCTTCGCATGGAAATTCCGAAGACACATCTTCAGATTTCAGTAACAGATAATCAGCCTCCTGGGCTGTACCTTCAATTACCCAGGGCAGTCTTCCTGCCAGTACAGAGAGTACAGCAGTTCCATGAGTACTTGAATTATAGACAAATTCAGAATTCTGAACAAAATCGTAGGTGGCTTTTATTCCATTACGGTCTCTAAGGTCATTCAGAGAAGAGATCTCCTCGGCATTGTCAAAACCTCCGTCAAGAACGGCAATCAGTATACCATTACCCAAATAGCCCTGATTATGAAGAGAATAACCATTTAACATAGTGACAGGCCGGTCATATGAATCTTCCGATGATCCATTAAGGACAAAATCAAGTTTATCCTGACCAGTATTTTTTTTACCGGGAATCTTAACTGTTTTAATTTCTGATATGAAAGGTAAATTCTTCAGGCTGTCAGTGTTGACAACAATACTGCTTTTAAACAGGGCGGTGTTCATCCACTTTGAAGTGCAGTGAAGAGTTAATCCCCCTGATGAGAGTTCATTTATGTAATTGCTGAAAACCGGAAGATCCCTGTAGTCGAGAATATCAATGTTTTCCTTTTGTCTTCTTTCTATAGCCCTCTCAGACAGAAGCTGTAAGGGTTGATAATCGTTTATGCGGGCATCTCCTTTATCCGTGAAATATACTCTGTAATAGTAAGGGGTAACCTGGGCGGCACCAGGAATTGACAGTAATATGAACAGAATGCAAGTGAAAATCCTTACCATATGTTTCCTGTTTGCTCAGGATCAGGTATCCTGCCTTTATTCTTTTCAAGGGAATCGAGGTAATCGGATGAGTCAATGTCCATCTGGCGTTCATTCGTGACACCATTTACATAATCCAGTTTGTATTTCAGAGAACCGTTTCTGTCATAGATCAACCATGTGCCATTTCTTTTGTCATTGATATATTCACCCGAAAACTGGATCTGTCCGTTATCGAACCAGGCTTCGAATTTGCCATTGATCTTACCATTGAGAAAGCTCGATTTAAGACTCGTTCTTCCATCAGAGAAATATTTAATCCATTCACCCTGAGCTGTATCATTAACAAAATTCATCTTTTCTGCAATATTTCCATCAGGATAAAGCTTTACTGACTTGCCGTGCCTCCTGTTGCATGTATAATTTTCTTCGCTGACAACATAGCCCTCGGTAAACTCAGAAAAGAACTGCCATAATCCTTCCTTACGCCTGTCAGTATACTTGCCTTTCGCTGAAATGTACCCATTTGAATGATAGATGGTTGCATCAGTCTCCCTTCCTTTGTTGCTGTAAACGATAACTGACTTGAGAATACCAGACTCAGTGTAACGCCTGAATTCTCCCTCAGGAATATTATCCTTAAAGGTACCTTCATACATAATAGTATTGTCAGGATACCTTTTTATCCAGTGTCCCTGCTTTTTACCAGACTTATCAGTTTTGTTCAGCACTGTATCAGTCTGACAGAACAGTAAGGAAGGAATGAAGAAAATTAAGATGATTACAAAAATTCTGGTAAACATATATACAGGAACTGGAAATAAAGTATAAAAGTACAAATATTAGGGATAACAATAAAGGGACTATCTTAAAAGACCGATTTTACCCCCAAACCCCCCAAGGGGGGCTTGTCTAAGAGATTGATTTCAAGTCCCCCCTGGGGGATTTAGGGGTGGAAATAGAAAAAGGGGATTTTAGACATCCCCCTTTTCATTGTATAACAGATGCTATTATTACTTTACCTCTTCGAAATCAACATCAGTTACCTCTTCATTACCACCTTTGGCGTTACTCTGAGGTCCGGGCTGATCAGGACCGGGCTGGGATGTAGGTTGTCCTGTGGTATTTTGTGCAGTTTTATACATCTCTTCCGAAGCTACCTGCCAAACTGTGTTAAGTTCGGCAAGGGCCTTGTCAATAGCATCAAGATCCTGTGATTTATGTGCCTCTTTGAGCTTAGCCAGAGCATTTTCAATAGCCGGTTTCTTGTCAGCCGGAAGCTTATCACCGAATTCCCTGAGCTGCTTTTCAGTTGTAAAGATCATACTGTCGGCGGTATTTATCTTTTCAACTCTTTCACGTGCCTTCTGATCGGATTCTGCATTAGCTTTGGCTTCATCACGCATCCTTCTTATCTCTTCGTCAGTAAGACCTGAAGAGGCTTCTATCCTGATTCTCTGCTCTTTACCTGTCCCTCTGTCTTTAGCTGTTACATGGAGAATGCCGTTTGCATCTATATCGAATCCCACTTCAATCTGAGGAACTCCTCTTGGTGCTGGCGGAATACCATCGAGATGGAATCTTCCTATTGTTTTATTACCAGCTGCCATTGGTCTTTCACCCTGTAGGACATGTATCTCCACTGATGGCTGGCTGTCGGCTGCCGTTGTGAATACCTCGGTTTTCTTTGTTGGTATGGTTGTGTTTGACTCAATAAGTTTAGTCATTACTCCTCCCATGGTTTCAATTCCGAGTGAAAGAGGTGTAACGTCAAGAAGGAGGACATCCTTTACCTCGCCTGTAAGAACTCCCCCCTGAATTGCTGCACCTACTGCCACAACTTCATCAGGGTTTACTCCTTTGGATGGTGTTTTTCCGAAGAATTTTTCAACAAGCTGCTGGATGGCAGGTATTCGTGTTGAGCCACCTACAAGAAGTACTTCATCAATATCAGATATTGAGAATCCTGAATCCCTGAGAGCGATCTTGCAAGGTTCAATACATCTCTGTATAAGGCTGTCACAGATCTTTTCAAAATTTGCTCTTGTAAGAGTTTTTACAAGATGTTTTGGAATACCGTTAACAGGCATTATATAAGGAAGGTTTATCTCTGTTGTAGTAGAGCTGGAGAGCTCGATCTTTGCCTTTTCTGCAGCTTCCTTAAGTCTTTGCAGTGCCATTGGGTCTTTCCTGAGGTCAAGGCCTTCCTCTTTCAGGAATTCCTCTGCCAGCCAGTCAATAATCTTATGGTCAAAATCATCACCACCGAGATGTGTGTCACCATTTGTGGATTTCACTTCAAATACACCGTCGCCAAGTTCGAGGATGGAGATATCGAAAGTACCGCCTCCAAGGTCGAATACAGCTATCTTCAGATCCTGTGATTTTTTATCAAGGCCGTAAGCAAGCGATGCTGCAGTAGGCTCATTTATGATCCTTCTGACATTGAGGCCAGCAATTTCACCTGCCTCCTTTGTCGCCTGACGCTGTGAGTCGCTGAAGTAAGCAGGAACGGTAATAACAGCTTCTGTAACTTCTGATCCAAGATAATCCTCAGCAGTTTTTTTCATTTTCTGGAGGATCATGGCTGAGATCTCCTGCGGAGAGTACATCCTGTTATCAATTTTTACCCTTGGAGTATTATTATCACCTTTAACAACTGTGTAAGTAACTCTTTTGATCTCTGTCGATACCTTTTCATAGGTTTCTCCCATAAACCTCTTGATAGAATAGATTGTCTTACTCGCATTGGTTATTGCCTGCCTTTTTGCAGGATCTCCTACTTTTCTCTCACCGTTTTCAACAAATGCGACTATCGAAGGTGTTGTTCTTTTTCCTTCACTGTTAGGTATTACAACAGGCTCATTACCTTCCATTACGGACACACATGAGTTTGTTGTTCCCAGATCGATACCAATTATCTTTCCCATTTTATGTTATTTTAATTTTTTGCTGTTTTTATCTTGGAATAATCAATCATTATGCCATTACTTATTTCCTGCTGTTTTTTGCAATAATGGCACACAGTAAGTGATGTTTTTTCATTTAAGATCTTTAATAATGTGACAAAACGACAGTCAGTTTATCTTTATCTGCCAGCCTAAAAGAAATAGTGCGAATAGATTGTCATACGCTACAATTGAGTAACTTTGTCATCCGGAAACAAAACATGGTATAGAATGTCGATACACAAGTCTGTAAAAAGAGTAACGACTCATGTTCTTCATGAGATGAAACTTAAGGGTGAAAAAATTGCAATGCTGACAGCATACGACTATTCCATTGCAAAAATAGTTGATGCTGCCGAGATAGATGTAATCCTTGTAGGAGATTCTGCTTCAAATGTAATGGCAGGATATGAGACAACTCTCCCGATAACTCTCGATAATATGATCTATCATGCAGCTTCAGTGGTGCGTGCTGTTAAAAGGGCACTTGTGGTGGTTGATCTGCCTTTTGGAACCTACCAGGGTAACTCAAAGGAAGCACTTGCATCATCGATCAGGATCATGAAAGAGACGGGTGCACATGCAGTTAAGCTTGAAGGTGGATCAGAGGTTGTGGAGTCGATAGAGAGAATTCTGTCAGCAGGTATCCCTGTTATGGGGCATCTTGGTCTTACTCCACAGTCTATTCATAAATTCGGTACATATGTTGTCAGGGCCAAGGAGGCAGAAGAGGCAAAACGCCTGATGGAGGATGCTAAACTACTTGAGAGAACCGGTTGCTTTGCCATTGTTCTTGAAAAAATACCTGCACATCTGGCTGAGGAAGTAACCAAAAGTTTAAAAATTCCTCTTATAGGTATTGGAGCCGGAGGAAAAGTTGACGGACAGGTTCTTGTACTTCATGATATGCTTGGGCTAAACCAGGAGTTTTCCCCGAGGTTTCTCAGGAGATATCATAACCTTCATTCTGAGATCAAGGGAGCTGTTCAGGCATATATAAATGATGTCAGATCACAGGACTTCCCCAATGACAAGGAACAGTATTAGTCAGAATTGGAATGGTTGAAATACTTTACGAAGACAATCATCTGATTGCAGTATTCAAGAAATCATCTGATCTGGTGCAGGGTGATAAAAGCGGGGATGTTTCTCTTGATCGGGAAGTAAAGAAATACCTTGCCAGGAAATATGATAAACCGGGTGATGTGTACCTCGGTGTTGTCCATAGGCTTGATCGTCCTGTAAGCGGGGTTCTGTTGTATGCAAGAACATCAAAGGCTCTTGAAAGACTTAATGAGATATTCAGAACCCGGCAGGTAAAAAAGATTTATTATGCTATTGTTAAAGAGAGTCCTCCTGCTGAGGAAGCTACAATAAGTCATTTTCTGAAAAAAAATGAACAGCAAAACAAAAGCTATGTTTATGATAAGGAGGTAAAGGGCTCAAAAGAAGCCAGTCTTACTTACAGGATTAAAGGAAGATCTGAAAGATATTACCTGCTTGAGGTTGAATTGCATACTGGCCGCCATCATCAGATAAGAGCTCAGCTCGCAAAGCTTGGATGTCCTGTAAAAGGAGATCTTAAATATGGTTTTCAGCGTTCAAATGAAGATGGAAGCATTAGCCTCTTTGCAAGGAGGCTTGAGTTTTTACATCCTGTAAAAAAGGAGCCTGTAATTATAACCGCCCATTTTCCAGAAGGCGATGTCTGGCCCCTTTTTCTGGATGCAGTAAAGTAGAAATCCTCTTGTTACTTCTTATTCTTTTTTGATTCAGTTTTATCCTGTTTCACTTCCTCTTTTTTATTAACTCCCAGATGCTCTTCGATGATTTTCATGAGCTCTTTGGTTTTTTCTTCATCTTCTCCTTCAACGGTGACAACGATACCGTCTTTTGCAACAACAAACCTTGATTTTTCAACTGACGATTCATTGCCGTCAGAAGTGACAAATACCATAGTCTTTTTCTCTACATGACTATCTGACCCCGGGACTTTTTTTACAACAACCACTTTTTCCCCATCCCCGTCGTCTTTTGTTGTCCAGACTGAGACATCGCTGGTAACTATCTGTTCTGAAGCAGCTTCATCGTCTGAATTAACTGTTACTGTAACATGTTTTTCCCCTCCATGTTCATGATTTTTTCCATCTTCTGAAATAATAATAATCCTGCCACCATCCAGTGTTAATGTTTTCACATCATTGTCACCGCTGACGATTGTATCTATAACTACTTTTTCCCCATCCTTGTCGTCAATAATAATCTTAATCTTTTTTTCCGTTTTAATATCCTGCCCGGTGAGGTCTGGCGGTATTAAAAGGCTGATTGCAATTACTGCTGAAAATAAGATCATAATTCTTTTCATAGCTTTTGATTGTATTGGTTAAAGTTTATTCAAAATTAGGCCAAATAAGCCTGTACAAGGTTAATGCCCGGTTAATAAGCGTTAAGGAAAAGTTAAATAATAGCTTACTGATGCTTATAACATTTAAATTTGTGATATGAATAAAACCAAATTCACCGGACTTATTATTATGATGGTATTGTCCATAATCGGCATAATATGGGTTCAGGCCAGGTGGATTGTTAATGCATTTGCAATCAGGAACGAAAATTTCAACAGTGCTGTTATTTCCTGTCTTTATAATGCTGCAGATGCAATTGAGTCGTCACAGAGAATGAATTTCTTCAATAATTTTATGCCGGCTGACCCCCTTGCTTTGGGGAGAATATATCCGGCAGAAGCATCCAATTTTCTGAGTATCCAGAGTTACACCTCTGTTGACAGCAGCGGATTCAGAGTCAGAATTGATAACCAGGCATATTCAGGAACACTTGATACAGGAAGCATAACCTATGGGTCAAAATCATATGTATTTACCGGCGATACCTCGGTTGTGTCTGATTCAGTAATCCTCCTTGTAGCTACTGAAAACGAGACACGTAAAATGCATGTTGTTAAGAGGGGTGAGGAGGGAAGCGTCACCTCAAGGGAATTACCTGAAAGGCAGAAGGAATTTCTCGATTGGGTACGGAGAAGAGCCGGAGAGTTCCATAATCTTAGCGATCAGCTCATTTCTGAGATCTACCAGTGGGAAAAGACACTGGAACTTGACAATAAGCAGATAGGTTATGCCCTTAAACAAACCTTTAATTATGCAGGCATTCAGACGCCATTTGAATATGCAATAATCAGGAACGGGGAGGTGCAGGACGGTACATTCAGAAAAGCAACAAAGAGCGATTTCCTAAAGAGCAGTTATATAGTAAGGCTTTTCCCCGGTAACATTATAAGGCAGGATATAATGCTCTCTGTTATTTTTCCGGCACGGACTAATTATGTTCTTGGCCAGACAATATGGCTTCTGGGAGGCTCCCTTGCCTTTTCGTTGTTCATTGTTGCTACTTTCGGACTCAGTCTGTACTTTATTATCAGGCAAAAGAAGATTTCAGAAATGAAATCGGATTTTATAAACAACATGACTCATGAATTCAAAACACCCATAGCTACAATATCACTCGCCGCTGATACCATCTCAAATCCTAAAGTGATTAATGATGAAACGAAAGTTCTTCAGTTTGTAGGGATGATTAAAAAGGAGAATAGCAGGATGAATAAAAAGGTTGAAACCATCCTGCAGATTGCATCCCTCGATAAGAAGGAGATTCAGTTTAAGTTTGAGAATATTTCAATGCATACAATCATAGAACATGTTCTTGAAACAATGGATATCCAGATACAGCAGAAAAAGGGTAATGTTATAAAAACTTACAATTCTCAGGATCCTGTTATTTACGGAGACCAGGAGCATCTTTCAAACCTGGTAAACAACCTTCTTGACAATGCTGTGAAATACTCACCGGAAAAACCTGAGATAACCATAAGGACATGGAATGTCGATCACGGATTTGTCTTTTCGGTGGAAGACAAGGGAATCGGAATGACTAAAGCGGTTCAGAGTAAAATCTTTGAAAGGTTTTATCGCCAGACCTCCGGGAATGTTCACGATGTGAAAGGATTCGGCTTGGGTCTTAATTATGCCCGTGCAATTATTGATGCTCATAAGGGAACTATTCACGTATTAAGCGAACCCGGGAAGGGAAGCAAATTTGAAGTATACTTACCATCTAATCCTGAAAACTGATATGAACACAAAATCTGTAAAAATATTTCTTGTTGAGGATGACCTTAGCTTCGGGTCAGTTCTGAAATCATACCTCGAAATCAATGATTTCTCCGTTGAATGGGTTGATGACGGAAAGTACGCTCTTGATCACTTCAGAAAGGGCATATTTAATATATGTATTCTTGATGTGATGCTGCCTCATGTTGATGGATTTACGATTGCAAGTGAAATCCGTCAGATAAATAATGAGGTCCCTATCATTTTCCTCACTGCTAAAAAGCTGAAAGAGGACGTCCTTAAAGGATATGGGGTAGGAGGTGATGATTACGTCACTAAACCATTCGATACTGATATCCTGCTGGCAAAGATAAAGGCCATACTTGCAAGACGCGATTTTCAGTCGGGTACCAGGGATATTTATAAACTGGGACTTTTCACCTTTAATGCACGTCTGAGAACTCTGACATTCAATGATGTGGAAACAAAACTATCCCCTAAGGAAGCAGAACTTCTGGAGCTGCTGGCTGCAAATCCCAATGAATTGATAAACAGGGATATGGCATTAAAGAAAATCTGGGGTTCGGACGATTATTTCACAGCCCGCTCTATGGACGTTTATATTACCAAACTCAGAAGATATCTTGCCGATGATCCGTCACTTAATATAAAGAATATTCACGGAGCAGGATTTCAGCTTATTATTAAGGAAGATTAGTCCGCAGATTGTTCTTGCTGAATTGCATGGGAAGAAGAGTTCCTATACTTTCAATTACATAAATTCTCTTTTTACCGCCCAGTATCAGTTTAATCCGGGTGCTGCTTCTTGACTCCTCCTCAGCTATAACCTGCCTGCAATTACCGCAGGGTGTTACAGGTTCATCTGTTAATCCTTCCTCATTAAAGGCAGCAATGGCAATAGCATTTGGCTTATCGTCAGGGTAATTTGAAACTGATGCAGATATGGCACTCCTTTCAGCACATATACCGGATGGAAAGGCAGCATTTTCAACATTGGCTCCCTTAAATATCTTTCCGCTTTCAAGACGGAGGGCAGCACCTACCCTGAAGTCTGAATATGGCGCATATGCATTGGCGGCGGCAGCTATGGCCTCATTAAGAAGAATTCTGTCCTCTGTGGAAAGCTCTTCCGGATCACTGAATTCCTCAAAGGAAAGTGTTATATTATGATTGGTTACCATATTATTAAAATAATATTTGTTAAAGGTAATTATTATAGCATAAGATTGATAATGATATAAAAAGTAATTTTTTACCACAGAGAACACAGAGTTCACACAAAGGTCACAAAGTTAAAATGCTGATTATATTTCCTTTGTGATCTCAGTGTTTTTTCTCTGTGACCTCTGTGGTTAATGGATTTTGACTTTATCATCATACTCAATTTTTTCCTATTTTTGTTATAAACTGAAAGAATGTCTGAGATCAGATTTTATCAAATCCCTCCGTTAATAATTCTGTTGCTGGCTTCCTGCAGTGTTAAGAAACCTGCCACTTCTGTAAAAAATACGAATGGAATTTCAAATGCCTATATTGAACAGTATAAAGAATTGGCAATGAATGAGATGAGAAGAACCGGAATTCCTGCCAGCATAACACTTGCGCAGGGCATGATAGAATCCGATTATGGCAGGAGCCGTCTGGCAACAGAGGCAAATAACCATTTCGGTATAAAATGTCATAGCAACTGGAAAGGTCCTACCATAACACATCATGATGATAAGAGGAATGAATGTTTCAGAAAATACCGCAAACCGGAGGAATCATATTATGATCATTCTGATTTTCTAACCTCGACCTCAAGGTATGATTTTCTTTTTAAGCTCGATGAGAAGGACTATAAAGGCTGGGCCAAAGGTTTGAAAAAGGCCGGTTATGCAACAAATCCCGATTATGCCGACATGCTTATAAGGAAGATTGAGGAGAATGAACTGTGGCAGTACGACCAGGGTAAGAAAAGTACACAAAAAAATGCAACCGGACCTGATACATTAAATGCCAGTACAGTCTCTCCTTCAGGAACACCTGAATCATCAGTAAGGAAGGATAATGGCAACTTTGTAGTACCGGGTCGCATTCAAAGGATAAAGGAGAATAACAGGATACAGTATATAATAGTAAGTGAGACCGATACGCGAGAGGGAATTGAGAGTGAGTTTAATCTTTTGAAATGGGAATTAGCCAGGTATAATGAGCTTGACAATAATTTTAAAATTGTACCGGGACAAATACTGTATCTGCAGCCGAAGAGAGAAAAGGCTGAGGCAGGAAAGGATGTTCATATAACAGTCAGCGGAGATTCCATGTATTCCATATCGCAGAAATATGGCATTAAGCTAAAAAAACTTTACGAGATGAACAGGATGAATGAAGGGCAGCAACCTGGTGCTGGTGAAAAGATCTGGCTCAGGAGCATGAAGCCTGTTAACTGAAATCGATTGTATAATCAGAAATTTTAAATCCCCTCAGGAATTCAATTGCATTCATCTTATTTTTCCCCTCAAGCTGAAGCATTGAGATGCTTACAAATCCGTCTTTACATGCAATCTTAAAATTGTGTTTACCATCAGAAACTATTGTGCCGGGTTTAAGTGAATGTTTTTCAAGCTCCGGGATACTTTCATAGAATTTAACTGAAAGTGAGTACTTCTTCCCCTTCAACACCGTACGTGCTCCTGGTGCCGGGGCGAGACCTCTTATAAGGTTATGTACTTTAACAGTGCCTGAATTCCAGTCTATTATGCAATCCTCAGGATGTATTTTTGGTGCTGTTTTAAGTTCAACTCCGGGGGTAATGAAGTTTGATTGTGGCTGCTGCTTTATGCTTCCGTCAACTATTCCGGCAAGTGTTTTTATGACAAGTCTTGCTCCTAGTTTTGTCATCCTGTCATGAAGGTCGCCTGCATTTTCAAACGGGAAAATCTGAATCTCCTCTCTTAGCAGGATATTGCCCGTATCAATTTTATCATCAATAAAAAATGTAGTTACACCGGTTCTTGTCTCTCCGTTTATTATTGCATGATTTATAGGTGCGGCACCCCTGTAATCGGGTAACAAAGATGCATGAAGGTTTATTGTTCCTTTTGTAGGTATTCTCCAGACTACTTCCGGAAGCATTCTGAATGCAACAACTATAAATATGTCAGGCTTTAAACCAGTAAGTACCTTAACAAAGTCAGGATCCCTGAGGTTGGATGGCTGTAAAATCCGGATATAGCTTGATTCGGCAAATACTTTAACCGGCGATTTCTGAAGTGTCCTTCCTCTTCCTGCCGGTTTATCAGGAACCGTAACAACCCCCACCACATTGAATCCATTCATAAGAAGAGACCCCAGTGTTGCTACTGCAAACCCGGGAGTTCCCATAAAGACAATCCTGAGGTTTTTCATTATTCCGGTTTATTTTCCAAAAATAATCAAAAAATCATTCCTTTGATATGTGCTTATAGCATGTCAGGTTATGTCCCATCTTGTTTGCTTTGGTTTCAAGATAAAACTGGTTATGAGGATTAGATTCAATGACCAGTGGTATGGTTTCAACAATTTCTATACCATACCCCTCAAGTCCTGCTCTTTTTACCGGGTTATTTGAAATGAGTCTTACCTTACCCAGCCCGAGTTCATGCATAATGCTGGCGCCAACACCGTAATCCCTTTCATCTTCTCCGAAGCCAAGTGTGATGTTCGCCTGAACAGTATCCATTCCCTCATCCTGAAGCCTGTATGCTTTTATTTTATTCAGAAGACCGATTCCCCTTCCTTCCTGACTCAGATAAATGACCACTCCTTTGCCTTCAGCTTCAACCATTTCCATTGCTTTTTGAAGTTGCGGGCCACAGTCGCACCTCATTGAACCGAATATATCGCCTGTAAAGCATGACGAATGAAGCCGTACCAGAACAGGTTCATCACTTGTCCAGGTACCCTTTACAAGAGCTGCATGTTCGAGTCCGTTGCTTGTCTGCCTGAACGGAATAAACTCGAAATCCCCTTTGAATGTGGGGAGTTTTACTCTTTCTCCCTTCTCAATAATTGAATCTCTTTCCAGGGTATACTTAATGAGGTCTCTGATTGCAATGATTTTTATGCCAAATTCTTTGCTGATTTTTTTAAGATCATCAAGCCGGGCCATTGTACCATCGTCATTCATTATCTCTACAAGTGCCCCTCCGGGCAGCAAACCTGCCATCCGTGTAAGATCTACCACAGCTTCGGTATGCCCGGCCCTTCTGAGTACTCCTTTTGCTTTTGCTTTGAGGGGAAAGATATGTCCGGGCCTTCCAAGATCTGATGGCCTGGTTACCGGATCAACCAGGGCTTTAATTGTGAGTGCCCTGTCTTTTGCTGATACACCTGTAGATGTTTCCTTACTTATAAGGTCAACTGTTACTGTGAATTGTGTTTCATGAATTGAGGTATTATTTCCTACCATGAGATGCAGGTCAAGTTCTTCACATCTCTCTTCGGGAAGTGCAACACAAATAAGACCCCTCCCGTGCTTTGCCATGAAATTAACTATTTCAGGTGTAATAAGTTCTGCAGAACATATGAAATCTCCCTCATTCTCGCGATCCTCATCATCCACAACTATCAGAATTTTACCCTGTCTGATATCTTCCACCCCCTCTTCAATTGTATTTAATCTGAAATCATTCATTTTGAGAATCAATTAATATTTCATGTGATTTGCTTTGCTTTTCATTCATTGTAAACCGGTAAGCCTTATCTTTTATTTTTTTGAAGAATAAAAGGTATGTATCAATGTTCATAATTACCGAATCGGTAGTTGCCTTATAAGTCAGAAATAGTCCGACTGGTAAAAGGATATAGGATGCTGCCCACATTCCGGCGAAAGTACTGATTAAGTTCTCTTCTGCCAGTTTCTGTCCTGAAAGTGATATTACATAATATATCACGAAGAAAAAGATGGAGATAACGGCTGGAGTTCCCAGTCCTCCCTTCCTGATTATTGCCCCGAGCGGTGCACCAATGAAGAAAAAGACCAGGCATGCAAATGACATGGTTAGCTTCTTGTTCCACTCAACCTCATACCTTTTGAGAACCTTTATCTCCCAGTAATGTGATTCGCTTATCTGTGCCAGGTAAATATTGCCATCTTTAATATTTTCAATAGCCCTTGATATTGCATCCTTTCTTTCAGCTGCCGGGAGGGAGTCGAAAATGGCCTGTGGTTCAAAGTATTTTGATTTTTTCAGCGAATCCTCCTTTGTCGCTGACATGTTCATCACATAACCGTAATTACTCAGATGGTAAATCTTGGAAGTTTTAAAATCGTTGAAATGGCTGCTTACCCTGTTGTTGTAGGCATCTCCAAGTGAATCAATATGGAAAGTGAGTTCGGCAATTGTCATCATGGCAGCGTTCGATTTGAAAAGTCCATCATCGCTGCGTTCCAGGTCAAAGCCCTGAAGAGGCATGACAATGGTCTGTTCCCTGAAGTAATCTTTTCTGGAGGGGTGACTGCGTTCGCTGTAACTGACATTATTTTCCGTTACCTCATTGAATGAATAGCCGCTATATAAAGTCATTATCAGTCCTGATCCATCCTGGGTGGTTTTCATATAGCCTGAATCAGCAACCGTAACTGAAACATTGCCTCTTTTTTCGCGATGATCGTAAATGATAAGTTTATCCAGCCGGTTTGTAACCGGATCTTTTGATGTTACCTTAATACTGAAGTCAGGGACACCGTTATAAAAAGGACCTGCCTGTATATTAATATCCGGTTTTTTACGACGGATATCATACAGTAGTGTCCTGGCTTTTGATGTGGCGTACGGCATTACGTCGTTTGAAAAAAAGAATGAGACGATTGAAACAACGCCGATGAAAATCATCAGGGGTCTCATTATTCTCTGAAGCGAGATGCCGGATGATTTCAGAGCTGATAATTCACTGAATTCACCCATGTTGCCGAATGTCATAAGAGATGCAAGCAATATAGCCAGTGGCAGGGCCATTGGTACAAATGTCAGTGCGAAGTAATATATGAGTTCTCCAAGGATAATTAAGTTAAGTCCTTTTCCTGCCAGCTCGTCGACATACATCCAGAGAAACTGAAGTAAAAGGATTATGAGCACAATAAAGAAAGTCAGTATCAGTGGCCCGATAAATGATTTAAGAACGAACTTGTCGACTTTTTTTAACACTGCATAAAATTTGTGTGCAAAATTACTTCAATTTTATTATAAAACATATGAGTTCGGGGGGCTTTTTCAAAATGGCAAGATAATGGCTCAAAGGCACAGCGGATCATGGGAGTTGCAAATGTCAGGTTCAGGGGATATAATGAAAGATTGTTTGAATTAATTTAGGATTATGCCAGTCTCTATTACCATTGCACCTTTGCGCCCTTACGCCCCTGCGCCTGTGTTATATTCCAAGTATCCTTTTCAGGTCGCCTATCTGGTTATCCCACAGGAAAATTGCATCTTCTTTCTCCTCCGGATCAGCAAAGTCTGTTATGATAAGGGCAAGGTCGCTGGTCAGTTCCTGGATTTCAATTCTGAATTCAAAATAGTTTGATTCTGTATCCTCTTTATCCAGCCATTCAAAACGTACGAACTTATTGTCTTTCAGTGCAGATAGTCTTGCTTTTGACTCTGTTTTATCCCAGGTAAACGTAAACAGGTCTTTTTCGACGGTGACTTTATCGGCAAACCATTCTTCAAGACCTTCAGGGGTACATAACCAGGGGAAAAGTACTTTTGGTGAACAGTTCAGTGTATATTCCAGTTCCAGTTTTAGACGCATGTTAAATTTATTACAACACCATAACTTCTTCTGCAATATAGAAAAAATATTGAAACTAAAAAACCTTATTGGTAAATTGTAACAATCTGTTTATATTTGCACCCGCAAAACCTTCAGGTCTTCCTGTAATAATGGTTTTGGTGGAAACAAACCTCCTTCGCCAATGCTACGGAGGTCAAAGGGCCCACCTACGCTAAGGCTACGGTGGACACGGCGAGATAGCTCAGTTGGTTAGAGCGCATGATTCATAATCATGAGGTCCGGAGTTCAATTCTCCGTCTCGCTACATCGGAAAGCCTGTCCCGATTGATCGGGACGGGCTTTTTTGTTTCATAAAGGGGCTGAAAACTTGTTTTCGAGCGACTGTATGAAACAAAAAAGACCCTGCAACGCCTGGCGTTGCAAGGCTTTCCGATGTTAAGCACCATAAAGAGAATCACGGCGGCTTGCCGCCGTAATTCTCCGTCTCGCTACACAGAAAATCAACCATTTACATAGTCATATATGCGGGTGATTTCTTTTTGCCAGGTCTTACCTGAGGTAATCGCTTACAGTCTTTGAAATATCCTTATTTATTAGATCCCAGGTCTGATTTTTGAAGCTGACCGGCGTTTCACTCTCATCTGCCTCAATGAAGTAAGTGATAGCGTGTGGGATGCTGATAGCGAGCATCTGGTTAGGATATTTTTGGGTATGCCAGTCCATCAGTTGCTGTAACGGATAGTGCTTCAACAATTCATGCAAATCCCAAAAGTCCTTTTTCTTTGCCCTGCCAAGTATGGCCTGAAGCTTCATTGCAGAGATATCTGCGCTGCTATACATACGTATTTGATCAACCTCCTCTATATCCGAAATCGGCTGATGAGGAAAATAAACAATATCAACTTTTATATTTTCAATGAAACAAAAAATTCCAAATTGTGTATGTTGTTGTTTGTAAACAAATCTTTGTTGAAATATTCCTTTAAGTTCATCAACGATAGTCTGATGATCAAATTTTTCGTGGAAAAACAAATCCAGATCCACTGAACTTCGATGCCCGTACCGAAGAGCCAGGGCAGTACCTTCCACAAGAGAAAACTGCTTTAGTGATGGAAGATACATCAGCTTTCTCAATAAGGATAGAGTCCCGGGTTCAACTGTCTCAGTATGTAACATCTGAAATCATTAATTGGCTTATCGATAATTGCACTAGCAAAATAGATCGTATGCAGCGGCAGAAATTTAGCTTTCAGGAGAGCCTCAGTCACTTTCTCATCGCCATAATACCTCCGGCATTGGCGTATATCATCAACATCACCACGTTCAAATACCCTTTCAATGACAAAATTGGCTTTGGCATCGTAATCGATATTTTCAAAGTTTACATCCCAGAAAATGCGCTTGTTGAATATGGGCTTAGATTTTTCTTCCATATTCACAAAAATAATAAAATTGGACCGTAATACAAAGGAAACCTCCGGTACAAAGACATGATAAAATCACGGCCGTTAAACATTAATCACCCTTCTCTCTATTCTGAATAATTCCATATTAAACCATTGGTCCGTTTCCTCTTTCAATGATGTTCCTTATGATCATTTACCGAGGTATGCTGATGAAAATATCCCATTTCATGCATCCTGTTATGAATTATCCTGTGGGAAGATGTAAGTACCATCTTCATCCTCTTATAGATTTTGTCTTCCGCCCTTGTGCCTATGGTGTCAAGATAAGCCATGGCTCCTTCAATCTGGTCGAGAATTGTCAATGCATCCTCTGCCACGATCATCGGTGAGTTTTTTACACTGACCATCACCGGCGATGTATGGGCGGCGATAATCTCAGGCCTCCCGGGGTAGTGTCCTCTGACCAGGACAGCAATCCACGAACTTTTTGATATTTTAAAACTCCAGGTGCCTTTTCCCTGCCATTGTGAAAGGGAGACACTCTCCTTAACTTCGCCATTGACAATCAGTTCGATCCTGCTCATTGGAATTGTTACACTTTCAACTTCCCAGCTGATATTTACTGTTCCCCCTGATGAGGGCATTTCAATCCTGCTGCCGGCAGGTTTTCCTTCAACATTAAATTCAATCAGCGGACCATAAGTCACAAAAGTATTTCCGCGTCTGACAGCTTCTTTCCATTCTTCATAACTGAACTCCCGGTCTTTGCCAATATTAGCATAGGTTCTGACTGCTCCGACAGCTGTGGCTGCATCCATTTTATCGGTTCCGCCCACTGCAGCTACAAAATATCCGCAGTTCAGATAACGGTACCAGTCCATCAGGGAATACGGATCAATTCCTCCATAGAGCCATGAACCCGATGTCATCTCCACTCCGTCAACGCCTCCTGTTATTATTGCAGAGGCATTTTCCAGCCTTGGATTCGGGAAATGAGGCAGAATGACCACACCGTTCTGTTTTTTGCACTGCTGTGCCCATTCTGTGAGCAGTATTTCAACCGGGTCCCCGATTGCAGATTCATCGGGCCCGCCTACAGTCATCGGTGCAATTATATTCCCCTCATAGCCAAGAAGGGAAATATGCCCCATAACGTGCTGCCTGTTCTCTGTACCAACCCTTACAAGATATTCTCCATCACCTCCGGCAGTTTTTAAACCATAAGTGGTTTTACCATCAAAGTCGCCAACATTTGTCATTAATTCACCCCACTGGCTTGCAAGCAGGTTTACAACATTCACTCCCTCACCGCTTCCTTCAAGCAGTGCAGATCCGGGTGATAAAAAGTGTACATGAGTGTCAGCCGATACCCAGCCTTTTTCCCTCCATTGAAGCGTTTTTTCAATTTCCAGGGTAATTACTTCAGTTTCGGGCGAAATCTCAATGACTTTTCTTATTGGTGTAATTTCGAATCCTTTCGAAATCTCAACATATACTTTGCCGGAAGGCAGATTTATTGTTGTCTCACCGGGTATATAGGTACAGTTATGTCTTCCCATATTAACATAATCGACACTGTAATCTTCAAACCAGTTGTTGTTAGGTTGACGGTTCCTGTCGACAGGGACCAGTAATTCTCCATACTCACCATGAGCATGAAACTTCACCGGAACTGTTTTTCCGGACTCTTTTTCAATTACCCTGATTTTTACTTTGCGGTTTGCAGGTTTAATTTCAATAATATTACTGTTATGGACAGTTATGCCTGAGAGTGGAAGCGGTTCCTGACCTTCAAGGTAAAGCCTGGCATCAGGATGTGCCGCATATTCAACAATTACCTCATTAGCTGATTTTTCCGGTACTTTATTGTTATAAGTCCCGCTCCAGTCTTTATCAGGGTAGACCTGTCTTGGCGTAACTGAAATAACCTGACCAAGATCAATTCCGATAACAGACAGTAAACTGGTTGTACCGGAAACAATATTTTCCGGAAGTGTTATGAGGGCTTTTTTCCTTGTATCCCAGCGCAGGGGATTTGACTTGACATTTCCCAGAGTAATTGCAGAAATTAATACAGGTGTTTGATTCAGAGGTTCGAATCGTATTCCACGTACCTTTTTCTCAGGATGAGGGTTTTCCCAGGCCCAGAGCCAGTTAATCCAGTTTCCCCTGTCATTCCATCCTGCCAGTGTCTGGGCCCTTCCCCATTCATTATTGGCCATGGGCTGCCGGAGATCAATCGGACCCGGTTTTTGATATGCTACTGATTCAATGCAATTTTCGCCCCAGATCTGCTGGAACATCCCTATATGATATCGATTTCTGACTGAAAGACTTAACTCCTGCCCGTCCTCAAAAATTATTACATATCTTGCTATCTCCTGATTAAGAAGACCAATTCCCCTGAAAGGCTTTTCATAAAAACCGCTGGCATTTTTCTTAAGATCATACCTGTCGGCGGCATGCATAAATATAATCCAGTTACCAGATGATGGAGTAAAATCCATCTTATAAGCTTTATCCTTCAGGAAAATAATTTTATCCGGTATATTAAACGGAATACCCCATGCAACTGATTTTCCTGAAGGTGCATACTTTAAAGACTCTGCCATTTTAACTGAAACAGAAGTGGAGTCAATTCCGGAAAATGTTAAATTGCCTTTAATTACCAGGGGTTCAAAAAGAGGAGATGCAGGGCCATCGGAAATTGCATTTACAGGGCCAGAAGTTAAAGGTATTCCTGCCTCATTTTTTTCGTCAATTATCCTCGACAGACCGGAAATAGAAGATCCGGAAACCAGTGCGGTTGTTGTCAGGGTTTTCAGGAAGTTTCGTCTGGAGTTGCCTTTGTAGGTCATGATGTAAGGTTTTAAATGAATATCTGATGTCTCACACTGAAGCAAAATTTGAAACAGGAACTTTTCAGGATGAAATTTAAAAAATTCAGCCTGATTCACAAAATAATTCTAACTTGATTAATTCATAAATGTATTTATTACGCTTTATACTCCTGACCCAGTCGACCTCTCCCCAAACCCCTCCCCCGAGGTGGGAGGGGCTTAATTCCAAGATGGATGTGGCTCTGGAAGTCATCCCCCTCTCACATCGGGAGAGGGGGACCAAGGGGGTGAGGCCGTAGTCCATGAATAATTCAGATTAACGTTTTCATTTTTAGAATTCCTCCTGTGATCATTAACGATTGGAAGTTATCACCCCCTGGCAGGTTGCCTTATCAGATCCATTTTTTAATCTGAAGTGAAATAAAGGATAAATTTTTTTTGTATAACTGAACAGTTCTGATATCTTAACTGAAATTTTATTTGAAAAAATCAGTATTGAATAGACATATTCTTGTTATACTTGTTTTAATCTCCGCTGTGACCGCTTCTGTTTCAGGTCAGGACAGTGAAGATTATCTTGAAATCCGGAAGGTTACAGGCAAAATTAATTTCGACGGTTTCTGTGATGAGCCGCCCTGGGATGATCTTGCCACAATTCCAATGACCATGTTCAAGCCTAATCATGGCAGCCAGCCAACTGAAAGATCAGACATATTCGTGACCTTTGATGATGAGTTTTTATATATCGGAGCCAGGTTGTCCTACCAAAACGGAAGTACAATACGGGCAACAACAAAAAAAAGGGATGGAGCCGAAGGAGGCAGTGATAATTTCGGTATCCTGCTCGACACCTTCAATGACAATGAAAACGCTTTGTGCTTTGAGACCAATCCTTCGGGACTGAGGTCGGATTTTACCATCGGTAACGATGCCCAGGTACCTCTTGGAATGATGTCATGGAACAGAAGCTGGGATACCTTTTGGGAGGTAAAACCCAATATAATCGATAATGTACTGCATGTAGAATTCCGCATTCCATTAACCAGCTTGCGGTTCCAGGTAACAGACGGGAACGTGATCATGGGTATGTCGATCTGGAGGCAGATATCAAGCAAACAGGAATGGAATAACTTTCCAAATATCAGTAATGAATTCGGTAATTTCGGGGTTTGGAAACCTTCACAGGCTCATAAAATCATTTTAAAGGTAATGACCTTTATAAAGTATTTAACGGCGATTATAATACTCATTTAACAAGGGAAATTCCTGAACTTCCTTTAATGAACAGAAACATTTTTACTGTTAAATATACCTATACGTTTATCCTGCCCAGGTAGGATCCAATTGTTGCAATATATTTAATTGTGGTTTTCATGCCGGAAGTCTCAGGAGTATTGTCCTGCAAGTTATCAGAACAATGGGATAGCTACTGAAAACCTTAACAGAGAAGAATCATAAAGAAAAAAATTATATTTGCAAATCCTGTGATTGATGAACGGAAGGGATTAATTAGCAAAAGATCAAGATTCTACTTGTGCTATTTATTGAAAAAACACAGAAGGTAATAGGAAAGATAGTGGAGAGTATTAATAAAGTAATTTTAACATATGATAAAATACTATAAAATATTAGTTGCCGACGATGATAAGCATACACACATCATTTTAAAAACTATTTTAAACGATAAATTGTTTGAAATATTTAATGCCTATGATGGCAGCGAAGCGGTTGATATAACTTTCAAGAATCGCATCGACTTAATTCTAATGGATCAGAGAATGCCAAATATGGATGGATTAACGGCTGCAAAAACAATCAGAAAAATGTGTCCAAAATTGCCGATAATCTCGATAAGCGCATATGACCCGGAACCTGATCATTTAAAAGTATTTGATGAATTTATTTCGAAACCGATAGACAAGAAATTATTGAGAAATACCGTTAAAAAACTTTTAAATATTCAATAGATATTTATACAAATAGTTACTGAAGGTATTTTTCCAGAACCGAAACAAGCTGAGGTTTTGTGATAGGTTTTTCTACGTAATCTGAAAAGCCTGACCTGAATATTTTATTAATGTCCTCATTATCAGTATAGGCAGTCTGGGCTATTACTGGAACATCAGGTATGACTTTAAGAATTTCTGCAGTGGCAGTAAAACCATCCATTACCGGCATTTTTATATCCATCAGAACTATATCTATCCTTTTGCCTGAACTGCATATATCAACTGCCTGTTTTCCGTTGACAGCATGTAATACATTGAAATTGAGTTTTTTGAGATATATCTCAAGAAGCTGATAGCTGAAATTATCATCTTCAGCAATTAATATGGTTGCCTGTCTGTCAGTTCTTGTCTTTAATTCATTTTTACTGACAGATTCATTTTGAGTTGGTGCTATTTTCCCTTTGATTGGTATGCTGAATGAAAAAACAGAACCTTTACCGGCTTCTGATTCAAGTTTTAATTTACCTCCCATAAGTTTTACATATGCATCAGCAATTGAAAGACCAAGGCCCGTTCCGGAGTATGCCCTTGATACACTTCTGTCTACCTGATAGAAGCGCTCAAAAATTCTGGATTGTTCCCATAGAGGAATCCCGATACCAGTGTCCTCAATAGAGAACTTAAGCTTATTTTCCTCTTTTATGCAGCGTAGTATGATCCTTCCCTTATGCGTAAATTTGATAGCATTACCAATTAGGTTTGAGAGTACCTGTATGAGCTTTCCTTCATCAAGAGTCATGATGCAGCCATCTTTTGGGAAGCCCTTCAGTTCAAGCTTCATATCCAGCCCTTTTTTCTCCGTTTCGGGAAGGAACTGAATATAAAGATTGTTTAGAAGTGATTCGATATCTGAAGTATTTTCATTCAGGCGTACCTGACCTGCCTCTATATGCGATACATTGAAAATATCGTTTATTATGCTGAGCAGCTGATTATTGCTTTGTTGTATTATTTCAATGAATTTTCTCTTTTCTGTATCTGTAAGGTCAGGCTGATCAAGTAAACAGGAGAATCCTATTATGGCATTGAGAGGTGTTCTGATCTCATGGGAAATGTTATGAAGGAAGGCGGTTTTAAGTTTGTCACTCTCCTCTGCCTTGTCCCTTGCTGACTTAAGATTAGTTATCAGAACTGAGTTTTCAATTGCCAGTGAGGCAATGTTGGAAATAGTCCTGCACAGGGCTATCTCATGCTCTGAAAATTCATGTAATCTTCCGATAGTCCCAAGAATGATTATGCCATATTTCTGTCCACTTGCAATAAGAGGAATAAAAAGTAAAGACCTCATATCTCTCTGACTGATAATGATTAACTCTTCGGGAGTCAATTCTTCAAGAGAAATATCCGGTACAATTAAAGGAGAACCGATTTTAACAGCTTTTGTAACATGCGGATGATTTACCACCAGGGCTTTTCGGAATTCATCGGGAAAACTTTCAGGCAGAGGAGGAATTGTGGACTCAAGGATCAGATTTCCCTCAATAATCGTATATATGGTTCCGGTATCAAGTCCTACAAGGCGATTTGCCCCGTCAAGAATTTTCTTCAGGACGACTTTTTTATCTGCTTTTTCAAGCAGGCTGAGTGTAATTTCAAGGAGGACAGCCAGTTCATGGTTCTTTCTCATGATCTGTTCTTCAGTAGCCTTTTGAGCTGTAATATCACGAATCACTCCGAAGACTTTTCTTGTCACAGAATCATATTCTGCAGTTGAATGAATATCTAATATATCTCCTGTTTCCTGATTTCTGATCTTGAATTCGACATCGTAAGGTTTGTTTTTTTCAATCAGATCCTTTAAGGCGGAATCAAGAATGGACCTGTATTCAGGTAAAGGCACGCATTTTGCGATTTCATAATCCATCTCCGGATTTTTCATTCCGTATAGAATCAATGCACCCACCGATCCAAAAATCTTTCTGTTTTCCAGGTGAAGTTCCCAGTTTCCGCTACGCGAAGCTATTTCTGCACGACTTAGTCTGGATTCATTTCCGCTGTTTTTATACAGATTTATCTCCTCCTCAAGCTGCCTGATTTTAGCTTTAAGTTGTTCTGTATTCCCTATCATTTCATCTTCAGCAGACATCCTTAGATACCAAATTAAAATATTATCACACCAGCAAATAATTATCAGACATGGAAAATACTAATTTAGGAAATAATTTTCATAAAGACTGATAGGTCTCCAGGAACTTTTCATGCAGTTTAAATATCGAAAATTCAATAACTATTTTTATCTTTAATTAGTTAAAGCCAGAACTGTATGCTTAACCTTCTAAATGAATAATATGAAAAAGCTTTTAGAAATTCTTTTAGCCACAATGCTTATCTGCATTCTAAATGTACAGTCTGTATCCTGCCAACCCGATCTTCAGTCCGGAAAGCTTATCCCTGTTTATCCGGGATCAGCACTTCAGACTGAGTTTGAGGAAGGTGACAGCAAGATGTGCTGTAGCTTTATCTCAAATGACAGCTTTGACAAAGTTGTAGGATTCTATGAAAAGGAACTGAAGATAAAGGGTCTTGATCCGAGCGGACTGGCAAACCAGTTTCCGTATCTGAAACCACAGGTGGATGAAATGCTGAAACAGATGCCGGCAGGTATGAAGATAAGATTCTTTGTTCTGAAAGAGGTGGAATTCCAGGGTCAGAAGGGTGCTGAGACATTTGAAGTTGTTTATACCGGAAATGGTAGGGTTGAGTTTGATATAAATCCTTCTCAGTTCAAGGAGGAAGATTCTCATTTTGAGTTTGAATGGAAGGGAGAGGAGGCCCCGGATGAAATGCAGGGAAATCCGGCCAGAGCAAAAGCTCTGCTGCCCGCTCTTCCATCAGCAGCCCCTGCAGGATTTACAAGGGAAGAACCTTATATGGATGAAATGACCTATTCGGCTGTTAGTGTACAGTTTAGTAAACCAGGCCAGGGAATTGATAACTATTATAGCATAATTGTTTCAATAAATGACTATTCAGATAATCCTGAAAGTGTTGCTGAGAATATAAATCCACAATATGACGATGAGAAAGCCATTAAAGTAAAAGGGAAATACCCGGGAAGGGAGAAGTTTCTTAAGAACGGTTCAGAATGCATGGCTTATGACAGGATTTTTGCGGTTAAAGACAGATATGTCGTCATCATTTCATGTGACAAGGTTTGCGATATGGCTATTATAGACCAGGTTGTCGATAAAATGAAACTTGAGTTGCTTCCCTGAAGAACTGAACTGGTTTTCATTATTGCCCAGGATCTTTTTTCATCTCCTTAACAGGAGTAATAACAATTTCATTTTCGCACCTGGGACAGTAATATATTTCGCACCCGGTACAGGCAAAGCAATTTGAGCAGTGCCTGTATTCCTTTGTACGATCGAATTTCAGACGGCAGGAACCACAGATTATATGATCTTTTCTGACAATCGTTTTCATCAGCTAACTACCTGGCTGACTTGTAAGGGTCGTCCTTTGATAAACTTACAGATGACTTTTTCATATTAAGCAGCTCAACCGTTTTGCCCCGTACTTCACCAGTAAATTTATTCCCTCTAATATTTACACCTGTGCATGCATCAAATGTAAGTCCTGACTTCCTCTTATGAAATGGCTTGAACATACTGCTTAAAATGATAGAATTACCGGTGAAACTGATGCCTTCAACCGACATGGCATAAAGCAAGGGATAATCGAAAGGGTGAAATTCATTGTCCTCAATCCGTATGTTTTTATGGAATGGTTTTCCTGCTTCAGGTTTCGGGATCTCGGGATAAATACTTATGATGCCATCGCAGAACTGGTACATTGAGCTCATACATGGATCGAGAAACCTGTTGTTTTTTATAAGAACGTCAGTTACACCACCCGATTCATACCAGTAATTAGCATCACCCGCTATGAGAATCGCAGATCCGCTTGATTCAAATGTATTCTTTTCGATAACGACTTTCCCCGGAGTGGATATTAGTATTCCGCGTGCCCTGCAGCTTAGGAACCTGCTTCCACTGATCGTTACCGATGGTGTCCAGGTAAGGTTCTCGAGTGCATCACCAGGTTCAATAGATGATGGTACAGGTCCGGTGAATGCAAGGTCGAAAAGCTCATTATCTATTCTGGTAAATGAGGCCAGGGTTCCGGTGGCGACTGTCGACATATTCTCATTTTCAATAAAACCGACCTTGTCACCTTTGAATCCCCATTCCATTCCCTGGCTCTGGTGATGCATGAACTTACAGCGCAGTTTGTCGGGTCCTGTTTTCTCCAAAATCCGTACACTCGTTCCGTGGACATTGATCGGATCATCCATTAACGCTGCAAATTCACAGCTATCGATCTGTATCATTCCCCTGCAGTTCGAGAAATGAAAACCGTCATCATGACCGCTCAGATAACGGTTTTTAGCCGGATTTGGGACAACCTTAACATTCCTGTATGAAAGATTTTCAGCATACTGGGCCAGAACACCAAGACCAGCGGTATGGTAGATGTTAAGATCCTCCAGTATTACATTTTTGCTGTTGCAGATGAAAATACCTGCATGATCACGTTCACTGTGCCTGAGTACAAGATAATTGCCGATTGCCGGTTTCCTTGAAAAAGGATAAGTCAGCCTGACGAGTCCGTTCCCAGGGTCAGAAGCAGTATATTTCTGCCATGAATGTCCAAGGCAGGGATCATCACCCGTCTCCGGTGGTATAAGCCGGGTATTCCTGTCAAATTCCATTACCCCGTTCCACCTGCTTTTCCATCCCTCTCCGACAAATACCAGTTTTCCATATTCAATAATAAACGGAGATTCAATTATATTGATCCTTAAATCAATATAATCATTTGTAACATTTATGACTTCAGCCTGAGCAGTCAGTGGAATATCCCAGTCGACAGATACATTTCTGATTGTGATGTTTGACGAATGATCAACAGTAAATGGCTGCATCCGGTCGTGGAAAACAAATTCGGATCCTCCGCAATCAATTGTAAGATTCTCTTTCTCATATATGAATACAGCCAGCCTTTTCGGATTATTGTCTGTAGTATTTGATTCATAGTAATCTTTCTCAATGCAGTGATGAGGCCAGAAATCATACCTCCCTTTCGGAAAGAACAGGACAATATCTTTTTTACCGGTAAAGGCATCCATTGCTCTGATAACAGCCTGTGTTGCATTAAGCCTTGAATCGGGCACAGCTCCGAAGTCGGTAATGAATACGGTATCTTTCACCATAAAGGCATATGCACTCTGACCTGAGATGGAGAAAATTAGAAAAAAACTGAAAATTATATGCAAAGATCGCAAAATCATATTTTAAATTGTTAGTTGTATTTCAGACTGTTGAGCAAAGCACATTTGTAATGTACTTCTATTGATTAGTCGATTTATTCATTGTCAAGTATCTGGCTACAGTATTGAATACCCGGTACCTTAACGGATTAACATAATCTTTCAACTATCCGGGGCTTTTCAAAAATACTCAAAAAAGGAAGCGAATATAATGGAGAGGAGGGTGAAATTTCCTCTGGAGGATAAATTTATTTTAGGTTAATACAGGATATGTTATCTGTTTATTCTGTTAAAGTTACAAAAGAGATCAATACGAGTTAAATCAATTTACAGGCTGCTCCTGCGGGGATCAGGATGGACGAAAGATTCATTATGCTAAAAACAGGACTCTGCCATACAGCTTCATGACCCGAAGTCATTTAATGTCGTTCATAGTCATTCAATGGTCATATAATGGTTCCCACCAGGGCGTGATACCGTTAACTTGACTGCTTCATCCAGTATAGCGAGATTCCTTGTTTCCGTTATCGCTCCAGGATACAGTGGTAAATAGAATGTAAATCAGCAGTCAGGTATTAAAATGCAGTTAAATTCGGCTGCATAATATTTAACCTTTATTGTGACTGATTTTCAGAGTTTCTTAACTTTGATATAACAATTTAGTGTTAAAAAAGGACTTCAGGTAACTTCGTAATGGATAAATTATATGAAAAAAATAGTTTTTCTGCTCATGGTTGTTATCCCCTTGAACCTGCACTCACAATTTAATCAGAAAGTAAGTTTCAACCTGTCAGCCGGTACATTCAAGACATTTGGTACTAAATATACTGAAGCCTCCGGGCCTATGCAATTTCCGAATTATAAAGCAGGATTTTCAGGTACTGCCGGGATTCAGATTAAACTCAATGATCGCTTTTCAATAGAAGCTGATTTCGGAATTATGATATCAAACAGATGGAATTATTCCACACAGGATATTGAAAACTGGTCCTACTGGACGATCGATGATACATTAACAG
>CALMJY010000082.1 GCA_937864815.1 uncultured Bacteroidota bacterium
CACTATCCTCTTCGTCGGCAGCGTCAGATGTGTATAAGAGACAGGTATTTATACATTAAAGGATAAAATCACAACACCCGACACCCTTACTTCATGCATGACATTCCCCGAATTTCAGTTGATATGGCATCATAAGCTCTGGGGAACAGGTGATGTAACAAAAGAGTTTAACAATGGCATATTCTTCCATGGCGAGAAAGGAAGCCTGTTTGCCGAAGACTCAAGGATTACATTATTTCCTACAGGAAAAGATGCTCAGAAGGAAGTTTTGAACGTACCGACTGAAATGATGCAGGAAAAGCATGTTGAGAATTTTCTGAATGCAGTGAAAACAAAGAACCCAAAACTAATTAACTGTACACCGGAAGATGCATTCCGGTCAACTGCTGCAGTCCAACTGGCAATGATCTCATACAATACCGGATCATTAGTAAAATGGGACCCGGAAAAGAAGATTATTTCAGGTAATCCGGAAGCAACAAAATTACTGAAACGTGATTATCGAGGTATGTTAATACATCCATAAAACATTAAATAACAACAATATATGATGAATACTTCGCGCAGAAGTTTTATTAAAAAGGCAGGACTTACATCAGTCGGATCACTGGCTGGTTTAACAGCATTTGGTCAGAATAATCTTAATGAAAACAAAAGATCTGATTCTGTATTAATCTCTAAATCCACAAAGTCAAAAAGAGATCTGGTTATGCAGGTTCTGGATATGTCAAAAACTCCTGATTATGTACCTGCAGGCTTTTTTATGCATTTTGGGGTGAAAGGAGATGCAGCAGTAAAAGCACATGCTGATTATTTCAGGGCTACAGGGATGGATTTTGTCAAGATCCAGTTTGATGAACAGGGGCTTCCTGAAAATAAAGAGATTAAAACCCCTGAAGACTGGGCCAGGATACCCATACTCAGTGAGAAATGGTTTGAACCTTCACTTTTTCTGCTTAAGAATCTTATTAAAGAGCTGAAATCGGAGGCATTGATCATTCAGACACTCTATTCACCATTCCAGATGGCAAAGCAGGCTGTTCCTGTTGACACCCTGCTTAAACATGTCAGTCAGGATGCAGAATCAGTTTCACGGGGAATGGAAAACATTACGCTGTCGATTATGCATTTTGTAAATGCTGCTGTAAAAATGGGTGTTGATGGATTCTATACCTGCACACAGGGAGGTGAAACCAACAGGATTGCTGACAGAAACCTGTTTAACAGGACTGTCAAGAATTATGACATGATCCTTTACAAGGAAGTATCAGAACTGGTTCCATTCAATATCCTTCATATATGTGACTATGAAGGTTCCTATGAAGGCTTTGAATCGAAATTCCGTGATTATCCGGGAGAAGTTGTAAATGTTCCTCTATCTGCTGACGGTAAAACATTAACTCTTATTCAGGCGTCTGCAATTTTTAAGCGTCCTGTAATGGGTGGACTTGACAGACACGGAATATTAAGTACCGGTTCACCTGACGAAGTCAAAAAGGCAGCAATTGAAGTGCTGAAAAATGCTCCTCCGAACCTTATCCTGGGGGCTAACTGTACAGTAGATTATAAGATCCCTGTTGAAAATCTTAAATCTGCAATTAAAACTGCTCATGAATTCAGAATGTAGTATTATCTTTTATATTGATTTTATTGTGAAATAGTTAACACATATGGGATTATGATAAATAAATCCAACAGAACTATGACTAACCGCAGGGAATTTATCACTAAGGTCTCAATGCTTGCAGCATCAGGACTTATACTTCCTAATGTTATTACTAATGATTTTAACTCAGGGGAGGGATTAGTAATGCCATCGATAAAATTGGGTACTAATACTATCAGCCGCATTCTTTGCGGTTCAAATCCCTTACTGGGCTACTCGTACATGGGACCGCACACCGACAGGCAGATGAAGGATTATTATACCACTGAGCGGGTTGTGGAATTACTTCTGAATTGTGAAAAGGCAGGCATCACGGCACACCAGTCATCCTCAAGATTCGATTACATGAATATGCTTAGGGAACGTGGATCGAAAATGAAGATCATCACTCTCCAGTCAGACCGCAAGGATATAGAAAGTGCAATTGAAAATGCCTCCCCGATAGGTCTGGCCCATCATGGTGGCGTTACTGACAGATTGTTTGCTGAAGGAAAATCTGAAATTGTCCGTGACTATGTTAAGGCTGTAAAGGATAAAGGGATTCTGGCAGGTGTATCTGCGCATAATCCTGATGTTATAAAGGAAATAGCAGACAAAGGCTGGGAAGTTGATTTCTTTATGACTTGCTTCTATTATCTTACCCGTAAATTGGATAAACCGGAATCTCTTCCGACGCTACCAGTCGGAGCATATCATTTTATGAAGGATGATCCTCAAAAAATGACACAGGTTATAAGACAGGTGAAACAGCCCTGCCTGGCTTTTAAGATACTCGGGGCCGGCCGGCACACTTCAAGCCAGAAAGAGGTTATAACCGCATTTAAATATGCTTTCGAAAACATCAAACCAACTGACGGTATAATCGTAGGCATGTTCCCCTGGTTTTTCGACGAAGTAAGTGCAAATGCTCAGTATTCAATTGAATACGGAAAAAATAATTGACCGCAATACAGTAAGACCGCAAGACTGCAAGACACCAGACCGCACGACAATAACATGAAATTCAGATCATTCGGAAATACTGATATTAAGCTATCTGCAATAGGCTTAGGCTGCATGAGCATGAGTCATGCCTATACCGGAAGAGATGATACGGAAGCAATAGCCACGATGCACAGGGCTCTGGATCTTGGTATCAATTTCTGGGATACAGCAGATATGTATGGCAATGGTGAAAACGAAATACTTATTTCAAAAGTGCTTGCCCCGAATCGTGATAAAGTATTCATTGCAACCAAATTTGGATTTAAGGCAGACAAGGATTATAATTTTATTCTCGACGCTTCGCCAGCATACATGAAAAGAGCAGTTGAGGATAGTCTCAGGAGACTGAAAATTGAAACAATTGACCTTTATTATGCCCACCGTATCGATCCGAAAGTACCGGTGGAGGAGATGACAGGTGCAATGAGTGAACTTGTCACACAGGGAAAAGTACGTTACCTTGGCTTATCTGAAGCTTCAGCGGGTTCTATAAGAAAAGCCAGTTCAGTTCATCCAGTTTCTGCACTGCAGAATGAGTATTCTATTCTCACACGCGACTCGGAAAAAGAGATGATTCCTCTTTGTAAAGAGCTGAATATCTCTTTTATACCTTTCAGCCCGTTATCAAGGGGACTGTTTACAAACACCCTTGACATGGAAAAGGTGGATGAGAATGATTTCAGAAAACAGCTGCCGCGTTTCACAGGTGTACACTGGAAGAATAATCAGAATCTGGCCCGGGCTTTCGCTGAAATGGCTGTTGAAAAACACTGCACTCCCGCACAGCTTGCACTTGCATGGATTCTGGCTCATGGCGATCATATAATACCCATACCAGGTACAAAGCACCGGAAATATCTTGAAGACAATGCAGGAGCGGCCGACATAACATTCACCCCAGCTGATATAACAGATATTGATGATTTATTAAAGCGATTTCCTGATATAGGTCCCCGTTATACTGAAAAGTTTGCCAAACAGCTGGACAATAGCTAATTAATAAAATATGAAAAGGATTAAATCATTTTTCTTCCTTGCCGGTTTCCTGATATCTCTTCTTTCCACTGATATAATATCCGGACAGAATTCAGTTACACCTGACAGTATCTGGCAGAAACCATGGGATGGAGTACCTGAGTATTATCAGAAATGGAATTATCCCGATTATAAGTTCCCTGAAAAACTTTCAGAGTGGAATATAAAGAGAATAGAAGTCAGGGAAACTCTCAGGAATCTTCTTGGAGATATCCCTGAACGGCCGTCAAAACTGAAAGTAAAAACTCTTTCAAGGGAAGTGAAAGATGGATATATTCTTGAAAAGTTCCTTATTGACAATGAAATAGACTCCTGGATTCCCGGTTATCTGGCAATTCCGACAAACGTTAAGGGTAAAGTTCCGGTAATTGTCGGATTACACGGACATAGCAGCAGTAAGGAGAATATTTTCGGGTACAATTCAAATACTGCACAGGATGTACTGGCCCTTTTAATCTCAAACGGTTACGCAGTAATGGCAATCGACAGTTACTTTAATGGAGAAAGACTGGGAACAGGACCTGCAGGAGAATCTGAGCGACAGGAAAAAGGTTCTGACCAGGAATTATCCCAGTTCAAGTTAAATCTCTGGTTCGGCCGTTCACTTTGGGGTATGCAATTGAGAGACGAACAGATAGCGATAGATTATCTTGCAAGCCGGCCTGAAATTGACGCAGGAAGGATAGGAGTGGAGGGAATGAGCATGGGGAGCACCAGGGCATGGTGGCTGGCAGCGCTTGATGAAAGGGTTAAAGCTGTTGTTGGAGTGGCATGCTTTACCAGGTATAAGGAACTTATTGAGCAAAGGCAGCTTAAAGCACACGGCATTTACTACTTTGTTCCTGGAGTTCTTAATTATTTTGATACTGAAGCAATTATGGGGCTTATTGCACCCAGGCCATTCCTTGTTCTTACAGGTGACAGTGATGCCGGTTCACCTCTGGCAGGAATGAATGTGCTTGAAAACAAACTCAATAGAGTTTATTCTCTTTATAACAAAAATGAGAATTTCAAAAGTATAATCTATAAAAACACGGGGCATGTCTTTACAGATGAAATGAAGATCGAAATGCTGGACTGGTTTAATGAGTTCCTCAGATAAAGCAATATTGTCTTAATTTAAATTATTGTTTTTCAAAATATTGAACATAATTATCTAAACTATACGTTTTGCATATTCCTCTGAATTCATCCAGGAGCTGATCGTTGAAAGGAACTCCATTGTCTTTTCTATCCATCCATGTCAGATATTCCTTTTCACCGGCCGTATATATCCTGTCCTGTCCCGGCATTTTTCTCGAGGCTCTTAGTTCACGGAGAATATCACCGGTTGTCTTCTTAAAATCAGAAACCTCTGTAAAAGCATTAATGTCAACAGCAATAAAAAAGTGTCCAATTGGGTAAGGAACTTTTTTTCCATCCTTCACACCAAGCAGCATCTTCATGAAAGCGCCATGCTGTAAAGCTGCTGAAAGTATCTCAACTACAGTGGCATAGCCATATCCCTTATATCCTGCTGTCTCCTCACCAACACCTCCCAGGGGAGTCAGAGCAGCTTTCCCTGCTATAAGGTCCTTGAGAACCTCTTCAGAATTTATTTTGCTTTCACCATTTTCATCAATTACCCAGCCTTTGGGAAGATCTTTTCCTTCACGTGCATAAAGCTCAACCTTCCCCCGCTGAGTGATTGAAGTCGCACAATCAAGAAGAAACGGAAATGGTTCATCACTGGGCATGCCAAATGTCAAAGGATTCGTACCGAGCATATTTTCAATCCCAAAAGTAGGAGCAATGGAGGGCCTTGCATTGGTACCGGTAATACCAATCATGTTCTCTTTAACAGCCATCAGCGGATAATATCCTGCAAACCCATAATGGGTTGAATTTCTGACAGCTACCATTCCCATTCCATATTTCTTTGCCTTCTCAATGGCAAGTTTCATGGATTTGTATCCAACAACATGGCCCATACCATTATGACCATCAACTACAGCTGTGGCGAGACCATCCTTTACAATTTCAAATTCGGTAACGGGATTTAGAATGCCGTCTTTTATCCTGTCGAGATAAATTGGCTTAAGACGATTTACACCGTGGGAATCAAAGCCGAATTTGTCAGCATTCACAAGAACATCGCAAACAATTTTTGCATCCTGTTCAGGAATACCTGATTTGACCATTACCTCTACCATGAATCTTTCAATGACTTCAAAAGGAACAGACTTGCTTTTCATAGTATGATTATCTTTTTTGTTCATTTAAATTAACATCAGCACAATTGACTTTAATAATAAAATCAGCTTCTTCAAGTCCCATTTTTCTGGCTTCCAGCAGATCCCGACAGCCTGACTCTTTCTGACCAGTATCAATTTTAGTCATCCCAAGCCAGTAATATGCCCTGCTTTTCTGAATTTTTGTACTATACATAGATTTCAATACCTGCTCGAAATCTGTCATTGCACCACTGAAATCTCTTAATTGGTATTTCGTCTGTCCCCTGATAAGATAATATTTTGATTCATCAGCAACGCCAGATAGTGCTCTGGTAAAATCAGAGAGAGCTTCTTCATACCTTTTAATACCAAACCACGCCCACCCTCTACGCCCAATTGTTTCATAATCGTAGGGCTTTAATTCAAGTGCTTTATTGTAGTCATCAATTGCGCCTTCATAATCATACAGATAGTACTTTGACACTCCTCTGTTCTCATATGCTTCCACAAATCCTGAATCGCGTCTAATTGCTTCTGAAAAGTCTTTGATCGCAGCCTTGTAATTTTCCAGATAGATAAATTCAGTCCCCCTTAAAAAAAGCCTCTTCGCTCTGTAATCATGAGTCTGGCTGATTCCTTGAAGCAAAATGCAAACCGTCAATGCTGATAAAAACAGTCTTTTCATTAATTATATAATATTGTATATCAATACGATATCAATATCAAATTACCTGGAAAATGAAAAATCCTTCACTGTTTCTTATATATACTCCTATAGTCTGACCTGATAAGATGTCCGTCAGATGTCTCCTGCACTGCCCATTGCAGTGTAAGATCAGTTTTACTCACAGAAAATTGCGCAGTCTGTACAATACCACTGTTTCCGGTCATCAGAAGAAGTTCACCATCTACTGTCCAGTAAAAAGCATCTGATATAACTCCTTTAACATATTTATTTGCAGTACCATCATCCATTATTTCAAGAACTATATCGCCTTCATTATAAGTTTTGGTCGTCTCGCTTTGTTTTACATTGTCATAGTAATTAACTGTTTCCAGTGATACCTGATTCCATCTGCCAATCAGCAGTATAGTTGCATCATCAGGTTCCTTTTTGCATCCGCTCACGAATAATGCTATTACTGTTATAACAAAAATAAATTTCGAAAACATGTTGATCATCATAGTCAATATTTGTTAATATTTGTTAATATAAATATACTAATAAAATAGCTTCTCTGAGAACCCTGTCAAAAGTCACTTTCCGATGCAGAAATTTCTGAAAATATTGCCAAGTATTTCATCTGAAGTAATAACCCCTGTTATCTCTCCAAGATAATGAATAGCATGCCTTATATCAGTAGCTATCAGATCATCAGGTATGCTTTTCCCGATACCATCCAATACTCTTTCAAGGCTTAATGATACCTTTCTGAGAGCTTCATAATGTCTTATATTAGTTATGATTACACTATCTGAACTGATCTTATTCTTCATAACTATGGAGGCCAGAATCCTGCGGATCTCTTCCAGGCCTTTTTTCTCTTTGGCAGAAATAAATAAAAGATTCTCACCTTCACATAAAAATATTCTTTGCGTGAGCTCTACCTCCTGACTGCCTATGGCTGTATCAGATTTATTTATAAGAATAACCAGTGACTTTTCGGTGTCCTTAATCTTTTCTCTGATAGCTTCTATTCTGGCATTTATCAGTTCAGGATCATCTGAAATTTCATCAATAAGAAGTACAATTGATGACTGAGAGATTTTCTCCAATGTCTTTTTAATTCCCAGTGATTCAATTATATCTGTGGTCTCACGTAAACCTGCCGTATCGATAAATCTGAATTCCAGTCCTTCAATTACAATTGTATCTTCTATGGTGTCCCTTGTAGTTCCCGGAATATCAGAGACTATTGCTTTCTCTTCCATCAGGAGAGCATTCAACAGGGTGGATTTTCCTGAATTGGGCTTGCCAATAATAACAACAGGAATGCCGTTCTTAACAGCATTACCCAGACTGAATGACTCTGAAAGACTGTCTGCCAGATCTTTAACACGTATTATTATTTCTTTAAGGTCATTCCTGTCAGCAAATTCAACATCCTCCTCACCAAAATCAAGCTCAAGTTCAATCAGCGAGGCAAAATTAAGCAATTCCGACCTTAACCTGGCAATTTCAGCCGAGAAACCACCTCTCATCTGGTTTATAGCTACCTTATGAGCCATGCTTGTGGAGGATGCAATCACATCAGCAACAGCCTCAGCCTGTGAAAGATCAAGTTTACCATTCATAAATGCACGTTGGGTAAATTCACCGGGTAAAGCAAGTAGGGCCCCGTTTTTTACAAGTAATTCAATGATCTTTCTTACAATATATGGTGAAGCATGACAAGAGATTTCTGCCGAATTTTCTCCGGTATAGGAATAGGGTGATCTGAAAATGCTTAAAAGTACCTCATCTATTACTTCATCATTTGACCGTATATCACCGTGAACAATTGTAAATCCTTTATTTACAGAGAGGTTAACAGTTTCATCTGAAGGGAAGAATATTTTTGCAACAATATTTAAACTCTCCGGTCCGCTGACTCGGATAACCGAAATAGCACCTCCGATGCCTGTAGCCGGTGCACAAATTGTATCTTCAATTCTGATCATGCAGTACTGTTGAATTTGTGCAAATGTATGAAACAAAATCGATGTGCTGAAAAGAGCAGTTCTATTTAAATTTTAAGAATATATTTGTTTCTGAATTTAATAAACATTTAGCAGAAATCGCTCATGAACATATTTAAATCTTTGGTTTTAAGGATTTTAGTCTTTATACTTTTTGTAATCAGCCAAAAATCAGCTGGTCAGATAAATGTTAATCCAAGGGCACAATGGTTTGTAAATGACCGGTATGGCATGTTCATACATTTTGGATTATATAGTGGCGCTGAAGGGGTATGGAAAGGAGAAAAACTCCGGAATGATAATAATTATGCTGAATGGATTCAGTATCGGAACCGGATAAGCAAAGAGGAATATGTTACTTTAACAAATAGATTTAAATGGGATGAGATTGATCCGGAGAAATGGGTGATTCTGGCAAAAAACTCAGGGATGAAATATGTAACAATTACAGCCAAACACCATGATGGATTTGCTCTTTGGGACAGCAAGGCAAGTGATTATAATATTGCTAATTACACAAATCCCAAAAGAGATATTGTAAAGGAGCTGGCAGAAGCATGTAAGAAACACGGACTGAAACTTGGATTATATTATTCACATTGGGTTGACTGGGATCACAAATATGGATGGGATCATACAAAAGAGATTAGTGGTTTTTCTCCTGCTGATTTCGATATTTACTGGCAGGAAAAGGTTATTCCGCAAATAACTGAATTGCTGACAAATTACGGACCTGTTGGAATGATATGGTTTGATATGTGGATTCATCATTCCCAAACAGTGGTAACCAAACCACAACTTCTTCAGTTGAAAAAACTGATTCGCGGACTGCAGCCTGAATGTCTCATAAATTCCCGGCTCGGACTTTCGCTTGAAGAAGACAGCGATGTTGATTTTCAGGAGCTTGGCGATAATGAGTTCGGCCGTACAAAAAAAGATTTTCCATGGCAGTCACCGGCAACAGTTGCACATTCATGGGGATATAACAGACTGGATTTTGAATATAAATCTGCCACCTGTCTTCTCCAGTCCCTGATAACTAATGCAAGTCTGAATGGGAATCTCTTACTGAATATAGGACCAGGTCCCGATGGTTCAGTTCCTTCTGAGATCGAAAAGAGGTTGCTTGAAATAGGAGAGTGGCTGAGAATAAATGGTGAATCAATATACGGAACAACTGCTTTCAATCTGCCAAAAGACATGAACGATTGGGGCGTAATAACACATAAATCAGAGGAAGGAAACACAATGCTTTATCTTCACCTTTTTAATATCCCTTCAAACCGGAAACTGAAAATAACGGGGATTAATTCAGCCCCCGTAAGAGCCTACATGCTAGATGATAAGAACAAAACGCAGCTACCGGAATTGCATGATAATATTGTCACTGAAATTGGTCTTCCTTCAATGATTACAGAAAAACTAATACCGGTTTTAGTACTTGAATATACCGGCAGGCCTGATTATATGACTGACATTGTTGCCCGGAATATTGAAGGAGGCTATTCCTTTAATCCAGGGAATATTGTATTTTCTTCTGATCAATTATCAATTGTTCCCAGATCCAGGGGAGGAACTATTCCTTCCCATGTGAATTTGAATTCACCAACAATACTAAGATGGAAATTTTATGTTGACAGTCCGGGCTTAAAATCCATTGATCTGTCATATAGCTATCAGGGTAAATCAAAGGACAATCGAATTAAAGTTAAAGTTGCTGATAATGATCTGAATCACGATATATTAAATACCGGGAAAACGGTGGGTGAACCTAAATCAAACTGGATTATTGACAATTTCAGATCTTTCCGCCTTGGTTCGGTCAACTTTGACAAAAAAGGATTTTATGAGCTGGAAATATCATTCTTACCTGTAAAAAATGAGGAAATAAAATTTCAATGGCTCTGGATTAAATAAGGATGCTTAAACTGAACCTTAGTAACTGAGCCTGTTTCAGGATGATATTTATCACTCTGTAATAATCAAATACAAGTAAATAATAGGTATTTTTGAAGAAGCTATTATTGTAAATATTATCTTGCAAATTCTGTTTTGTTAATTAATAATTAACTAATTGTCATATATATGAGCGTGCTGCTTAATAAGGATTCTAAGGTAATTGTCCAGGGCTTTACGGGAAGTGAAGGTACATTTCATGCCACACAGATGATTGAATACGGGACCAGGGTTGTTGGAGGTGTGACACCCGGGAAGGGAGGACAAAAACATCTGGACCTGCCTGTCTTCAATAACGTAAGGGATGCCGTAAAGGAAACCGGAGCTGATGTTTCAGTGATATTTGTTCCTCCTGCATTTGCTGCCGATGCAATCCTCGAAGCTGCTGATGCCGGGATAGGACTAATTATAACAATTACAGAGGGTATTCCGGTGGCTGATATGGTAAATGTTAAAAATCATCTGAAAAATAAAAACTGCAGGCTCATTGGACCTAACTGTCCAGGTGTTATTACTCCCGGAGAGGCAAAAGTTGGTATCATGCCCGGATTTATTCATAAAAAAGGCTCTGTCGGGATTATTTCACGGTCCGGCACTCTTACTTATGAAGCAGTTGACCAGGTGACAAAAACCGGACTGGGACAGTCTACTTGCATCGGAATAGGAGGTGATCCAATAGTAGGTACTACAACACTTGATGCAGTAAAACTGATGATGAACGACAATGAAACAAAAGCTATAGTGGTTATCGGAGAGATAGGAGGTACTATGGAAACCGAAGCTGCAGAATGGATAAAGGTAAACGGGACAAAACCGGTAATTGGATTTATTGCTGGTCAGACGGCGCCAAAGGGCAGAAAAATGGGACATGCCGGTGCAATAATAGGAGGGAAAAATGATACCGCAAATGCAAAAATGGAGATAATGAAACAATGCGGAATACACGTCGTTCAGTCTCCTGCCGATATAGGAATTACAGTAATGAAAGCTCTCCAGGGAAAGCAGTAAAAGGCTATAGAGGCTATAGAGTGGTTATCAGAAAACCGAACCTTATTCTAAATTAGTGAAACCTCCAAAATTTCTAAAGCCTTTAAAGCTTCTGAAGCTTTTAAACCTTTTTAATATCTTTGCAGCAATTTAATATTAAAAAAGATGAAATTACTAGAAGGAAAAACAGCACTTATAACCGGGGCCTCACGTGGCATCGGAAAAGCGATTGCTCAAAAATTTGCCCTGGAAGGTGCTGACATAGCCATTACAAATATTGCTGATGATGATGACTTCCGGGCGGCTATAAAAGAGATTGGCGCACACGGGACAAAAGTTAAGGGGTATGTTTCAAATGCGGCAAGTTTTGATGATTCACAACATGTTGCTAATGAAGTGGTGAAAGATTTCGGACGTATTGATGTCCTTGTAAATAATGCCGGAATTACGAGAGACACTCTACTTATGAGGATGGCTGAAGATCAGTGGGATACAGTTATTGCTGTTAACCTCAAATCTGTATTCAACCTTACTAAGGCTGTTCTCAATATTATGCTCAAGCAGAAAAGTGGATCAATTGTTAATATGAGTTCGGTTGTTGGTGTCTCGGGGAATGCAGGCCAGAGTAATTATTCTGCATCAAAAGCCGGAATTCTTGGTTTTACGAAAAGCGTTGCAAAAGAAGTTGGATCAAGAAACATCAGATGCAATGCTATTGCTCCCGGATTCATTATTACTGAAATGACAGAAAAACTTCCGGAGGATGTTAAGACAGAATGGGCTAACAAGATACCTCTCAGAAGAGGAGGAACTCCTGAGGATGTGGCAAATACAGCTTTATATCTTGCCTCTGACCTGTCATCATATGTCAGCGGACAAACAATTCATGTTTGCGGAGGTATGTTAACTTAAAAATATTTATTATCTTTACGAAACCGCAGGGCGCCTATCCTTTTAGCACGAGGAAATGCAGCGAGACATATTTATTCCACACTTATTTTAAACAGGCGCCCTGCTTCTTTTTTTTATATCCGGTCAATGAACAGTTTCATTTTCTATCTGATAATAATAATTCCGGTAACGGGATTTATTTTAGAAAGATACCTTGACTACCTGAATTCGAAAATGTGGTCTGATTCCCTTCCTGAAAAGCTTATCGGGATATGTGATAATGAGTCTTACAAAAGATCACAGAGATATGAAAAGGCAAATAAGCAACTTTCACTATGGTCTGCATCATTTAACCTTGTTATTATCCTGGCTATGATAATTCTGGGCGGTTTTGCCCTGATTGATAGTATAGCGAGGGAATTCAGCTCAAATATGGTCATAATAGCTCTTCTTTTTTACGGTATCATCGGATTAGCATCTGATATCATAAATATACCATTCAGTTATTATGATAATTTTGTTATTGAGAAAAAATATGGATTTAACACCATGAGTATCAGGACGTTTATAACTGATCACTTCAAATCATGGTTTATAGCACTTATTGTCGGAATACCTGTTCTGGGTCTTATAACCTGGTTTTACTATATGGCAGGTAACAGGTTCTGGCTTTATGCATGGGGACTGATTACAGCATTCACAGTTTTTATTAATCTGTTTTACTCTGAACTCATTGTTCCTCTTTTTAATAAACAGGTACCTCTCAAGGATGGAAGTCTGCGAACAATGATTGAAGAATTTGCTGTTAAGACCGGGTTCAGGTTAAGGAATATATATGTAATTGACGGATCAAAAAGGAGTACAAAGGCAAATGCTTATTTTTCAGGATTCGGACCTAAGAAACGAATAGTTTTATTCGATACCCTGCAGCAGGAATTATCAGATGAAGAAATAGTTGCAGTTCTTGCACATGAAATAGGACATTACAGGAAGAAACATGTTCTTCAGACAATAGCCTTATCAGTTTTAATGACAGGCTTGATGCTGTTTCTTTTTTCACTTGTGGTAAACAGCCCTCTGCTTTCGGAAGCACTCGGATCAGAAAAACCAAGTTTTCATCTCGGCCTCATTGTATTTGGCATACTTTATAGTCCGCTTTCCCTGATTATAGGACTTACAACAAATTTTTATTCAAGGAAAAACGAGTTCGAAGCAGATAAATTTGTGAAAGAAAATTATAAACCTGAAATTCTTGCATCGGCACTTAAAAAGCTTTCTGTCAAAAACCTTTCAAATATGATGCCTCATCCTGTATATGTGTTCTTCCATTATTCGCACCCACCTTTACTCAGCAGACTGGAAAAGCTTGAACAGCATCTATAGCTTTTTATTATATTTGGCCATTAATTGCCTCCTTAGCTCAGCTGGTAGAGCAGCTCATTCGTAATGAGCAGGTCGTGGGTTCGAGTCCCATTGGAGGCTCTGGTGATTTCGGATTGCGGATTTCGGATTGCGGATTTAGTATTGAAGATTTTCATTATTTTTGCAACTGGATTTCGTTTTATTAAATCCGAAATCGTATATCCGAAATCCGAAATATTAATGCGGGAGTAGCTCAGTGGTAGTCCGCCAGCCGGCGGATCCCAAGCTGAGGGTTGTTTTGAAAATAATGCGGGAGTAGCTCAGTGGTAGAGCATCAGCTTCCCAAGCTGAGGGTCGCGGGTTCGACCCCCGTTTCCCGCTCTCACCCTCCGGAGCCTTAGCGAAGGAGGGTTTTTTATTATACGCAGCTTTTGATAAAGAGTATTTATGTCTAAATTCCTCTTTTTACCAGAGTATCGGGTATTGAAACAAGTGTAATTCCGTCTTTTCGGCCCAGATTGCCTGAATACTGTTTATCTGCCATGTTATTCCAGTGCTCATGTACACCAAGACTTTTCAATGGTCTTCCACTTTTGTCAGGATCATAGGCAATTCCCTCAGGCCAGTTACTGGAATCAGCTGCCTGATGAAGATGGTCATCAACACCATACATATTTGGTCCTTCCTCAAATACACTATTTGCAGCATTATGTTCATTTATACCATTCCACTCACTCCTGAGGAAATCATAACAAACTGACTCCAATGCAACCTGATCCTGTGACATGAATATTGAATTGCTCCAGTCATTGTTGAATGGAGCCATGTAATATTTTACCGGTCCTTTTGTCTCATCTGAGCCACCTCCATATAATCCGTCGACAATAAAAAGCATTGTGTTCTGACCCAGATATTTACTACCCATAAGATCAACCAGTACCCTGTACTTCCTGTATCCGCCATTTGATGCCTTGCCAACCTGGCGCGGGGATTCTTCCCAAAGCGGTGCTACAAGTGCATAATGAAGGTGACTTGCACTTCTCCTGGTATGGGATCCGAAATGATTTTTCGAGGTCAGGCTTATCCCGGCTGAACCATGAGGCTTAAGACTGGCAACATTTATCATGTAATTTGCCTGTTCAATTATGTCAAACAGCTTATCAGCCTGCTTCTTATCTGAATAAAATAATAGTTCTTTTTCTGTCGGTCTGATAAGTGTCCTGCTGAACTGTTCAGAAAATTTGTCTATATACTTCACATTTGGAAATTCTGAATGCCAGGCTTCATAGTTATGACCAAAAATATGGGCAATGGGATCGCCGACATATATATCTTCCTGTCTGACACCGGCATTATTAACCAGTTCCCTGAGTAATTCCAGTACAATATATGGTGAAGTCTCTGTAGCTCCTGTGAACCTTCCTCTTCTCTGGCCTTGTTTGATCTCCCTGGGAACTGCATATCCGTTATTCTGATCTTCCTTTGATAATGCCCAGGATGCAGTACCCTGATTTATCTTTATAAAAACCTTTTCACCTTCTGTATATCCCCGTTTCTTGCCATGAACAGTTTTATTATGCTGTTTGAAAAGGGCATCCCACGATTTCGGGAGGTCACTATTACCGCCAACCTTTATTATTGCATCTGAAACCATTGTGCCTACAACCTTGCTATCTGTATTAGCAGGGGAGAAGAACCAGTCGTAATTTTCAATAGTGTTTTTGCAGTTTTCATTAGTCGCCTCAGGATTCCATGCCCAGACAACAACTCCGGGTTTAATACCTCTTGCCTTACCAAACGGTGTGTTGGCACCATCCTGTGGTCCTTTAAGAACTTTTTCCTGGGAAGAAGCAAAAGAGGTGTCACTGGAAATATTTATTCCGGTAAACAGAAACAAAATAAATATCAGAATTACAGTTGTAACTGAAAATGGCTTTCGGATATTATCGGAGAATTTTCTGATTGTCAGAGATATACCGCCAAGAGAAAGCAGGTAGATAACAAATCCCGACATGAAAGGAGCAACAGCCCTGACACAAGGATATGCAGCTCTTGACGGCTTTGGAATTACACGGCAAAAAAACCAGATTGTGGAAACGATGCCCAGTAGTATCAACAGTACTTTATCCGGCAGCTTCCTGTTTTTAAGCCAAAACTGAATATTCCGGTACCAGTTTTTTCTGAGAGGTTTCACAGATTTCTCTTCCGAATTCATTTTACTAATAAATAAGCAGTTACAATTAAAAATCTTATTCGCTGCAAATACCTTAATATACAATGCAAATTAGACAGAAATTGGTTTATCAGGCACTTATTACTATTAAAATAAGTTAAAATGAACCGCAATTCCATTCCAGATAGAATTGCTTCAGGAAAAGTTCGAGAAATTCATGTCTCTCACGGGCCAGAATTCTTGCTGTTTCTGTATTCATCATGGCCCTCAGCAAAAGCAGCTTTTCATAAAAGTGATTTATTGTTGAATATCTGTTTTCCCCTTCAACCGGACTATATATTATATTATTCCTGTATCCTCCGTAATTGAAAGCCCTGGCGACTCCTATTGCACCAATCGCATCCAGCCTGTCAGCATCCTGTACTATCCTGAGAAGATCATTCTTCACACCGGGTTCTTTTTTTCTGCTGCTGAATGACACCTCCTGAACAATATTAATTATCCTTGAACTGAATGTACCTAAACCGTTATCATCCAGAAACATGGATAATTGTTCAACAGACTCAGCCTGATTGCCGCTTTCGAATTTAGAATCTGCAAAATCATGAAAAAGTGCTGCAAGGTCCACAAGTAAAGGATCTTCGAGATTTTCCTTTTCATTGATGTAAGCTGAAAGATTTCTTACTCTTGTTATATGCCACCAATCGTGACCACTATCATACCTGGCCATCTTATCCTTAACAAACTTTTCAGCCATCTCGATTTTATTCTTATCGCTCATTTCTCATAATTAATTGTTTGTTGAACTTACAAAAATTAATTTTGCAAAGCATTATAAATGACAGAATGAAGGCTGCAATAATAACAATCGGAGATGAAATCCTTATAGGTCAGACAGTTGACACAAATTCTGCATGGATAGGAGCGGAATTGAGTAAGTCGGGGTTTGATGTTTTTACAATTATTTCAGTGCATGACGCAAAGGAAGATATCATATATGCCCTGAAGGAAATTACCGGCAAGGCTGATGTAGTTTTGATTACCGGCGGTCTTGGACCAACAAGTGATGACATTACAAAACCTGTGCTCTGTGAATTCTTTAATACCAGGCTTGTCGAAAATTCTCAGGTGAAAAGCATGATTGAAGAAATGATGAGACGCAGGAATAACCCGATGAATGAAAACAACAGAAGACAATCACTTGTTCCTGAATGCTGTAAAGTACTCACAAATGCCAGGGGAACTGCACCAGGTATGTGGTTTGAAAAGGACGGAACAATCTATATTTCAATGCCCGGTGTTCCTTCTGAAATGAAATATCTGATGACAGAACATGTCTTACCTGAACTAAACAGACGCTTTACTTCACAGATTATATTGCACAGAAATATAATGACTTATGGAACATTTGAAGCTAAGCTCGCAGAAATTCTTACTGACTTTGAAAAAGGCCTTCCGTCAAATATTAAACTGGCATACCTGCCTTCATCAGGTGTAATAAAATTAAGACTGACAGGAAAGGGAGATAACCATAAAATGCTTATGGAACAGATGTCCTCCCAGGTTGAAATTCTGTACAGGACTATACCTGAATTCATATACGGCGAAGATGAAGATCCTCTGGAGAAAGTAATCGGTGATCTTCTGAAGGAGAAAAAACAAACAGTCTGCACCGCTGAAAGCTGCACCGGAGGCGAAATCGCACATCTCATAACTGGCATTCCCGGGTGTTCAGAATATTACAAAGGATCCATTATAGCTTACTCCAATTCTGTTAAATCAACTGTACTCAATGTTCCTGATGAAATAATAAAAAATCACGGTGCTGTAAGTGAAGAAGTCGTAAAATATATGGCTGATGAAACAAGGAAACTCTTACAGGCAGATTATTGCATTGCTACCTCAGGTATTGCAGGTCCTGATGGAGGAAGTGAATATAAACCGGTTGGCACATTATGTATGGCTGTTTCATCGGAAAAGAGAACAATTACAGATAAAAGAGTCTTTGGGACAGAAAGGCAGACCAATATAATAAGATTTTCAATGGCGGCATTAAACCTTTTGCGAAAGCAGATTATTTCACTTTAGATGCCTTGTAAGTTATTACAATACAACTGAATATGTGCTAATTAGCCCACCTTCTGGGAAGGAGCAGGGCAGATTCTGAAAAAAAGTGAATAAAATATTTGTTTAATCAGATAAAAATCACGTTCTTTGCGCTTCATTTTAAAAGGACAAACGTTAGTTAAGAAGTAAAACAAACATCAATGTCAAAGATTTGTCAGGTTACAGGAAAAAAAGCGATAGTAGGAAACAACGTTTCTCACTCAAAAAGAAGGACTAAGAGGAAATTCTATCCAAATCTTTTTGTGAAGAAATATTATCTGCCGGAGGAAGAGAGATGGATTACCCTTAAGGTTTCGGCTGCAGGAATTCGCACCATAAGTAAGAATGGTCTTGCAAGTGTCCTTAAGGAATCTAAGGAAAAAGGTTATATAGTGAATTATTAAACAAGGATAGAAAATGGCAAAGAAGGCTAAAGGCAACAGACAGCAGGTAATACTTGAATGTACCGAGCACAAGGAAAGCGGTATGCCTGGCACATCCAGATATATTACTACCAAGAACAGGAAAAATACTCCTGATCGTATGGAAAGAAAGAAGTATAACCCGGTTCTCAAGAAATATACACTTCACAGAGAAATCAAGTAAATTTTTAAAACATGGCAAAGAAAGTTGTTGCAACCCTAAAGACAGGAACAGGCAAAGCATTTACAAAATGCATTAAAATGTCAAAGTCCGACAAAACAGGAGCTTATATTTTCAAGGAAGAGATTGTTCATAATGATCACATCAAAGATTTCTTCGCAAAGAAGTAAACTGGAATTTTAAAATAAATTTTATGGCTTTCTTCTTTAATGAAGGAAGCCTTTTTTTTAATTAACCACCTTATTAAATAAAAACTTAGCAATGGCTTTATTCGGATTTCTTGGGAAGGAAAAAAAGGAGAGTCTTGATAAAGGTCTTGAGAAAACCAAAGAGAGTGTTTTTATTAAATTATCAAGGGCTGTTGCAGGTAAATCGAAGGTTGATGATGAAGTACTTGATAATCTGGAAGAGGTATTGGTTTCATCTGATGTAGGTGTTGCCACTACTCTGAACATAATTGAGCGTATTGAAAAACGGGTAGCTCGTGATAAATACCTCAATACAAGTGAATTAAATTCTATACTAAAAGAAGAAATTGCCGGACTACTCGAAAAGAACCAGTCAGGCACTGAGCAGGATTTCTTTTCCGGTCTAAAACATAAACCATATGTAATTATGGTTGTTGGGGTGAATGGAGCCGGTAAAACAACAACAATAGCAAAACTGGCTTACCAGTTCAAATCTGCGGGTAAAAAGGTTATAGTGGGGGCAGCCGATACTTTCAGGGCAGCAGCAATAGATCAGCTCCAGATCTGGGCCGACAGGGTGGGCGTTTCGATAATTAAGCAGCAAATGGGTTCAGATCCCGCTTCAGTAGCTTATGATACACTCCGTTCAGCCGTTGCCTCCGACATGGATGTAGTGATTATTGATACAGCCGGACGGCTTCACAACAAGATTAACCTCATGACTGAGCTTTCAAAGATTAAAAGGGTTATGGAAAAGGTTGTGACTGAAGCACCACATGAAGTTCTTCTGGTCCTCGATGGATCTACTGGACAGAATGCCTTTGAACAGGCCAGGCAGTTTACAGCAGCAACTGATGTAACAGCTCTGGCTATCACCAAGCTCGATGGTACTGCCAAGGGAGGAGTGGTTATTGGTATATCAGACCAGTTTAAAATACCCGTGAAATATATAGGAGTGGGTGAAAAACTTGATGACCTTCTGATCTTCAATCGCTTCGATTTTGTAGATTCCCTCTTCAGTGAAAAATAAAAAAATAAACATAGTAACACTTGGTTGCTCAAAAAATGTCGTTGACTCTGAAAAACTTCTAAAGCAGATCAGCGCTGGAGGATTTGAAATCGCATATGATTCTTCCGATACATCTGCAGGTACAGTTATTGTGAACACATGCGGCTTTATAAATGACGCAAAGGAAGAGAGCATCGATACAATCCTGAAATATGTAAAGGAACAGAAATCCGGGAAAATAGACAATCTGTATGTAATGGGTTGTTTATCTGAGAGATACATGGATGCCTTGCAGCACGAGATCCCGGAAGTGAAAAAATACTTCGGCGTAAATAATCTGACTGATATTTTAAATGAACTGGGTGTCAGACAGAATAATGATCTGCTGTCTGAAAGAACACTTACAGGCCCCGGACACTATGCCTACCTTAAAATAGCTGAAGGCTGTGACAGAACCTGTGCATTTTGTGCAATTCCCGGAATAAGAGGTCCTTACATATCACGACCTGTGGAGGAGTTATTCCATGAAGCATCACTTCTGGCAGATAAAGGTGTAAAGGAAATAATTCTTATTGCACAGGACCTTAGCTATTATGGACTCGATCTGTACAGGAAACAATCTCTTCCGTTACTTGTAAAAGAGCTCCTGAAAATTGAAAAACTTGAATGGATCAGGCTGCATTATTTGTATCCTGCCAATTTTCCTGCAGAACTGATACCTGTAATAAGGGATAATCCCAGAGTCTGTAAATATATAGATATTCCTGTCCAGCATATTACTGACAAAATGCTGGCACTAATGAATAGATCTCACAATCGCAAAGAAACTGAGGATATTTTATACAGGCTCCGTAATGAAATACCAGGAGCTGTTATCCGTACAACTCTTATTGCAGGACATCCGGGTGAAACAGAGGAGGATTTTTCAGAACTCAGAAAGTTTGTAAATGATTTCAGATTTGACAGACTTGGGGTGTTCAGGTATTCACATGAAGAGGACACCTACTCATACAATGAGTATAATGATGATATACCGGATGAAATAAAAGAATCACGAGTAGCAGAGCTCATGGAAATTCAGCAGAATATATCAGCTGAAAATAACGAAAAGCTGGTCGGCAGCATGCTAAAGGTTATTATCGACAGGAGGGAGGGAGAATACTATGCAGGAAGGTCTGAATATGACAGTCCGGAAGTCGATCAGGAAATACTTATTCCCGCTAAATTTAATCTTTTGCCCGGAAACTTCTATTATATAAAAATAAATCAGTCAACTGATTTCGACCTTTTCGGTGAACCAGCTGACTGACGTATATAACTTTCAATAATATTATTCCTCAGATTCAGTGTTTTCTGTCAGTTCCGCTTTTTTCTTCTGAATTTTTATTTTGATTTCCGATTTAGCGCTGTTGAATCCAACATATATTGTTTCACCTTCCTGCTGGGTTGCCTTTATAAGAACCTCAGCCATTGGATCTTCAAGGTATTTCTGAATTGCCCTTTTAAGGGGTCGTGCACCGTAATTGGCATCAAATCCCTTCTCGGCTATAAAGTCGCGGGCCGCTGTTGCAATCTTAAGAGTATAACCAAGCGACATAACCCTGTCATATAAGCCCTTAAGCTCAAGATCAATAATCTTATTGATATCTTCCTTGCTCAGGGAGTTGAACATTATGACGTCATCGATTCTGTTAAGAAACTCAGGTGCAAAAGTCTTTTGAAGTGCTTTCTGAAGTATACTTTTTGTCTGCTCATCCCTTGAAGCCTTCTTCGCCTGTGTGTCAAAACCTATTCCGTGTCCGAACTCAGATATCTGCCTTGTTCCTATATTAGATGTCAGGATTACAATGGTATTCCTGAAATCTACCCTGCGACCAAGGCTATCGGTAAGTTGTCCTTCATCAAGTACCTGAAGCATAATATGGAAGACATCGGGATGTGCCTTTTCAATCTCATCAAGCAGAACAACTGAATATGGTTTTCGGCGCACTTTCTCTGTGAGCTGGCCGCCTTCCTCATATCCAACATATCCGGGAGGAGCTCCAACGAGCCGTGATACCGAAAATTTTTCCATGTACTCACTCATATCTATTCTGACGAGATTGTCAGTTGTATCGAAAAGAAATTTGGCCAGGACCTTTGCAAGTTGTGTCTTGCCAACACCTGTCGGTCCCAGGAAAATGAAGGTTCCGATTGGTTTGTTTGGATCCTTCAGACCGGCACGATTTCGCTGAATGGACTTAACAACCTTCTGTATTGCCTCATCCTGACCAATCACACTTCCCTTCAATTCGTCACCCATCTGTAACAACCTGGTACCTTCTGTCTGGGCAATACGCTGTACAGGAACACCTGTCATCATGGCAACAACCTCTGCTACTTTCTCAGCATCAACCGTTTCGCGATTAACCGCAAGTTCCTTTTCCCATTTTTTCTTTTCAACTTCAATCATGTCAATCAGATCTTTCTCACGATCACGGAAACTTGCCGCTTTTTCAAAATTCTGGTTTTTAACGGCAGTCATTTTCTCTTTTTTTGTTTCCTCCAGTTGCTTCTCAAGAATAAGAATCCTTTCAGGAACAACAATATTTGAAATATGTACACGTGAACCTGATTCATCAAGCGCATCAATTGCTTTATCAGGGAGATGTCTGTCGGAGATATACCTGTTGGTAAGTTTTACACAAGCTTCAATGGCATCATCAGTATAATTTACATTGTGATGCTCTTCATACCTTTCCTTGATATTATGCAAAATATGAATAGTCTCTTCAATCGAAGTAGGTTCAACTATTACCTTCTGGAAACGGCGTTCCAGGGCACCGTCTTTTTCAATATGCTGTCTGTATTCATCCAGAGTTGTGGCACCTATGCATTGAATCTCACCACGGGCCAGTGCAGGCTTCAGCATATTTGCAGCATCAAGTGAACCTGTTGCACCGCCGGCTCCCACAATTGTGTGAATCTCATCAATAAAGAGTATGATATTATCATTCTTCGAGAGCTCATTCAGGATTGCCTTCATTCTTTCTTCAAACTGACCACGGTACTTGGTACCTGCAACTATAGAAGCCAGGTCGAGAGCAACGACTCTTTTATTGAAAAGGACCCTGGATACATTCTTTTTTATAATTCTTAATGCAAGTCCCTCAGCAATAGCTGATTTACCTACGCCAGGTTCACCAATCAGAACCGGATTATTCTTTTTCCTTCTCGAAAGAATCTGAGCCAGCCTCTCGATTTCTCTTTCTCTTCCAACAACCGGATCAAGTCTGCCTTCCTCAGCCGCTTTTGTCAGGTCTATTCCAAAGTTATCGAGAACCGGAGTATCAGAAGATGATTTCGCTGAGGCAGAGGATGATGACTGGCCTTTTCCGGACGATCCGAGTCCCTGGCCTTCATCATCTTCATCTCTTGGAAAATCAGCCCGTGCACTTGGGGTATCGGTTTCCACCACCCGTCTTACCGACTGGTATGTAACATCAAGCTCCGTAAGAAACCTTGTTACAAGGGCATTTTCATCCTTCAGTATTGCCAGAAGAAGATGTTCAGTATCTATTGTAGGACTTTTTAGCGATTTAGCTTCCAGGTATACAAGTTTAAGTATTCGTTCAGTGCTCCTTAATAAAGGTATAACTTCTTGATCTGTAACAGGTATCGGATTATCGACTTTTATACTCTTCTCAAGAGATCCTTTTAAAACCATTAAATCAATACCCTGATTGATAAGTATTTCTATCGCAACACTCTCACCATCCCTCAGAATCCCGAGGAAAAGATGTTCAGGACTTATATGGCTGTTACCAAGTCTGATTGCTTCTTCCTTGGAATATCCCAGTATGTCTTTTACTCTCTGCGAAAATTGTGAATCCATTTTGTAGTCTCCAATTTTTTATAAAATTACGACATTCTGTCAGTAACCAGTCTGACAAAACCATATTTCCCCCGATTTTCAAAGGTAAATCATGGCTTACATCTATATGGCAATTTCCATGCCCATTTATGAACAATTGTTGTTAAAAATTCACTGATTTTATAGGCCAATAATAGCCAAATTATAACTATTTTCGTATTTCGAATCTCCAGGGAGGAGATTAGTTTATAAATACTTAATTAATAATCTGTTATGTCGGATCAAGAGAGAATCATAAAGGTGAATATCGAGGAGGAGATGAAATCGGCTTACATCGATTATTCGATGTCAGTTATTGTGTCGAGAGCATTGCCTGATGTAAGAGACGGACTCAAACCTGTCCACAGAAGGGTACTTTTCGGAATGTCAGAACTTGGCGTACAGTCAAACAAGCCATATAAAAAGAGTGCAAGAATAGTAGGAGAGGTGCTTGGTAAATACCACCCGCACGGTGACTCATCAGTTTATGAAGCCATGGTCAGGATGGCCCAGGAATGGTCGCTTAGATACCCCCTTGTTGACGGACAGGGTAACTTCGGATCAGTTGATGGAGATAGTCCTGCTGCAATGCGATATACTGAAGCCAGATTAAAAAAGATTGCAGAAGAAACCCTGGCTGATATTGATAAAAATACTGTTGACTTTCAGCCTAATTTTGATGACTCACTGTCCGAACCGACGATCCTGCCAACACGTATTCCTAACCTGCTGGTTAACGGAGCTTCAGGAATTGCAGTGGGTATGGCTACAAATATGCCTCCTCATAATCTTACTGAAATAATTGATGCAACAATTGCATATATAGATAATAATAATATAACAACAGATGAATTGCTGCATTTCATCAAGGGTCCTGATTTTCCAACAGGAGGTATTATCTACGGCAGCCAGGGCATCAGGGATGCTCTTGAAACAGGAAGAGGGAGAATTGTTGTCAGGGCTAAAACTGAGATTGAATTAACACACTCAGGCAGGGAATGTATCATTGTGAATGAGATACCTTATATGGTTAATAAAGCTGAGATGATAAGAAAGATTGCTGATCTTATCAATGAGAAGAAGCTTGATGGTATTTCATATATAAATGATGAATCAGACAGAAATGGAATGCGCATAGTGATTATCCTCAAAAAGGATTCCAGCGCCAGTGTGGTCCTGAATAACCTGTACAAATTCAGCTCATTACAAACTTCATTCAGTGTTAATAATATAGCACTTGTCAAAGGGCGTCCGAAGACACTGAATACAAAAGATCTGATACATTATTTCGTTAAACACCGCCATGAAATAGTTATCAGGAGAACCAAATACGATCTTGAACAGGCTGAAAAACGGGCACATATACTTGAGGGACTTATCATTGCAAGTGATAATATTGATGAAGTAATTGCCATAATCAAATCTTCCCAGACTCCTGACATTGCAAGGGAAAGGCTGATGGAGAGATTCGGACTTTCAGAAATACAGTCAAGGGCAATTGTTGAAATGAGGTTGCGACAGCTCACCGGACTTGAACAGGAAAAACTGAGAGCAGAGTATGCTGAAGTGATGGCACTTATCGAATATCTGAAAAGTGTTCTTGCCAGCATCGATCTCCAGATGAAGATAATAAAAGACGAGCTTCTTGAGATAAGAGAGAAATATGGCGATAAAAGACGCACAGAAATTGTTCCGAATGCCGAAGAATTTAATCCTGAAGATTTCTATGCTGATGAAGAGATGGTAATTACAATCTCTCATATGGGATATATAAAGAGAACCCCGCTTACTGAATTCAGGAGCCAGGCCAGAGGAGGTACCGGGGCAAAGGGAGGTACTACAAGAGATGAAGATTTTATAGAACACTTATACATAGCCACTATGCATAATACCATGCTGTTCTTTACCAGGAACGGCAAGTGCTACTGGCTTAAAGTATATGCAATTCCTGAAGGATCAAGGACTTCCAAAGGAAGAGCTATGCAAAATCTAATAAATATTGAACCTAACGACAGTGTAAGGGCATTTATAAATGTAAAAAATCTGAATGATGAAGAATACATCAATAACAACTTTATAGTCCTTTGTACTACAAAGGGAGTAATAAAGAAAACTTCACTTGAGGCATATTCAAGACCACGTGTAAACGGAGTGAATGCAATCACCGTTAGGGAAGGAGATGACCTGCTGGAAGCCAGAATGACAAACGGTAAACATCATATAATGCTTGCGATCAGGTCAGGAAGGGCAATCCGTTTCCCTGAATCTTCTGTCAGACCGATGGGTCGTACAGCCTCTGGTGTCAGGGGAATACGCCTGGCAAATGAAGATTCAGATTTTGTTATCGGTATGATAACAGTCGAAGGAAAGGAAAAGGAAATACTTGTTGTTTCCGAGAAAGGATATGGTAAAAGATCAGATATTGATGAGTACAGGATTACAAACCGCGGAGGAAAGGGAGTTAAAACAATTAATATTACAGAAAAAACAGGATCACTGATTGCTTTAAAGGATGTAACTGATAATCATGATCTTATGATTATCACTCAGTTTGGAAATATTCTCAGATCTCCCGTTTCGGCACTAAGGGTTATGGGAAGGGCGACACAGGGTGTCCGACTTATAAACCTTAAGGAAAATGATATCATAGCATCTGTCGCATGTGTACTTGTTAATGAAGATGATAATGTCCAGAATATGGATGCTTCAGAAGAAAGTGAAACAAATGGACAGGAAAATGGCAAAGAATTTGATGTTTAAAAAGTAATATTATACATTTGGGAAATTTTTTAAGAAATTCATTTTAAAATTATAATCATGAAAAAGTTCATTCTGCTTTTAGCAGTTTTAAGTATCACAATCGGAGCAATGTCCCAGAAAGGGAAAGTAACAAGCGCACTCAGTTATATTGACCAGGGTCAGCTTGACAAAGCAAAAGAAGCTATAGATCAGGCACTTCTGGATGAAAAATCATCAAACTGGGCTAATACTTTTTATGCAAAAGGAAGACTTGCTCAGTCTTCATGGGAATCTGACAATCCAAAATTCAAGGAATTTTATCAGGATCCCCTGGCTGAAGCATATACAGCATATCAGAAGGCTATGGAACTTGATCCAAAGGGACAGATCAAAAAGAAACTCCTGACAACAATGACCTATAGTCAGCTCGCATCAGATCTGTACAATCAGGGAAGCATGCAGTTTGAAGCAAAAGACTTTAAAGGATCTCTAAAATCATTCCAGACTCAGATTGAGATATCTGAAGGTGATCTTTATGTAGGTGCAATTGACACAGGTATGTACTATAATGCCGGTCTGGCAGCATCAAACTCACAGAATTATGATGTTGCTATCCAGTATTTTCAGAGATGTGCTGATATGAAGTATATGGGTATTACACCATATTATCAGATTTATGAAGCAAATCTTGGTAAGGGGGATACCGCAAAGGCAGAAGCTACCCTTGTTGAACTTCCCAAGCTTTTTCCTGATGATAAAACCATTACACTTCAGTTGATTGACCTATATATAAAGAGCGGTAAAAACGCTGAAGCTCAGAAATATATAGAGGTTGCCAAGAAGGATGATCCATCAAATTATACATTATATTTTGCTGCAGGTATTATATATCTGAATGAGGAGAATTATGATGCAGCTATAGTTGAACTTCAAAAATCAATAGATCTGAATGGTGAAGTTTTCGATACACAGTATGGAATAGGAGCAGCCTATATTAACAAAGCAGCTGAAATGTTCAAAGCAGCCAATGAAATTATGGATGTGAAAAAATACAGTGATGCAGTTGATAAGGCCAATGCTATTTATGCAAAAGCTCTTCCTTATATGGAGAAAGCTCATCAGCTGAATTCAACAGATGTTTACACTATGAGAAGCCTCCAGGAACTTTACTACAGAATGAAACAGACTGACAAGTATAATGCAATCAAAGCTAAACTTGAGGCAGCTGAAGGTAAGTAGAGAAGACGATATTGATACTATAATAAGGGGGGATCAGATGATCCCTCTTTTTTTTTGCTCTTTTCCGGGGGAGAGAAGAAGATCAATTTTATATAAATGAAAATTAAATTCTATATTGTCTATTTGACATAATATTAATTATAGGCTTTTAAGATCAGGATTAAACCTTTCTGACAATCCCAATTCCAGGCCTTTCCGGAAGCATGAGCTTTCCTCCCTCAACAGTCACTCCGTCATAGATATCATTTGAGATCAGAAGGTTCCCATCCAGATCTGCCCAGTCAACCATTGGCGAAAGCTGAGCTGCAGCTGAAACTGCACAGGATGTTTCAGTCATACATCCTATCATAACTTTCAAATTTAATGCCCTGGCAGTGTTCACCATTCTGAAAGCCGACCGCATACCACCGCATTTCATCAGTTTTATATTTATACCACTATATACCCCTAATACCTTTTTCACATCCTGAAAAGTCTGTACTGATTCATCAGCAATGACCGGTAGCGGACTGTTTTGAGTGAGCCAGGCAATATCATCAACCATATTTTTTGGCATTGGCTGTTCAATAAAAACAACTCCTTTATCCTTAAGCCAGTATATCATGTCAAGAGCCATTTTTCTTTCTTTCCAGCCCTGGTTAACATCTACACATAATGGTGTTTTTGAGACACTTCTTATGGTCTCAATCATCTCTTTATCATTGTCCATACCAAGCTTAACCTTCAATATCTTATAAGGAGATGCTTCCTCAACCTTCTTCCTGACCACCTCAGGAGTGTCCATACCTATTGTAAATGAAGTAAATGGAGCTTTTTCCGGATTAAGTCCCCAGATCCTGAACCACGGCTGTTTCAACATCTTTCCGGTAAGATCATGCAAAGCAATGTCAACAGATGCCTTGGCAGCATAGTTTCCCGGAGCAATCTGCTCAACATAGTCAAGTATCTCCTCCATCAGGAAAGGATTATTGAACTGAGCCAGATTAACCTTACTCAGAAAATTATGCACAGTCTCATGACTTTCACCAAGATACGGTGGCATAGATGCTTCACCATAACCAGTCACACCATCATATTCTATTTCAGTAAGCATGACAGGTGTCGTTTTTCTGGAACTTGTTGCTATTGTAAAAACATGCCTTAACTCCAGTTCATATGGTTTGAATCTTAAAACCAGTCCCTGCCTGCTTGCTTTTTTCCCCAGATTGCCGGGAATTTCCTGATTATTTAGTCCGACATATGAAAAACCTGCTGCTCCTGCCATTATGCCACAATTTTTTAGAAAGTCTCGTCTGCTTGCCATCTATTAATAAGTATTAATCAATACCAATCATGAACTTTTACTGCTGTAATTCCATGATTACCAACCGATCCGCATATCCTTCTTGCCGAAAGAAATGTATTTTTCCTGTAACTGCTGTAATTTGACCTGGTTGAATCAAGGCTATTTACCATCACTCTGGTTGCTGAATGTATGAATTCACTGTCTCCTTTATAGATTGCCACATGAGTAATCCTTGGTTTTGAGTTCCTGATAGAGCCAAAAAACATTAAGTCCCCGGCCTGAAGTTTGTCCCATCCTCCTGATATATCAACCGATTGTCCATGTAATGCCTGCAACGAGGCATCCCTGGACAGAATAATTCCGTTCATGAAATATACTGTCTTTACAAATCCGCTGCAATCAACTCCTTTTGATGATGAACCACCCCAAAGATAAGGAACACCCATTAATGATTCAGCATACCTGCATACCTCTCTCCCATCTGCCACAATACTATTAGCCCAGTTGCTATATTCGATTAAAGAATTGCTACTTACAAAACCTGCACGTCCATCGGGCAGAATTACCATTTCATGAGTACCTTTCTTTCCTCCTGATTTTAGAATTGATCCAGATACTATATCGCTTATAACAGCCTTTTTATCAAGGCTTTCAAATATCCAACCTGAATTATCAATATAGATAACTTTACTGGCATTTTTCCATTCAATAAACTCTGAATCTGTCATAAGCTGAAACGATCCTTTCTCACTCCACGCAATATAGTTGTCGGGAGTCTGAACAAGCAGCCAGTAACCATCATTCTTCAGAATCTTAACCGGAGTCCCCATAATTGCCTGTGAAACAAGTTCTGAGCTATGTCCAGGTGTGAGACGCATATTTACTACACTCAATGTAACTATTCCGTACTTATAGTCCCCTACATCGTTTCCTGGTAATAACAGTAAACTGTCAATCACCTTATATCCTCTCGCAAATATCGAATCAATTACTTGTATTTTAAGATGTTGACAGTCTGTTTCACCATTAATAAGAACAGATTCTCCACGCTTTGAAACAGTTATTTCGGCAATACCTTCGCGTTCATCAGGTACCCACCTTGCTGATAATATATCAACAAGAGTCTGAACTTCTTCCAGATCATTGTAAGATTTGCAGGTTGGAAACAAAAGGCAAATGACAAGGAATAGTATCAATACCTTTGGTGAAATAAAACCAACTTTGGATTCAATCATTTGAGGACATTCTTTTGAATGTTCAAATTTACCTCATTTTTTGAACTTTCCATCTTTCCAGTTGACTGATATGGCTGGTATAAAACCATCTTTTTATTGGTCCGTATCCCATCTCTTTCAGTTTATCCTTTACAAAGGATACCATTTCTGAGGGTTTGGAAAAATTGTCTTTAAAGGAACCTGACTGGTAACAATAGCTGCAGTATTTTACTGATTTTGAACCGTCTGCATTTGTCCCTCCTTTTTCGGGATCCTTCTCCATAGGCATCCCGCAGCTCTGGCAGAATTTGTCGAATTTACTCATGGTTAGAATTTTTGATTAGAAACTGATCACTTTTTAATAATTAATTTACAAATAAATTACAAATTGTACCTCACTCTTCTTTAATTTTTTCATATTAAAAGTCAGGTGTAATTATATTCCCATTAACTTTCAAAGGTCAATTCATATCTTTATTATATTTGATATTATCAAAATTGAATTGTTCAATAATCTATTGAAAATCAAAACAAAATCAAAACAGAATGGAAAAGATTGAGAAGCCAACACTGGATTTCCTCCAGAAGCTTGCCCGTAATAATAATAAGGAATGGTTTGATCTCCACAGGTCGGAATATCTTGCAGCAAAGTCAAACTTTGAATCATTTGTCCAGATTCTGATTAATGAAATTATTGAATTTGACCCTGTTATAAAAGGGCTTGAAGCTAAAAACTGTATATTCAGGATAAATCGGGATGTTAGATTCTCGAATGACAAATCTCCCTATAAAACAAATATGGGCGCTTTTATTGTTAAAGGTGGTAAAAAGAACGGGGACAAATATGCAGGATACTATTTTCACATAGAGCCCGGAAAAAGTATGCTTGCAGGCGGGGCATATATTCCTCCGGCTCCATGGCTGATGGCCATCAGGGAAAAAATTGATGATGAACCTGAAAGATTCCTGGCAATTATTAACAATCCCCAGTTTAAAAAACATTTTTTTCAGCTTGAAGGTGAAAAACTGAAAAAAGCTCCCAAAGGTTTTTCTCCTGATCACAAATATATTGACCTCATAAAACATAAAAGCTACCTGGCAATACAGGAAATAAATGATAAGCAAGTACTTGCAAATGATTGCCTAAAGTATTCATCTACAGTATTTAAAGCGATGAAACCACTTAATGATTTTCTGAATGAATACTAATTACCTAACAAGGATAACGCTTGTTGCTACTCTTGGTGGATTTCTTTTTGGCTTTGATACAGCTGTTGTAAATGGTGCTGAAAAATCGCTGGTAGATCTTTATATTGTAAAAGCCGCTAATCCATCTGATTACAATTATACAGTGTCACTGATTACACAATACAGATTACTTGTTTCAACAGTCTTTTTATTGATCTATTCTGTTGTAACAGGACAATTGCTCAGAATGCTTGGCCTTCGTAAGGGAGTAATTTCAAGTACTCTTATTCTAATTCCTCTTATTTTCTTTTTAATCAGATATCTGGGAGCACATGTACCTGCTCAGACAGATGCAACTGCCATTAAAGAAATTGCTGATTCGGTTAAAGGGTTTGTAGTATCGAGTGCACTTGTTGGATGTATCATAGGTGCTGCTATGTCAGGGTTCATTGCAAAATCACTTGGCAGAAAAAGGGGTTTAATTTTAACCGCTTTCTTTCTGACGATTTCTGCTGTCGGAGCCTGGCAACCCGAGTATCTTAATGTTTTTGGTACTCTCGATGTATTTTCTTTTATGATTTACAGGATTTTGGGTGGAATTGGCATTGGACTTGCCTCCATCCTGTCGCCGATGTATATTGCTGAAATTGCCCCGGCTTCTATACGGGGGAAACTGGTTTCGTGGAACCAGTTCGCAATTATTTCAGGAATGGTGATAATCTATTTCATCAATTACCTTATTGCAAGAAGCGGAAATGAAGATTGGCTGATTACTCATGGCTGGCGCTGGATGTTCTTTTCCGGAGTTATCCCCTCAATCCTCTTCCTGATCCTTCTGCTTTTTATCCCTGAAACACCGCGCTATCTTATGATAAGAAACAGGAGACTTGAAGCTCTTGAAACTATTGTGAAAATTTCAGGCCCCCGGAACGCAACAGAGCTCCAGTCAGAAATAGAATCAACACTCCATGAGAAGAATGCTCCCTGGCTTTCATTCGGATTTCGTGTAATACTTTTAGGTACTCTCCTTTCAGTTTTTCAGCAGTTTGTAGGCATAAACGTTGTTATGTATTATGCAGCCAATATTTTCAGGAATATGGGTGCAAGTACTGATACTTCAATGCTGCAAACCATCATTGTTGGCATAATTAATATGCTGTTCACAATCGTGGCAATTTTTACCGTGGACCGTTTCGGAAGAAAACCGCTGATGATCACAGGTGCAATGATAATGGGAATCTCAATGTTTTCATTAGGATTCTCATTTTATGCCGGGAAGACAGGGTTTGCTGCTCTTGCTTTTATGTTACTCTACATTGCAGGCTTTGCAATGAGCTGGGGCCCTGTTACATGGGTACTTTTATCAGAGATCTTTCCAAACAGCATACGTGGTGCAATGTCAATTCCGGTAGCTACACTTTGGATCTCAAATTTAATAGTTTCATGGACTTTCCCTATGATGAATGACAATCTGTGGCTGACTGAAAAATTCAATCACGGATTTTCATACTGGATCTATGGAATAATGTGCTTACTCGCTATTGGTTTTGTATGGAAATTCATTCCGGAGACAAAAGGCAAATCTCTTGAGGAAATTGAGAAATTCTGGAAACGTTAAAAGATTAGGCAAATTTATACGAAGGCACCTTTCTCATTCTCAGATTTAACGGGGTGATTTCCAGGTATTCATCATCCTTTATCTGCTCCATGGCTTCCTCGAGAGAGAACTTTAGTTTTGGTGCAATACGCAGGCCTTCATCCGATCCTGAAGCTCTCATATTAGTAAGTTTCTTACCCTTTACAATATTCACTTCAAGATCACCCTGCCTGGTATGTTCACCAATTACCTGACCACGATATACCTGTTCTCCCGGATCAATATAAAAACGACCTCTGTCCTGCAGACGATCTATGGCATAGCCTGTTGCCATACCCATGTCCAGAGAGATAAGAGAACCATTCTGTTTAGGAAGCAGTTCGTCACCTTTATATCTGTCGTAAGCCCGAAACCTGTGATGCATCACTGCCTCACCTGCTGTCGCAGTCAGCATGTTATTCCTCAGTCCAATTAAACCGCGGGATGGAATATCAAATTCGATATGAATCAGATCTCCCTTAGGCTCTATTACTATCATTTCGCCCTTTCTCTGAGTAACAAGTTCTATTGCTTTGCCAGAATAATCAGGAAGAACATCAATGGTAAGAGTCTCATATGGTTCAGATTTTACGCCATCTATATCCTTGTAAATTACCTGAGGCTTGCCAACCTGGAATTCATACCCTTCACGTCTCATGGTCTCAATAAGAATTGAAAGATGAAGTATTCCACGGCCGAATACGTTGAAAGTGTCCTCTGATTTTGTATCCTCGACTTTCAGAGCCAGATTCTTTTCAGTTTCACGTATCAGGCGTGTCCGTAAATGCCTTGAAGTTACAAACTTGCCCTCCTTTCCGAATAAAGGTGAATTATTAATTGTGAATACCATACTCATTGTAGGTTCATCAACTTCAATTCTCTTTAGTGCCTCAGGGGCAAGCAGGTCTGCAAGGGTATCTCCTATTTCGAAATCCTCAAGGCCAATTACAGCACAGAGGTCACCACAGCGAACAGATTCTGTTTTTACCCTGCCAAGTCCCTCAAAAACATATAATTCCTTTACTCTTACTTTTTTAACCTTGCCGTCTCTTTTGCAAAGCGTATAATCGGAACCAACATTAATATCTCCCCTGAAAACACGACCTATAGCTATACGTCCTACATAGCTTGAAAAATCAAGAGAGGCGACCTGCATCTGTACAGTTCCGGGAACATACACAGGTTCAGGAATTTCCTTTAGAATTGTATCTAACAGGAATTTAATATTTGTCTCCGGTTTTCTCCAGTCACCGCTCATCCAGCCATGTTTTGAAGATCCAAAGACTGTTTCAAAATTTAACTGATCATCAGATGCGTCAAGGTTGAACATAAGTTCGTAAACATCCTGCTGTACTTCATCAGGCCTGCAGTTCTCCTTATCCACTTTATTCACCACAACAATGGGCTTCAGACCAAGATCTATTGCTTTTCCAAGAACAAACCTTGTCTGAGGCATCGGTCCCTCAAGGGCATCTACCAGAAGTAGCACACCATCAGCCATTTTAAGAACACGCTCCACCTCTCCTCCGAAATCGGCATGTCCCGGCGTATCTATGATGTTGATCTTGACTCCGTTATAGTTAACTGAAACATTCTTGGAAAGAATTGTAATTCCTCTTTCACGTTCAAGGTCATTACTGTCAAGAATCAGTTCACCGGCATCCTTTCGCTGATCCAGTACCTTACATTCCTGGATTATCCTGTCTACCAGCGTAGTCTTGCCATGGTCAACATGTGCAATTATTGCTATATTTCGAATTCTCTGCATACCTCTTAATCAGACCGCAAAAGTAATATTGTTGCCCGGATAAATGTTTAATTCTGCAAAAATTAATTAATGATAAAAAAATTCATATATTCGGCTTAAACTTTAAAATCAGATTTATGAAAAAAATGATCATCATGCTCGTTATCAGTTTATTTGCTGTTCCGGGTATATTTTCACAAGAGAATGTGAAGCTGGCTGTAGGAATGAAAGCTCCTGACTGGATGTTTACTGATTCTGAAAAGAAAGAATTTACAATGGCTTCCTGGACCGGGAAAGTGATGCAGGTAAACTATGTTGATCCTGATGAATCTGAACTAAATGAACCATTCAACGAGGCTGTAAATAAAACAATAGATGTCGAAAAACGTTTGAGCCGGGACAATTTTAAAGGAATTGGTATTGTAGATTGCAAATCAACCTGGAAACCCAATGGATTGATCCGCACCATTGCCGGTAACAAAGCAAAGAAGTTTAATACAACTATCCTTTTTGATTATGATGCCAAGCTTCAGCAGCTTTGGGGCATGCCGGAAGATAACTATACAGTTGTAATTCTTGACAAAAACCGGATATGCAGAGCACTTTTTGTAGGTAAAATTCCTGAATCTGATAATCAGAAAATTATTCAGATGATAATTGACCTTTCAAAAGAATAATCCCTTTTTATACTTATAAGAACTCTGTGAATTCAGTAGTATTCTGAGCAACTTTGTGTAGAAAATATTTTTACACAAAGTTGTCTCTGATTAACAGAAGCAACACAGAGTTTTTTAATTTATGAAAGTACCAAATCTGCTTATAATTGCCGGAACAGGCAATAAATCAGGCAAAACGTCAATGGCCTGCAGGATAATTGAGAGTTTTCCGGAATTGAAAATAACTGCAATCAAGATCACCCCCCACTTTCATGAAACAACAGATGGCCTTGTTTTATTTAATGAAGGTACAGGGTATTCAATTTATACCGAAACCAGCATGGAAAGTAATAAGGATACTTCAAGGATGCTGAAGGCTGGTGCTGATAAGGTATACTTTGCAAAAGTATGGGATAGCTCACTTCTAACAGCCTTTAATAAGATCTTTGAATCAATACCGTTCGGAACTCCGGTTATCTGTGAGTCACCGGCACTTAGAAATTTCGTGGAGCCCGGAGCTTTAATAATAATGGACTCATACACACAACATAACAAAAAGGATATAAGTCATTTATATATCTTACCTCATGTAATAATAAAGCTTGAGGATCTAAGCAGTACAAAACCTGTACCAGTCGGATTCCATGCAGGAAAATGGATTATGAAGCAGAACAAATAAATAAGTAGTAGTTATATTTCTTCCGGCTTCCGGCTTCCGGCTTCCGGCTTCCGGCTTCCGGCTTCCGGCTTC
>CALMJY010000083.1 GCA_937864815.1 uncultured Bacteroidota bacterium
CTTCTTGCAATTGACTCAAGCAGAGCTTTGGCATCGCCCATATCGTTGTATCCCGAAAGAGTTCTCTGGGCAGCAACATACGAAAGGGCAACAACTGATCCCCATTCTTTTATGGCATCAAGCTTGTAAGAAGTTTGAAGAACCCTGTGAAAACTAAGTGCTGAAATATCAAATGTCTTCAGCATGTTCTCATAGCTTGTCTGCTCATAAGGAATGTCCTTTCTGACATTAGGCGACATACCTATTGAATGGAGAATAAAATCAAACTTTCCTCCGAAAATCTTCATACTTTCAGAAAGAAGGTTTTCTATATCCTCCATCTTTGTTGCATCTGCTGCGATAACCTTACTCCCTGTTATCTTAGCCAGCTCGCCGATAGTACCGAGTCTCAGTGCAACAGGTGAATTGGTAAGAACAAGTTCTGCCCCCTCATTGTGAGCCTTAAGGGCAACCTGCCATGCAATAGACATTTCGTTAAGGGCACCGAAAATGATACCTTTTTTACCTTTTAATAGTCCTTCTTTCATTTCAGTTTTATTGGATATTAATTAATTGCGGCTTTCAGAAGTTCCCGGGCATTCTTCATTGCAGTCTCTGTAACCTCACTGCCGCTAAGTAATCTGGCTAATTCCAGAACACGTTCATCAGCAGATAACAACCGAACCCTGGTAATTGTTGAATCTTTTGTATCATCTTTATAAACATGATAGTGTTTTGTACCCCTGGAAGCCACCTGTGGAAGGTGTGTTATATTCACCACCTGCATGTATTTTCCCATTCCTGAGAGTATCTGTCCCACCTTGTCAGCAACTTCACCTGAAACTCCCGAATCGATCTCATCGAAAATGATTGTAGGAAGGTTATTATTCCGTGAAAGTAATGATTTCAGACTCAGCATCACCCTCGAAAGTTCTCCTCCTGAGGCAATCTTTGCAAGGTTCTCCGGTGCAATCTGCTTATTGGCTGAGAAAAGAAACTCAGCGGTATCAATTCCCGAAGGTCTGAATTCCATTCCTTTGGCAAAGTCGATCCTGAATCTTGCGTTAGACATTCCCAGCTGCTTCAGTAAATCGGTAATCTTTTTTTCCACCTCCGGAAGGACAGCCTGTCGCTTTTCTGAAATTTCTTCTGAAACGGCTGTCAGCATTTTTTCCTCAATGCTAAGTAACGACTCAAGCTCCGCCAGCCTTTCGTCACTGGAGACAAGAGTTTTAAGATGCTCCTGCAGCTCCCTCTCCTTGATTAAAAGCTCATTAAGTGATGATACTCTGTGCTTCTGACAGAGAGAGTAGATCAGGTCAAGCCGTTCATTTATCAGAGCAAGCCGTTTAGGATCAGCCTCAACAGAAGAAGACAGTTTATCAATTTCAGATGCAAGATCATCAAGCTCAATAAGTGCCGATTCAGTTCTTGAAAAAAAGCTTTCAGCTTCGGGAAGAAAGCTCCGTATTTTTGTTATACTCGCTTTTACTTCTCTGAGCAAGGCAAGAACTGATGATTCATCTGAGGATAACAGCATTGATGAACTGCTCAGAGCAAGTTTTATCTCCTCGGCATGATCAAGCATCTCCTGTTCTGCTTCGATCTCTTCCTGTTCTCCCTGCCTGAATCCGGCATCTTTTATCTGTTTTATCTGATGCTCAAAATACTCAATATCAGCTTTTATCTTTTCGTAGCTCTCTTTAAGCTGAGTATGTTCCTTCTTAAGTTTCCTGAAATTTGAGTATGAAACCCTGTAGTTCTGTAATAATTTTGAACTTCCTGCAAATGAATCGAGTACACTTAGCTGAAATGAATTATCATGAAGCATAAGGGTCTGATGCTGCGAATGAATGTCAATCAGGCGTTCGCCAATCTCTTTCAGAACACCCAGTGTAACAGGAGTGTCATTTATGAATGCCCTCGATTTCCCTGCCGTATTAATTTCTCTTCGAATCGTGGTGACAGGTTCATAATCGAGCTCATTTGCCTGAAAGAATTCCTTAAGGTCATAATCTTCAATCCTGAAAGTTCCTTCAACAATACATTTCTCATCCTTTTCAAGAAGTACCGAAGAATCGGCCCTTGAACCAAGGATAAGTGAAAGAGCCCCTAAAAGGATTGATTTACCTGCTCCTGTTTCACCGGTAATAATTGTCAGTCCGTCCTCAAGGTCAAGATCGAGTTCCTTTATAAGAGCATAGTTTTGTACAAATAATTTAGCGAGCATTATGTATCTATTGTGAGGAAGCAGTATTCATTTTTTCATATTTTGCCTTATTTGCCGGGTCAATTTCATTGAGTAACTGAAGTACCCTTCCTTTCTCCTCGGGGTAGGCACCCGTATAAATATTAATCAACTCATCTGATTTGGCATCCAGAACAATCTGGAGAAGATACATGTAAGGATCGGGACGTTTCCTGTAAACCTCCTGAAGCAGCTTGAGACTCTCTGAAATATTCATTCTTGCTTCGCCAATCTTCGATTCCATCATATCAAGCCCCCTCATGTAATATTCATAATTAAACAATCTTACATTCTCATATTCCTTGTTCAGGACATTCTTAACCAGCCAGTATCTGTTTCTGTTTCTTGATCCGTCAAATGGTTTCCATCCTGCTTCAGGGGCATTCTGAGCATTTGTTACAATTTTTTCAGCAATCTGGAAGAACTCTGTTCCTCCCAAAGGAGAGAAGGTATCATAATCAAATCCGAGGATCATATAGGTATAATAAGCCAGTACAGAGATCAGATTATAGCGGTGGGTAGTTGGGTCAAATTCCAGGGTCTGGAACTCTACATACCTGAACTGGAAGTTATTATCCACAAAATTCAGTATTGTGGAATTATAAGTTGTATTGAACACGGGGCGACGAAGTTGTATCTGAATCGTTCCCTTGAATTCATCTCCCGATAGCTGATCTGTCAGGTTGATCAGGATATTGCAATCTATTCTTTCCGAATAACTGAACACATTGTTAGTCCAGATTGTATTATTCATAAAATCATAGATATCTCTCTGCATGTTCTCAAAAATCTCCCTGTTTGAACCCTGGATCATCTGGGCAGAGATCTGAACATTACAGTTAAGCTCCTGTGATTTAATGGTTAATGGAAGAATAACCAGGAGTACAGTCAGATAATATCTCAGAGAGTGCAATATCTTCATCCCGTCAGATTATCGAATCATTGAAACAACTTTTTTTAGAATATCTCTCGCTGCCTCATCCTTTGATTTCAACTCAAATTTATCAATAATATTGTTCCGGTCGATTAAAGTGATCCTGTTTGTATCATGTCCAAACCCGGCACCTTCTTCTTTAAGTGAATTCAGAACAATGAGATCAAGATTTTTGGATTTTAGCTTTTTCCCGGCGTTATCAATTTCGTTATCAGTTTCAAGAGCAAACCCGACAAGTAACTGACCCTTCTTTTTCATCCTGCCAAGTGTGGCAGCTATATCGGTGGTTGGTTTCAGAATTAGGTTCAGATCACCTTTCTGCTTCTTAATCTTGCTGTTACTTACATTAGCAGGAGTATAGTCTGCAACTGCAGCCGAAAGTATTGCAATATCACAGGATGGAAATTTTGAGATACATTCTTCAGCCATGGAAGCTGCATTTGTAACATTTGTTACAATTATATCCTGCCGGGATGGTTTAATGTTTACCGGTCCGAGTACAAGATTTACCTTAGCCCCCAGTTCGCAGGCTGCCTCGGCAATGGCAATGCCCATCTTACCGGAGGAATGGTTACTGATAAACCTTACAGGATCGATTGATTCGCGGGTAGGACCCGCATTGATAAGGATATTGTATCCTTTCAGTGGTTCAGAGCTTTTTTTTTTTGCAAAGAAGCTGTTGATCTCCTTTACTATTTCCTCAGGTTCTGCCATCCGGCCTTTCCCTGAAAGACCACTGGCAAGTTCACCGCTTGCTGGTTCAAGTATAATATTGCCAAAGGCCCTGAGCGTTTCAATGTTAATTATGGTTGAAGGATGTGCAAGCATATCCATGTCCATTGACGGGGCAACAAATACAGGGCAGCGTGCTGAAAGATACGTGGTAAGAAGGAGATTATCAGCTATTCCGCCTGCCATTTTACCAATGGTATTGGCAGTTGCCGGGGCAATAAGGTAGAGATCTGCCCATAACCCAAGATCAACATGGCTGTTCCAGTCTCCGTTTTCAACATTGTAGAATGCTGTAAGCACAGGATTCTTTGAAAGGGTGGCGAGAGTAAGAGGTGTAATGAATTCCTTTGCATGTTCGGTCATTACAACTTTCACTTCAGCGCCTTCCTTAACGAGCAACCGGATGATAGTAGCAGTTTTGTAAGCTGCTATACCTCCGGTTACACCGACAAGAATATGTTTGCCCTTAAGCATAAAGGCTTAATTTTATTTCTGTTTCGAGCTGTTCTCGGGATTTCTGTAGAAAATTTTATTTTCTTCAAGTTCCTGTAAGGCTATCAGTGTTGGTTTTGGAAGCCTTTCATAGAACTTCGATATCTCAATCTGTTCACGGTTTTCAAATACCTCCTCAAGGTTATCGCTGTATGAGGCAAATTCCTCAAGCTTTTTATTAAGTTCCTGTTTCATCTCAACAGAAATCTGATTTGATCTTCTTGCAACGACGATCACCGTCTCATAAATATTCCCTGTGTCCTTTGTCATCAGATCGAGGTTGCGTGTAACTGTAGTTACCGGTGCAGCTGATTTTCTGTAATCCATATATTAATTAATTGTTTGTTTGTACGTCTGGTATCGCCTGTTTCAGATATTTGTCTGTCTTTTCATAAATCGACTTTACATCCTTTGCATAGCGGCTTTCAGGATATTCTTCCATGAAAGAATAGTAATCGTCAAGGGTATCCTGGTAACGTGTTTTCTGTTTATCTGCAAAGCTCAGCTCAGCATACTGAAAGAGTGAGTTTAGCTTAAGAAACATCATCTCTTCACGGTATTTTGAATTTGCATAAAGCTTAAGGCTGTTATTTATTGCAACAACCGCTGCTTTGTATTCCTTCATATCATAATAAAGCCTCGCGCTTTTATAATTCTTCTCAACAAGCCTCTCTTCCATCTCAGTGATAAGCTTTTTGCATTCTTCAACTTTAGGACTATAAGGGAACTTGTTTACAAAAATATTGAATCCTTCAATGGCATTCCTGGTATTTTCCTGGTCAAGGTCAGAACGCGGAGAGGTAAGATAATCACAATAAGCAGCAAGAAAATGAGCTTCCTCGGCATGTTTTCCAAAGGGAAACTGATCAATAAATGATTTATACTGACTGCCGGCCATAATGTAATCTTTCATACCATAAAAACTCTGTGCATTGATCCAGTTAAGCTCCTCGCCTTCTTCGGTAGCCCGGTATCGTGGCAGTACCTGACGAAGCAATTCAGTAGTTTTCACATACTTACCCTGCTCATAATACTCCAGAGCTTTGGTCTTCTTAAGCTCAAAATCAGTACTCTTCAATAGCTTCTCATACTCGCCGCATGAACTGACAAGTATCAGAATAACAAGGATGATATATAATCTGACCTTCATAAAAATGTTGCGCAAAATTACTGAATTTTTTTTAATCATGACATATAAACGCAATAATTATGTGTTTATTACCCGCTTAACAGAATGGACAAATTAGGTATAAATAGGTATTAGGGAACTCCTTGTTATCTTTACTTTTGTAAAAATTTTTTAAACACCTTTTATCATGGATATTTTTGACAAAATAAAATCAAACAAAGGAGCTCTGGGACAGTATTCAGGTTTGGCTGACGGATACTTCATGTTTCCCAAACTGGAAGGAGAAATTTCCCCTAGGATGAAATTCAGGGGAAAAGAAGTACTTACCTGGAGCCTTAATAATTACCTGGGGCTCGCAAATCTTCCTGAAGTAAAGAAAACAGATGCAGAAGCAACTGAAAAATACGGACTTGCTTATCCGATGGGAGCAAGAATGATGTCGGGGCAGACTGCAATGCATGAAAAATTCGAGCAGATGGCTGCAGAATTTACAGGTAAGGAGGCGGCATACCTTCTTAATTACGGTTACCAGGGTATGGTTTCAATTATCGATGCACTTGTCGACAGGCATGATGTTATTGTTTATGATTCCGAATCGCATGCATGTATTATGGATGGCCTCAGACTCCATATGGGTAAAAGGTTTGTATTCCCGCATAATGATATAGAAAATTGCGAAAAGCAGCTTCAGAGAGCCACCAAACTTGTAGAAGAAACCGGAGGAGGCATTCTTGTAATAACCGAAGGTGTATTCGGTATGGCTGGCGACCTTGGCAAACTTGACAAAATTGCTGCCTTAAAGAAGAAATACAACTTCCGTTTCCTGGTTGATGATGCACATGGCTTCGGAACAATGGGCAAAACAGGTGCAGGCACCGGTGAACATTTCGGCGTTCAGGACCAGATAGATGTTTACTTTGCAACATTCGCAAAATCTATGGCCGGGATAGGTGGTTTTGTATCCAGTACAAAGGAAGTGGTTACATATCTCCGCTTCAATCTCCGTTCCCAGATCTATGCCAAGTCTCTTCCAATGGCAATGACAATAGGTGCTATAAAGAGGCTTGAACTCATTAAAGCTCATCCTGAATACAGGGATAAGCTCTGGAAAATTGTAAATGCCCTGCAGAAAGGTTTGAAGGAAGCCGGACTTGATCTTGGAAAAACCGAATCTCCAGTTACACCTGTGTTTATGAAATGTCCGCTTGCTCAGGTAACCCAGATGATTTATGACCTCAGAGAAAACTATGGGGTGTTCTGCTCAGTTGTCATTTATCCTGTTGTACCAAGGGATGTTGTGATGCTCAGACTTATTCCGACAGCCTCTCACTCACTTGAAGATGTTGAATATACAATTAAAACCTTCAGGGAAATAAAGAAGAAGATTGACAATAATGAGTACCCGAATGAAATGGCTGATTTCAGCAAATAATATTTAAACTCACAGAATAAGGGGCTGTTTCAAACAGCCTCTTTTTTTTACCCCTAAATGCCGCTGTAGCGGCACTTGAAATCCATCTCTTATCTTAGCCCCCTTGGGGGCATAGCCGTCAAGTTAAGGAAATTATAAACTGAATTGAAGGAGTAGTATAACTTTTTTCGCATTTCCACTCCTAATAACAGTCTTAGCTTACCTGCTATGCCCCCTTGGGCTTGGGGGCAAAATCGGTATTTTGTGAAATCATTTTTTGCCTTTTACCGAACAATATTCTTTTAACTTGGTTTATTTATCATTGGATTTTACTAAACCCGTCCTTGAAATTTCTATAAAAAGCTTCGATCAGTTTATGATAAGTGACACCCGGAATCAGCAATACAATATCCTCAAGGGGTACAACATGCTTCTCTATTTTGCAGGGACAATGATCATGTATGAACCTGAGGAAGAATGCATTGTTGATTTCTGGAGAGAAGGGATCCTCAAAAAGCTCCCTGTATCGAGTTCAAATCCTAATTTTATCAAAGCCGCCTCACAACTCAGAGAGTCATGTACAGATAAAGCTTCTGATACGGGTGCAATGAGCCAGGATTATCAAAGGCTTTTTAAAAGAGAAATATTACCGCTTGCACCTCATTTTGAGTCATCTTATTCATCTGATTCATCACATAACGTGAATCACAAAAGATCGCCTGTCGGTGAATTTTATGACTCATATGGTTGGAAACACAGATCCAGGCATGAGAAAAAAGACGATCACCTTGGTGTTGAATTGCTGTTTTTAACAACCCTTGTTGAAAAATACCTGGTACTTGATGATGAAGCATGTCGGAGTGAAATGAAAAACGAAATAAACAGGTTCATTGATCATCATATCCTTTCATGGATACCCGAATGGAACAGAAGGGTTCAGGAACACTCTCTTACAATCAGTTACAAAGGAGTAGCTTCTCTTATCATAGCTTGTGTTGAAGATATAAAATCGATCCTTTCAAACAGGACGGATATGATGGGCAATTCGTGGTATCTCAGAAATTAGGATTAAAGAAACTTATTATTGCCCCTATATAGTACTCTCTCCAGCCTTCTGCAATATTATCGAATTCCTCGTCAGGTATATTGGTGTGTTCTACAGTAACGCTTGAGTTATCCTTATCGGGGAAGATAGAGATAGTCACAATGGATTTCTCAGACTGTTCACCAAAATACCACTCCTGAACAAGTTTTTTATCCTGTACAAATTCAATATTTCTACCGGTAATATCTCCTTCCCATAAAGAGAATTCGCTGCCCGGTTCAGTAGTCATCTCAGCGGGGTAACCGGACCATAATTCAATAGTATATGGATTGGTCAGGGCCGAATAGACTTCAGAAGGTTCGGCATTGATTCGGAAAGTCTTTTTAAATGTCTTCATTGGAGGTATCTTTTTTAGAAAAGTCTGATTAAATGCAGGGGATTGCCTTCGGCGAGCTCGCATGCTCGGTTCTTCGCTACGCTCAGAATGACAATTACTTAACGAGTGTTTGTTTTCTTCGCATCAATCAAAAAGCTAATTTAATTCCGACAGATATCTTTCAGCATCAATTGCAGCCATACAACCAGATCCTGCTGCAGTAACTGCCTGCCTGTAATGCGGATCCTGGACATCACCGGCAGCAAAAACACCGGGGATACTTGTTTTGGATGTACCCGGAATTGTTTTAATATATCCTACCTCATCAGTCTCAAGGTATTTCTTAAAGATATCTGAATTGGGGGTATGACCAATTGCGAGGAAAAATCCATCAATCTCTATTTTAATAATTTCAGATTCAGGAGTTCCCTTCTTTTTAACAAGAATTGCTCCCTCCACACCGTTATCACCAAAAAGGTCCAGAGTCTGATGTTCCCATAATACCTCAATATTCGATGTCTTCAGAACTTTATCCTGCATAGCTTTTGAAGCTCTTAAGACATTTCTCCTGACAATGAGATAGACCTTATTGCATAATCCTGCCAGGTATGTTGCCTCTTCGGCGGCTGTATCTCCCCCTCCTACAACTGCTACATCCTTACCTCTGTAAAAGAACCCGTCGCAAGTTGCACAGGCTGACACGCCCTGTCCTGCATATTTTGTTTCTGCTTCAAGTCCCAGGTATTTAGCAGTAGCACCGGTAGCTATAATGACGGCATCAGCAATAATAACCTTATCATCATCGATTGTAATTTTGTGTATTTTACCTGAAAAATCAGCAGCTGTAGCAATTCCGAATCTTATTTCCGCTCCGAAACGTTCTGCCTGTTTTTTGAGGTCTTCCATCATTTCTGGTCCTGTTATTCCATCCGGATACCCGGGGAAATTATCAACCTCGGTAGTTGTAGTAAGCTGCCCCCCCATCTGAAGTCCAGTATAAAGAACAGGTTTCAGGTTAGCCCTGGAGGCATAGATTGCAGCGGTATAGCCTGCAGGACCTGATCCTATTATCAGGCATTTTACATTTTCGGTTTTTTCAATTTGCTTGTTTTCAGAATCTTTCTGAATATCCAGAGGTTTAAAGTCCATTTTAACAGAGTTTATATTTAAATACAAATATAACCAACTTTACTTGTGATGAATGTGACAAAAGTTACAGAAGTAGTTTTATGTATCCGTCAGCTAATATCGGAATCCACTTTTTTGCAATATCCAAATAGTTGACTATTTTTGCGATGGTATTTTACCGCCTATGTTAAAGCTACGGCGGTCGAAGCGGGGTGTGGCGCAGTTGGCTAGCGCACTTGCATGGGGTGCAAGGGGTCGTCTGTTCGAGTCAGATCACCCCGACAAAGACAGGATGAGGGTTTGCGATTATGTAGACCCTCGTTTGTTTTTTTAATTTGCATACAATTTGCATACAAGTCAGTAGATTATCTTGATATATAATATTATTGATTTTATTCATCGAAATCCCAACACCTAATAAAGATATAAACTCCAATTGCACCTAAAAAAGCACCAATTCTTGCTGCCCATCCGAAATCAGAGTAGCTGGGATTAAATAAGGCCATTAGCCCCATACCAGTATAAAAAAATAGATAAATGTAGCTTACTACTTTCTTATCAGAAGGAACTATGATCACAGCTAAATAGGTTGAAAAAACAGCAAAAAAGATAATATCAAAAGCTACAAAAATAGGGCCATTAAAGAAAGGTAATAGGCTGCCTATTTCCAACATTATATATGTTATACCTAGCGACATTGGTACAAATAAAAGCCACCTTAATCCTTTAGGCCATGATTCAAATGTATCATCTTTCATATATACAATTCATTGGTATCATTTCGGCATAACTTCCATTTCATGTGATGAATTTGGCCTAACATTAGGACTTGTAAAATCCCAGCTAGGATCATTTAGTATAATATTAAAAGCATTGAATCTGGATTCTGACAATGGAAGTGAACAAAACATTGTATGTTTTGATTTATTTCTAACCTGGCTGTAAGGAATTCATTCTGCCATGCATAGCTACTGGGATCACAATAGGTCTGGGAAAGAATAGGGATGAAAATAAGACACTTTAACTTACCTTCAAGACTCTTATCTACATCATGGGTTTCCTGAAGCCTGTCATGCGGGTTCTCATCAAAGTAGATTGATATGTCTTCCTTGAAAGTCGCTTCCAGTTCCCCTTTCAGGTTTTCAACAAACTTAGTTACCCAACCATCATGCTTATTATCCTTCTGACGGTAGGAAATAAAAATATCATATTCATATCCTGGGATTAGACTTCCCATGAAGATGGTTTATTTCCATAAAGTTAGGAAAGAGTTGAATGCGAGTCAAATAAAAATCAGATAGCCAATAATTAACTAATCGATCCTGATGATGTCAGTCTGAATAGCTATTTCTCCACCCACAAGTGTTACCTCGCACAAGCACTGTTGCGGTAAAAACTTAGTCAATCAACTGTATATTAATACAATATAAAAATTAAGATGCCCCAAAATGTTAAACTTGGGGCATTCAAATGATATTTTAATCTGTGTTATTATTATTTTACATCATTTCTTTTCAAGAGTTAAGGGAAGTACAATTGCATGAAGTCGCTTATTTCTTTTTATCGGCTGGTTTTAATTCCATGCCAAGTTGGGTCATCATACCCAATTCATCTTCAACTGCCCAAAAATTTGTTACTTTATTATTAGCAAACTGAAATACCTGAATGCCTTTATATCTGAATTTTGCACCATTTGGATTTATTTCCATGAACGGGTTTGTAAATGTACCTGAATATGAAATCCTAAAAACAACTTTATCATCTGTTGCAAATATTTCATCAAATTCATGTTTATAATCTGGAAATGATGTATAAAACATTCTTACAAGCGGTTCTATGTCACTGAAAGAAACAGGGTCACCAGACTCATAATAGATTTTTATATCGGGAGCACATAATAATCTCATGGAATCCAGTTGAACAGCATCAAGATGCTTGTAGAACTTTTTAGCCAACTCAATGTTATTAGCCTTTAATGTTTCGGCTTGTTTAAACTTAGCCAATTCATCCTTGGTTTGTTTATCTTGGCAAGAATTCATTGCAATTAGGATGATACAAAAGATGAATCCGCATAATAATTTAAATGTTTTCATTTGACTGGATTTTTAGTGAATGTTTAATAATATAATTTCTATGTTACTGAAATAGTTCCCATTCCTCTGCAATTTTCCCATCAATCAATTTAAAAACGGTGAAGAATCTGACACTGATTTCTTTTCCAACTGGATATATATCACCAAGTTTACCGTTGTAGGTGGCGGAGCATATACCTCGGCTCATTACTAAATTACCTTCTGCAATCAACTCTATAATTTCAAACCTTGTATTATCCATGGCAGATAAATAGGTATTATAAACCTTTTTATACTCTTCAATTCCATTAATTTCATCTGTACTGCCATGATGTAATACATTTTTGGTTAAAAGTTCATCAAGTATCTCAGGACGTCTTTCATTCCACTTACCATCCCAATAACGTTTTATTACAGACTTGTTCTGTTCTTCAAGTGCTTGCTGTGCTTTCAGACTTTTTAGTTCTGTCAAAGCCTGTTTATCCTGACATGAAAACATTAACATTGGAATTAGAAGGAACATTAGTTTTTCATGATTTTAAAATAGTTCGATGAATAATTATAATCTTGAGCCATTACTCCTATATTAGTTATGTACATAATTATCACAATTTTGTTACCACAGGCGGTAAACCAGATTCATGAAAGAAAACAATTTTCCAAACACCTTCAACTTTTTCGAACAGAGATGCCATTGTTAATTTGTCATAGGTTATTTTTTCTCCATTATTCAGAATTATTTCAGCACTATATTGGTAAATATGCAGAACCTCTTCATTCCTTAATATCTTGACATCGTCTTTAATGGTAGTGAAATGCACACTTTTTGAACTGTCTCTTATACACATCTGACGCTGCCGACGAAGAGGATAGT
>CALMJY010000084.1 GCA_937864815.1 uncultured Bacteroidota bacterium
TGCAGGCTGTTGAAAGTTTCAATGGCCGGAAGCCTGTATTGTGCAAGAAAATCATAGAGATTGAAATCAAATACATTGTCTTTACCTGATCCCTCAGGAACCTTCAGATAATTGCAGAGAGCCTCATAAGTATCCTTTATCTTTTCAACCGGGGGAAATTTCTTGCGCATTGATTCCGTGAGTCTGCTTTTATCTGAGGGGGAAAATAGCAATACAGCAAAAGCCGGTTTACCATCCCGACCTGCCCTTCCGCTTTCCTGAAAATAGTTTTCAATAGAGTCAGGAATATCCCAGTGTACCACGAATCTGACTTCAGCTTTGTCTATCCCCATTCCGAAAGCATTGGTTGAGACTATTATACGTGTCTCCCCTGATGTCCATGCTCCCTGCTTCTTATCTCTTGATTCATCTGATAAACCGGCATGGTAGTAATCTGCATTCAGGCCTTCCTTAACAAGCATTTCAGCTACCTCCCTGCATTTCTTCCTGCTTCTGACATATACTATTCCGCTTCCCTTTGTCTTAACCAGTGTCTTTACAAGGTAGGTTCCCTTGTCCTCCACAATCCTTACCAGGTATGATATATTCTTCCGTTCAAAGCTCGTCCTCAGAACATTAGACTCCCTGAACCTGAGCTTACTCATAATATCCTCAATGACCTGAGATGTCGCAGTAGCAGTAAGTGCAAGAAAGGGAACATCAGGGGAAATATGGTCTCTTAGTTTTGCAATCCTCAGATAGGAAGGCCTGAAATCGTATCCCCACTGAGAAATGCAATGAGCTTCATCAACAGCTACAAGAGAGAGGTTGAGTCTGGCCACCTTATACTGGAACATGCTGGTTGCAATTCGTTCAGGTGATACGTACAGAAATTTGTAATCTCCGTAAATACAGTTTTCGAGAGCAATCTCAATCTCCTCGGCAGACATACCAGAATGAATAGCGACTGACTTAATTTCCATGTTATTAAGCCGGTTTACCTGTTCTTTCATCAGGGCAATCAGAGGAGTTATTACAAGACATATACCTTCCGAAGCAAGGGCCGGCACCTGGAATGTAAGAGATTTTCCTCCTCCCGTTGGCATTAGACCCAGAGTATCCCTGCCTGAAGCTACAGATCTGATGATATCTTCCTGCAGGGGCTTAAATGAAGTAAAGCCCCAGTACCTGGTTAAGATTTTTCTGTACGTCTCGAGATTCATGTCCTTTTTTGCACTATCTGCAAATGTAATAACTGTAATTCAATTTTTTATGAGGTTGAAATGAAAGAGATGTTTTAGGAGTTCTGTTTTTTTTCGTAATTTGCGCCAGCAAAATTAAACCCTTTACCCATGTCATTCACAGAAGATAAAATACTTTATGAAGGATTAACATTTGATGATGTTCTGCTCGTTCCTTCATACTCGGAAGTACTTCCAAGGGAGGTAGACCTGAGTTCAAAGTTTACACGAAATATTCAACTTAACACTCCCGTAGTTTCAGCTGCTATGGATACTGTTACAGAAGAAGAGCTGGCAATAGCCATAGCCCGTGAGGGAGGGATCGGTGTAATTCATAAAAACATGTCGGTTGAGAAACAGGCAGCACAGGTAAAAAGAGTGAAAAGAGCTGAGAATGTTATGATTAATGATCCGATCACAATAAGTCCGGAATCAACTGTTGCTGATGCATTGAGCCTGATGAGCGAATACAAGATCGGAGGCATTCCTGTTGTGGACAAAAACGGCATTCTCATAGGTATAGTAACTAACAGGGATCTGAGGTTTGAAAATAACCGCAAAAAAAAGATCAGTGATGTAATGACCACCAATCTTATTACCACGAATCACAAAACAAATCTTGAAGCAGCAGCAAGGATTCTCCAGAAACATAAGATCGAAAAGCTGCCAATGATTGATGATATGGGTAAGCTTATCGGACTGATTACATATAAAGATATTACGAAAACAAAGGATCGCCCAAGTTCGTGTAAGGATGAAATGGGGAGATTAAGGGTTGCCGGAGCGGTTGGTATAGCAGCTGACACATTGATCAGGGTTGAAGCCCTTATCAATGCCAATGTTGATGCAATTGTTATTGACACTGCACATGCTCACTCAAAAGGAGTCATAGGTATCCTCAGGGAAATAAAACGTAATTATCCTGATGTTCAGGTTATTACTGGAAATATAGGAACAGCCGAAGCTGCAAAAAAACTTGTAAAAGAGGGAACAGATGCAGTTAAGGTGGGAATCGGCCCTGGTTCGATTTGCACTACCAGGGTTATAGCAGGAGTAGGTATTCCTCAGTTATCAGCTATTTTTGACGTTGCAAAAGCAATCGAAGGATCAGGAGTCCCGGTAATAGCTGACGGAGGTATCAGGTACTCAGGTGATATTATCAAGGCTATAGCAGCAGGTGCCGACTCAATTATGGCAGGTTCACTTTTTGCCGGAGTTGAAGAATCACCAGGTGAAACGATCATTTATAACGGAAGAAAATTCAAGTCTTACAGGGGGATGGGATCAATTGAAGCAATGCAGCAGGGATCGAAGGACAGGTATTTCCAGGATATGGAAGATGATATCCAGAAGCTTGTTCCTGAAGGTATTGCCGCAAGGGTTCCGTATAAAGGAACACTTGCAGAGGTGATCTACCAGATGATGGGAGGACTACGCGCCGGGATGGGATATGTGGGTGCTAAAAATATTCCAATTCTCAAGAAAGAAGGTAAATTTGTCAGAATAACCAGTTCAGGCATAATTGAAAGTCATCCACACGATGTTTCAATAACCAGAGAATCGCCAAATTACAGCAGGAAATCTATTGAATAATATAACAGGTATCATCTTCTTCTGATGAGGGTCAGTACATTTATATTGTTCATTATTCTGTTGCTTTCACCTTTGCTTTGTAAGGGACAGGATCCGAATAACAAGATTTTACTGACAGTCAACGGTACTAAAGTCCAGTCAGGAGAATTTATCAGAATGTACAATAAAAGCAAGGAACCCGGAACACAACTGGATGTGGATTCATATCTCGGGCAGTTCATTATCTTCAAATTAAAGGTCGCTGATGCAATAAACCAGGGGCTCGACACTACTAAGGCCTTCAGGAATGAACTCAATGGATATCGCAAACTGCTTGCACAAAGTTATCTTACTGATAACAGGAAAAAGGAGGAATTGCTTAAAAAGGCCTACCAGAGAACTTTATCTGAAATCAATGCATGGCATATACTTATTGCCCTTCCACAGGATCCTGGCCTCAATGATACTCTTGTCGCATGGAAAAAAGCAATGGATATAAAAGAGAGGATCCTGCAGGGAGAGCCGTTTGAACAGGTTGCAAGGGGAGCATCCGATGATCCTTCTGCAAAGGTAAATGGAGGTAATCTTGGGTATTTTACTGCTTTTCAGATGATTATGCCATTTGAGGATGCAGCCTATAACCTAAAAAAAGGAGCCTTATCAGATCCGGTAAGGACACCTTATGGTTATCATATTATAAAAGTTATTGATAAGCGACCCTCGCGCGGAAGAATACATGTAGCACATATTATGAAAGTTATCCCCCCCGGGTCAGATGAACCAACAGCAAAAAAGGCAGAGACAGATATATCTGATATATATGTCAGACTTCTGGGAGGATCATCATTCAGTGAACTGGCTCGTACAATGTCGGACCATAAAGAGTCAGCACAACGTGGTGGTGAGCTCAACTGGTTTGGTGCCGGTGAAATGATACCTGACTTTGCAGAGGCAGCTTTTGCCATAAGCGACACAGGAAAATTTTGTAAACCGGTAAGAACACCATATGGATGGCATATAATTAAACTCCTTGAAAAAAGGCCTCCTGGAAGCTTTGAGGAAACACGGTCACTGCTGGAAAGTAAGATGAATCAATCATATCTTAATGCTGTCAGTAAAAAGGAACTCGTAAACAAACTCAAAAAGGAGTATAAATTCAGGATCGAAGAAGATCTTTACAACTGGTTTGTAAGGAAAACCGATACTCTAGTCATTCAGGGTCTCAGGAAATATGACAGGGATAGTCTTCCTCCGGGAAATATATATACTTTTGCAAACCAGTCGCTTAATGGCAGGGAATTTGCAAATTATATCGAAAAACGGGGATCAATGATCGTTACAAGGGATTCTGTACAGTTTATAGAAAGCTCAATAGATGAAAGATCGTCGGATCATATACTGACATATGAAAACAGTATCCTTGAAAAAAAGTATCCTGAATTCAGGTACCTGATGAATGAATTCCATGACGGAATACTCCTTTTCGAAATTTCAGGAAAAAAGGTCTGGAACCGGGTAAATACAGATTCCACAGGAATTATGAGTTATTACGATGAACATAAATCCGAGTTTCTCTCAGAAAAAGCCATTGATGCAAGGATTTATTCGGTTATGATGCCTTTCAGTCAGAAGGAACTTGATGCTGCATATGCCAAATACTCAATAAAACCCGATGTTGATTCCAGACTTTCCAAAAGATTCTCCAGAAAGGGTATCTCCTTGCTTACAATAACTGACAGTACCTGGGTTTACGGTTATGACAAAGAGATTGACGGAATCAAATGGGAAACAGGAGCACATTCCTTAACATGGAAGGGCAATCCTTCAGTATGTCTGATAAAGAAAACCCTTGATCCGGTCCCTCTTCCATTCAGCAAAGTCCAGGGGGAGATTATGACAGGTTACCAGGAGATGCTGGAGAATGAGTGGATAAGACAATTAAAGGAAAAATATCCCGTTAAAATCGATACAAACGAATTAATTAATGTGAAGAAAAGAATTGCAAATGAATAAAGTCATACTCCTATCATTTATTTTTCTTGCAGTAACAGCCTGTTCAGGCAATAAAAAAACAATTGATAGAATTCCTGTGGCAGAGGTTGGGAAGGTTGTACTATATTATGATGATCTTCCAAAACTAATACAGGATGGTACAGATAATGACAGCATTGCCATAGTTCAGAATTATGTTAACAAATGGGCTAAACGTGAATTGCTTCGCCAGAGAGCTGAACAGAATCTTACTCAGGAAATCAGGAATGAAATTGACGACCAGATTGAGGAAACCCGGGCCAACCTGGTAATCTACCAGTATCAGAGGCAGATGATGCTTGAAAAGATGGATACTACAGTTACGGATGCTGAACTTGAAAACTACTATGCATCAAATGAAAAAAGCTTTACGCTCAATTCCAATATTGTTAAAGCATTATTTGTAAAGATACCTTCAGAGGTGCCTGATCTTAACAGGATCAGAATCCTTGTGCGTTCCAATGATCAAAATGATCTGCAGCAGCTTGAAAGTATATGCTACCAGTTTGCTGAAAAATTTGATGATTTCAACGAGGATTGGGTAATGATGGACAGGCTTTCCCTTGAGCTTCCTCAGGAAATTGAAAATGAAGAGAATTTTCTTAGATGGAACACTTTTTACGAAACCACCGACTCATCGTCGGTATACCTTATCTCAATAAGAGATTACAGATTGAGATCAACCCTTGCTCCTTTCGAATATGTTAGGGATGACATTAAACGTATTATAATAAATACAAGACGGTTTGAATTTATTCAATCGCTTGAAAATGGAATATATAACGAAGCACTGAAAGAAAATAGTTTTAAGATATATTGATATGTGATGAAAAGACTAATAGTATTATTGTTGATTATTTTAACAACCGCTTTGGGGAGAGTGGCTTTGATCAATGCTCAGCCTCTGGTGGAATCGATTGCTGCGGTTGCCGGAAATGAGGTTATTTACCTGTCGGATCTGGAGGCTACAGTTACTGACCTCAGAAGAACAGGTAACAAGACACCCCAGGATGAGCTCAGATGCAAGGTATTCCAGGAAATGCTCATATCCAAGCTGTTTGTCGATCAGGCCAGGATTGACAGTATTGAAGTTACCGATGATGCCATTGAAGGAGAGCTGAATATGAGAATTAACGATGCCATCAGAAGGGCCGGCAGTCAGGAAGCCCTTGAGGAGTATTTCAAAAAAAGCATCCTGGAGATTAGAAGAGATATCCGGAGGACAATGATCGAACAGGAGGTTGTCCGTGAGGTGCAGTCTAAAATTTCAGAAAACCTTACAATGACCCCATCAGGTGTAAAAAGATTTTACAGCAACATTAATAAGGACAGCCTTCCAATCATACCGGCAAAATATCAGCTAAGGCTTATTCAGCTCGATCCTCCTTCAAATGAGGATAATAAGGCTGAAGCACGCCAGAGACTTCTGGATCTCAGGAGTCAGATACTGGAGGGTAAGAGTTTCAGTGTTCTTGCGAGGCTTTATTCAGAGGATAAAGAATCTGCAAAGAATGGTGGTGAAATAGGTTATCTGACACGGGGAGAACTTGATAAGGAGTATGCAAATGCTGCTTTCAGTCTCACTAAAAATACTGTATCAAAAGTGATTGAATCAAAATTCGGCTTCCACCTTATTCAGCTGATTGACCGCAAGGGAGACATGGTTAATACCAGACACATACTCATAAGACCACAGGTAAAACCTAACCAGGCCGAACAGGCAATGACAAAGCTCGACAGTATAGCTGATCTTATCAGAAGAGACAGCATGACGTTTGAAGAAGCTGCTCTGAGATTTTCTACACACAAGGACAGCAGGATAAATGGCGGCAAAATGGTTAATCCTAATCCATCCGACAGAGTTACATGGCTCTCACTTGAAGAGTTGAACACGGAAATGTATATGAATGTAAGAGACCTTAAGCTGGGAGAAATCTCCAAACCATTTAAAACAACCGATGATAACAATAATCCTGTCTTCAGGATTGTCAAGCTCGATGCAGAAATACCTGCACATAAGGCCAATATCAAGGATGATTACCAGGTTCTGTATGATGCTGCCCTGATGGAGAAAAGACAAAAAATGTATGATGACTGGATCACAAAAAAAGTTGATATCACTTACATAAAGATAAGTGAGGAGTATAAAAGTTGTGATTTTCTTCAGAAAGGATGGTTGAAATAATATCCCCGGGAAAGACAAAAAATAATCATTACATCAGGATTGTAATAAACATCCTGCTTGTGATGATTTTATCATTTTCGCTTCATTCACAGGATAATCCGTCAACTAATCAGAAAAAAAGAAAGGTAGAACTCATATATGCTGATGAGAATACAATTTTAAGGGATGATCTCACCGGGACTGACATTCACCATATTATTGGAAACGTGAAATTCAGAATGGATGAAACCACACTTACATGCGACAGTGCTCATTATCTGCCCGATAAAATGCAAATTACAGCATTCAGCAGGGCTCATCTTGAACAGGGTGATACACTCGACCTGTTTGGGGATTATATGTTCTATGATGGTTCAATTGATATTGCCCTTGCTAAAGGAAATGTGGAACTGATTGATAATGAAACCCATCTGTATACAGATGAAATAGAATATAATGTATTGACACAGGTTGCTGATTATGATAAAAAAGGACGTATCATAAATGGAGAAAATACGCTTACCAGCACTATTGGTGTGTACTATGTCAATCAAAATCTGCTCCACTTCAAGGACAGTGTTAAGATTGTTAATCCTGATTATGTGATGACCTCAGATACAATGAATTACAATACTGAAACTGAAACTGTTTTCTTTACAGGGCCATCTGAAGTTCATGGTGACAGTATTTACATGTATTGTGAAAGGGGCTGGTATGATACAAAGCAAAAAGTAAGCTCAATATGGAAAAACGCACTGATTGACAATATGAAAAACAGGCTCAAAGGTGATTCCTTGTTTTATAATGACAGTACAGGTTTTGGTGAGGGATTCAGAAATGTAGTTATAGAAGATACTGTTAATAATCTCTTTGTTATGGGAGACTATGCTGCTTACAATAAGGTGCCTGAAAGATACTTCGCCACAGACAGTGCAATGTTCATCCAGGTTACAAAAGATGATTCCCTGTTCCTTCATGCTGATACTCTTATGGCATTCAATATTCCTGATACTATTAAGGAATACCGTATTATCAAGGCATATTACGGAACCAGGATTTTCAGCAAGGATATACAGGCCAAATGTGATTCATTGACATTTTCATTCCAGGATACGGTTATCCGTTTATACAAAGATCCGGTAATCTGGTCAGCAGATAACCAGCTTACATCTGATTCCATGGCTCTTTTCACCAAGAACCAGGAAACTGACAGGCTGGAATTATATAACGCTGCCTTTGTTGCTATTAAGATTGATACGCTCAGATACAACCAGATAAAGGGTAATAATCTGATTGCATATTTTAAAAATGATGAAGTCTATAAAATAGTTTTAAAAGGCAATGGTCAGTCAATCTATTATCTGCTAGACGGAGAAGAGCTTGCCGGTGTAAATCAATCTAAATCAACTGATATACAAATTCTTCTCGATGAGGGAAAGGTATCAGAGGTAATTGAAGAGCAGAATCCGGCCGGATTTATTGACCCTCCTTCTTCTCTGAGCCTTAAGGAACCAAGGCTGGAAGGATTTAAATGGCTGAATAATTTACGTCCAAGGAAAAAAGATGATATATTCATTAAAAGTAAAAAGGCTGATCTTCCGATCAGCCCCAAACTTTAATATTCGTCTTCATTAAAAAAGAAATCATCCTTGCTCGGATAATCGGGCCAGATATCTTCAATACTCTCGTAAATATCCCCTTCATCTTCAATCTCCTGAAGGTTTTCGATTACCTCCATTGGGGCACCTGACCTAATGGCGAAATCAATCAGCTCATCTTTTGTGGCAGGCCATGGAGCATCTTCCAGTTTTGATGCTAATTCAAGTGTCCAGTACATATTTTACCAATTAAGTTATGTCTTCACAAAGTGTGCAAATATAAAAATTATTTTATGTAAAAAACAATAGCTGCTTTTTACTTTTTTAACAATTCATAATTGCCACTTAACTTCTTCACTATCAAGCTCTGAGGAGATTTTACGTGATAAAACAAAAAGATAATCAGAAAGACGGTTAAGGAATTTTATGACTATTTCAGGCGCTTTTTCAGATGTGCCCAGACGTAAAACAGATCTCTCTGCTCTCCTGCATACTGTTCTTGCTATATGGCAATGTGATACCAGTATGTTCCCTCCGGGCAGAAGAAAATTTTTTAAAGGTGACAGGTGTTCTTCCATCTTATCAATCTCACCCTCCAGCACTTTCAGGCATCCTTCCTCAGGTAAGATTATTCGTGCATTTTCCATTTCAGGATCATTAGCCAGAGCAGCAGCAGATGACATAAGCTGTCTCTGAATATAGATAAGAAGGTCTTTTCTTTCCAGGTTATCCTTATGATCCCTTAATAATCCAATCCATGCAATAAGCTCATCAACAGAACCATAGGCTTCAACGCGAAGGGAATTCTTGGGTACCCGTCTTCCCCCGACAAGGGACGTAGAACCATCATCACCGGTAAGTGTATAGATTTTCATATCTGGGAAGAAATTAAAATATAAACTCAGAAAAGCTTAAGCTTTGATATACTTTTCATTAACGATATCCTGGGCAATCTCACCGTCGAAAAGACGGATTATTCGTGCAGCATGCTTTGCAATATCTTCTTCATGAGTAACAACAATGACTGTATTACCATTATTATGAATATTGTCAAGCAGCCCCATAATATCTACAGATGTTTTACTATCAAGGTTTCCTGTTGGTTCATCAGCAAGTATTATTGATGGCTTATTAACAAGTGCTCTTGCAATTGCTACTCGCTGCCTTTGCCCACCCGATAACTCATTAGGCTTATGAGTCATACGGTCAGCCAGCCCAACCTGCTCAAGTGTTTCTATTGCCATTTTCTCTCTCTCTGCCTTTGGAACTCCGGCATAAATTAACGGAAGTATTACATTTTCAAGTGCGGAATATCGTGGAAGAAGGTTAAAGGTCTGAAATACAAATCCAATCTCCTTGTTTCTGATTTCTGCCAGGTAATCATCCTCCATCTTACTGACATCTGTACCATTTAATATATAGCTTCCGCTTGTTGGGGTATCAAGACAACCTAAAAGGTTCATCAGAGTAGATTTGCCTGAACCTGAAGGGCCCATTATTGCAACATATTCATTTCTTTCTATTGTGACGGAAACAGATCTTAAAGCCCTCACAATAACTGATCCTACCTGGTAGTTTTTTACAATATCATGAATCTCAATAACTTTATTCATAGTATGCTAAAATTTGAATTTCCGAAATTAGATTAAATATGTTAATTATTGAATTAATAATACCTGATTTTTGTTAATGTCTCACAATAAAGTGACTCCTGTTAATACCTGTCCTGAAAAATAAAATCCCAAGCCTGTAAAGATCAATTGATACTGAAACTTTGCTATAGTTCATTATTGTGTGCCATGCATCCTTCATTTCATGAGAAAGATATATATCATCTATCACTACAACTGTATGGATGGAGGATTTGCGTGCTATCAGATCAAAATACTTTAAAACCGGTTCCCTCCTGTGATTTCCATCAATAAAGACAAGGCCTGGTGGGTTTTTATCATCCAGCACTTCAGGGAGGCAATCATCGAACGATCCGCAATGCAAAATAATGTTCTCTGTCCCTGCCTTCCCAAAATTTTCCTTCGCAATATTTAATGTTTCCTTACATCCGTCAATTGTATGTATTGTATTCTCAGGGCATGCTAATGCCATATATATTGAACTTATTCCCAATGAGGTTCCAAGTTCAATTATACCGGGACCTCCGAATTCCCTGGCAAGGTTTGAAAGAAGAATCCCGTACTTTTCCGGAATTGAAGAATACCGGGCAATATCACAAACCTTTCTGGTTCTTTCTCTTTGTGAAGCCTTCACTGAACCTGATCCAAGGTCATTCACTGATATCATCCTTCTGTCACTTAATAGTTCTTTACGCAAGCCTGATATCTTACTGACAACCACCTTATCTGTTTTATTCCTGAATACTCTTGAAACAATATCGTAAATAAAGGGGCTATGGATCCCATGCCCGTTCCTGTATCCCGACAGAAGCTGATATCTGAGGTATTCCTTTATCCTGAAAAAAAACATACTGCTCAAAAGTTTTATATTAGGTCAGGATGCCAAAAATAGTTAATTTCGGAATGCATTTCTTTTATCTTTTGCCTGATGATTGCACAGGAATTTCTGGATACAAACATAACATATTTGCCCGGGGTTGGTCCAAAGAGGGCTGAACTTCTTAACAAGGAGCTTGCCGTTTTCACATTCAGGGACCTGCTCTACTACTTTCCTTATAAATATATTGACAGGACCAGGTTTTACAAAATAGAGGAACTTGATCCGGATTTACCATATGTTCAGACAAAAGGATACATAAGAGGATATGCTGCAGAAGGACATGGTAAGGGAAAACGTCTTGCTGCAGATTTTCAGGATGACACCGGGACTATTAAGCTCGTCTGGTTTAAAGGGACAAAATGGGTGGCCGGGAACTATCCGCCGGGAATTGAATACATTGTATTCGGGAAACCTTCTGTTTTTAATGGAATTGTTAACATTATACACCCTGAGATAGAGGCTTCAAGTAAGGTTATTGAGAGAATAAGCTCTGCTCTTCAGGCACAGTACAGCACAACAGAAAAGCTTAAAAATCAGTTCCTTACTTCTAAATCAATAAGTAAATTAGTTGGAACACTCCTTAAACAGGTAAAAACCAGGATTCCGGAGTCATTGCCAGCCTGGCTGGTTGCTCAGTACAAACTTATGGATCTGCATGATGCACTTCACAAAATACATTTTCCTTCAAATCCTGAAGAGCTGGAAAAGGCAAGATACAGACTGAAATTCGAAGAGCTGTTCTACATTCAGCTGAATCTGCTCAGGTTCAAGGCAAACAGGAATCTTAAACATAAAGGATTCGTTTTCAGCAATGTAGGGCAATTCTTTAACAGTTTTTACTACAATAATCTTCCATTCAAACTGACAGATGCTCAGAAAAGGGTTATGAAGGAAATCAGACGTGACCTTGGTTCAGGGAGACAGATGAACCGACTTCTGCAGGGAGATGTCGGGAGCGGAAAAACTCTTGTTGCACTTATGAGTATGCTGATAGCTATTGACAACGGTTACCAGGCATGTATTATGGCACCTACTGAAATTCTGGCAAATCAGCACTATCAGACAATCACACACCTTTTAAAAGGTATCGATATAAAAATATGCCTGCTTACAGGTTCATCAAAACGAAAATCCCGTACCTCAATTGCTGAGTCACTTATGGACAAGTCTCTTAATATACTCATTGGTACGCATGCCCTTATAGAAGATAATGTTAAGTTCAGCAATCTGGGCCTTGTGATAATTGATGAACAACACCGGTTTGGTGTTGAACAGAGGGCACGCTTATGGCAGAAAAACCTTCATCCTCCCCATGTTCTTGTAATGACCGCAACTCCAATTCCAAGAACCCTTGCAATGACATTATACGGGGATCTTGATGTTTCTGTCATCGATGAACTGCCACCTGGAAGAGTACCTGTAAAAACAATGAACTTCTCCGATCCTGAAAGAAATAAGGTTTTTGGATTTGTAAGAAATCAGATCAGGGAAGGCAGACAGGTATATTTTGTGTACCCACTGATAAAAGAATCAGAATCAATGGATTACAAAGATCTGGAAGATGGCTGGGACACAATATCCAGGGTCTTTGCTCCGCCTGAATATTGTATAAGCATAGTCCATGGCAGAATGACTTCTGCAGAAAAGGATAAATCGATGCAGCTTTTCAAGGATGGACATGCACATATACTTGTAGCTACAACTGTTATTGAGGTGGGTGTTGATATTCCGAATGCAACCGTTATGGTTATTGAAAGCGCTGAGAGATTTGGCCTCTCACAGCT
>CALMJY010000085.1 GCA_937864815.1 uncultured Bacteroidota bacterium
CATCTGAAGCTTCTGAATTTATAAAGATAGCCTTGCAGCCCAGGTTTTTGGCAAGCTGAATATCCGTCAGCCTGTCGCCTATAACATAAGATGATTCAAGATCTATTCCCTGAGCAAGGTATTTAACCAGCATGGCAGTTCCAGGTTTTCTTGTAGGAGCATTATCAGCCGGTACTGTTCTGTCAATAAAAATTTCCCTGAATTCAACACCTTCGGATTTAAGGATACTGAGCATCATATTATGAACCGGACAGAAGGTATTCTCAGGAAATGATGCTGTTCCCAGTCCATCCTGATTTGTGACCAGAACAAGTTCATAATCCGTCTCCCTCGCAATTTTTGAGAGACTCGTAATTGCTCCGGGCAGAAACTCGAATTTATCGAAACTGTCTACCTGCTCATCAGGCGGTTCCTTTATTATTGTTCCATCCCTGTCGATAAAGAGTACCTTCTTCATATTCTGATCGATTTTAAAGCTTTGACAAGTAAGCGGTTTTCAGCTGGTTTTCCAACTGTTATCCTGATGCAGTTCCTGACTAGTGAATTCCTGTTGCGTGTAATAATATTCATTTTTACCAGTTCATTGTAAACCTTATCGGCATCCTTCACCTTCACAAGCAGGAAATTTGCATCGGATGGATAAATCATAATTGAAAGGTCAAGTTTAGAGATTTCTGAAACAAGCTTTTCCTTCTCGCTCTTGATTTTTCTTACCTCTTTTGCCACCTCAAAACTCTTACTGATCCTGGAAAGAGCAGCTCTCTGATTAATTGTACTGATATTATAGGGTGGTTTTATCTTGTTGAAGTACTGAACTATCAGGCTGTTGGTGAAAGCCATGCCCACTCTTACAGATGCAAGACCAAATGCCTTGCTGAAAGTCTGCATAACAATGAGGTTTGGATACTTACTCAACAGCTTAATGAAAGAAGGTTTGTCGCTGAAATCGGCATAGGCTTCATCAATTACAACTATACTTTCCGATTTTGAAACAATATACTCAACATCAGCATAATTTATGCTGTTTCCGGTAGGATTGTTCGGTGAGCAGATAAAGATTAGCTTAAGATTTTTATCCGAAAGTAATGGATCCACCCCGGGTATATCAATCTGGAAAGAGGATGTGAGCGGAACTTTCACTACCTCTACATCATTTACTGATGCTGATACTTCATACATTCCGTAAGTGGGAGTGAATGTCAGTGCCCTGTCAATCCCGGGACGGCAGAAAACCCTGAAACAAAGATCTATTATCTCATCGCTGCCGTTGCCAAGAAATATATTCTCTTCCGGGACAGATTTATAAGAGGATACAGCTTTTTTCAGCTCTTTCTGATATGGATCGGGATAGCGGTTAAGTTTTCCGTAGGGATTTTCATTTGCATCCATGAAGATCCCGGAGCTACCCTTGAACTCATCCCTTGCACAGGAATATGGCGTAAGGTTTTTTACATTTTCCCTTACAAGACTACTTATATCCATTATTTAAACTTTTTAGTCTGATACTAACTGCATTTCTGTGGGCTCTCAGGTTTTCAGCTTCGGCCATCACCTCTATTGCGGGACCTATATTTCTGATGCCTTCACCTGTGAGTTCCTGGAAAGAGATCTTTTTCTGGAAGCTTTCTACCGATACCCCGCTGAAATTTCTGGCAAATCCGTTTGTTGGAAGAGTATGATTTGTACCTGATGCATAATCTCCGGCACTTTCACAGCTGAATTTTCCGATAAACACCGATCCGGCATTTAACACTTTTTCCGAAAGGACAGAGCTGTTTGCAGTATTAATAATAAGGTGTTCCGGAGCGTAGATATTGCTGAATCCGATACATTCTTCCAGGGTTTTATTCACGATGATCATACTGTTATCCAGGGCTTTTCGTGCAATATCCTTTCTGGGAAGATCGGGCAATTGCTGTTCAACCGCAGTATTTACTTTATCGGGAAGTTCTTTTGAATCGGTTACCAGCACAACCTGGCTGTCAGCCCCGTGTTCGGCCTGTGAAAGAAGGTCTGCTGCGATGAATCCGGGATCTGCTGAATTGTCTGCAATAACCAGTACTTCACTCGGTCCGGCCGGCATATCTATCGGAATTCCGTCCTGCTGGACGAGTTCCTTTGCTTTTGTAACGTACTGGTTACCGGGACCAAAAATTTTATAGACTTTTGGAATTGATGAAGTCCCGTATGCCATGGCTGCAATTGCCTGTGCACCTCCCGTTTTGAATATTTTATTAATGCCCAGAATGCTTGCAGTATAAAGGATAACAGGATTTATCCGACCATTTTTATCGGGAGGAGAGCACAGGATAATTTCACTGCAACCTGCTATTAAAGCCGGTATGCCCAGCATCAGTACGGTGGAGAAAAGAGGTGCACTTCCCCCGGGGATGTATAGTCCAACCTTTTCAACAGGGACACTTTTACGCCAGCATATTACACCCATTTCAGTTTCAACCGGATCTTCATCAATGAGTTGTGCCGCATGAAACTTTTCGATATTTTTTCTGGCGGCACCGATTGCATTTTTCAGATCATCCGGTACCTGTGAAACCGCTTCTTTTATTTCTGCTTCTGTTACTTTAATACTATCAAGCTTAACACCGTCGAATTTCTCTGAATAATACAGAAGTGCTTCATCCCTGTCATTTCTAACGCCTTCAATAATTCCTTTCACAACAGATTCGAGGTCAGATTTCTTTATCCCGGGACGAATGCACAGAGCTTCCCATTCAGACTTATCAGGGTAAAGGATCGTTTTCATCAGAGTATCATTTTTTCAATTGGAATAACAAGAATGCCTTCAGCACCTGCAGCTTTGAGCTGGTTTATCCGTTCCCAGAACTCATCCTCCCTGACAACCGAATGGAGGCTGCACCATCCCTTTTCAGCAAGCGGGAGGACGGTTGGGCTTTTCATTCCGGGAAGTATTTCGCAGATCTTCTTTATTGCCGGTTCCGGGGCATTAAGGAGAATATACTTATTCTCTTTTGCATTTTTCACGGCTCTGATCCTGAACAGAAGGCTTTCGAGTATATCCTTCTTTTCCCTGCTCAGATTTTTCCCTGAAATGATAACCGCCTGGCTTTTTAATATTGTCTCTGCCTCCTGCAGTCCATTGGTGAGAAGAGTACTGCCCGAACTCACAATGTCACAAATGGCATCAGCCAGACCTATCCCCGGGGCAATCTCCACGCTTCCGCTGATCTCTTCTATCTCTGCCTTCAGATTATGCTTTTTCAGAAAATCTGTAAGGAGCTTTGGATAGCTTGTGGCTATTTTTTTATCCATGAACCAGCCGGGTCCGGTATAGATCTCTTCCTTTGGTATTGCAAGACTCAGCCGGCAGCTTGCAAATCCCAGCTGTTCAACAACACTAACATCCTTGGCTTTTTCATATACCATATTCTCTCCAAGGATACCAATATCGGCAACCTTCTGTTCAACATACTGGGGGATATCATCATCCCTGAGGAAAAGAACTTCAACAGGGAAATTTTGTGCCCTGGTTTTAAGCACACTTATTCCATTTGAGAATTTTATTCCGCACTCTTCGAGTAGCTTTTTTGAATTTTCGCTCAGACGTCCGCTTTTCTGGATCGCAATTTTCAGTACACTCATTTTCTTTTTTAATGTGTCTGAGCAGGGCAGGAGGTACGAAAAAACCCGTCTGTTCTGCTCAGACGGGTTTATGATATCTTATTGTCAGCACATATCATTATCTCCTCGCCTGAAGGCAGGTATGATAATGATGATGATGTGAATTTCTGCAAATCATTTTTAAAAATATAAATGCAAAGATAACAATAAATTAATAATTAACACAATAAATTAACAAAAAGTGATATTCTGACAGATTATACCCGTTCAGCAACAAGGTCACCAACTTCGGTTGTCGAATATCCCATTTTGCCGGCACCCATATCTTTAAGCTTATTGGCAGTAACATCCATAATAGCTTTTTCAATTGCCCTGGCAGCTTTTTCCTCACCAAGATGTTCGAGCATCATTCCTCCGCATGCAATTGATGCAAGGGGATTTATTACATTTTTCCCGGTGTACTTGGGAGCGGAACCTCCGATAGGTTCAAACATTGATACTCCTTCAGGATTCAGGTTTCCGCCAGCAGCTATACCCATGCCACCCTGTGTAATTGCACCCAGGTCAGTGATTATATCCCCGAACATGTTTGTGGTGACAATAACGTCGAACCATTCAGGATTTTTAACCATCCACATGCAGGTTGCATCAACATGGTAGTATTCCCTGGTGATATCGGGATAATCGGCTTTTCCGATCTCATGAAAAGCTCTTTCCCACAGGTCGAAAACATATGTAAGAACATTTGTCTTACCGCAGAGGGCAAGTGTTTTCTTCTTGTTTCTCTTCCTTGTATATTCAAAAGCATACCTGAGGCAGCGTTCAACCTGGAACCTTGAATAAACCATATTCTGCATGGCAACTTCGTGGGGAGTACCTTTCATTGTTATGCCACCGGCACCGGTATATACATCGCCTGAATTTTCACGAACAACAACATAATCAATATGTTCCGGACCTTTGTCCTTAAGTGGTGTGGAGACACCCGGATAAAGTTTTATGGGACGGAGATTGATATACTGGTCGAGTTCAAAGCGCAGCTTGAGAAGAATTCCTTTCTCCAGGATTCCGGGTTTTACATCGGGATGACCAATGGCACCAAGAAATATGGAATCAAATTTCTTCAGATCATCAGCGGCCGATTCGGGAAGAACCTCACCTGTTCTGAGGTAACGCTCACCTCCAAAATCAAACTCCTGGTAATTGAGCTTAAAGCCATATTTTGAAGCAGCAGCAGAAAGAACCTTCTTTCCTTCCTTTACCACTTCCGGACCAGTTCCGTCACCACCGATTACGGCGATGTTATACGATTTACTCATAGAATGTTATTTTAATATTAATTATTTTGTATTAAGATGATTATGTACTTCAGGATGTAATTCTTTTTCTTCTTTTTCAATCAGTCCTTCCACAATATTAAGCATTCTTTCAGTAGCTTTTATTGCAGATTCCGTCTGGTCGGCATCAAGTCCCCTGGTATTGAATTCCCTGCCTTTAAGATCCCATGTGATCACAGTTTCTACAAGGGCATCAGTAGCCCCGCCGGGTGGGATAGAAACCTGGTAATCCACTAGTTGCGGATACTGTTTCCCAAGCTTGTCATAAATGTTCCTGAGAGCTTTCATAAAAGCATCATACTGGCCGTCACCTGAGGAGGTTTCCTGGTAAAGTTTGCCATCGATCTCAACCTGTATGTTCGCTGATGGTTTAAGACCATATGAAAGAGAAAGTGAATAGTTCTTTATAAAAATCTTATAGTTCGACTGGTCATTTCCCAGTACATCGGCAATTATGAATGGCAGATCATCAGGGGTAACGTTTTCCTTCTTATCACCCAGCTCAATTACCCTCTGGGTTACTTTTGCCAGTGATTCAGGGCTTAATGTGAGCCCTAAATCCTCGAGGTTCTTTTTAACAGTAGCTTTTCCCGACTGCTTGCCAAGTGCATATTTTCTTTTCCTTCCAAATCGTTCCGGAAGAAGATTATTATAGTAGAGATTATCCTTGCTGTCACCATCAGCATGTACACCGGAAGTCTGTGTAAAGACATTCTCTCCGATAACCGGTTTGTTTACCGGTATCCTAATGCCGCTGAAGGTTTCAACTATTTTGCTCACTTTGGTAATTTCGAATTCATTTATGTTCATCTCAGCATGGAGATGATCGCGAAGAACTCCTATAATACTTGACAGAGGAGCATTGCCTGCTCTTTCTCCAAGTCCGTTCACTGTTGTGTGAATGCCTTTGACTCCTGCCTTAACAGCTGCCAGTACATTAGCAACTGCAAGGTCGTAGTCATTATGTGCATGAAAATCGAAATGCAGTCCGGGATAACGGTCAACGATCTTTCTACAGAAATCGTAAGTTTGCTCAGGATTCAGTATGCCAAGTGTATCGGGAAGCATATATCTCTGAATATTCTCATCCTTCAATGAATCAAGCATATAGAAAACATAATCTTCCGAGTTTATCATCCCGTTTGACCAGTCCTCCAGGTAAATATTAACATCCATGTCAAGCGATTCTGCTTTCCTGATGATGCCTTTAATATCCTTTACATGTTGCTCCGGAGTTTTCCTGAGTTGCTTTTCCAGGTGACGAAGCGAACCTTTGCACAAAAGGTTATCGACCCTTCCTCCTGCATCATAGATCCAGTTAATTGAAATATCACCATCAACAAAACCAAGAACTTCCACTTTCCTGTGAAGGTTTTTGTGACGGGCCCACTCTGTGATCTTGCTGAGTGCTTCGAATTCACCCGATGAAACTCTGGCCGATGCAATTTCGATACGATCGACTTTCAGATCCCTTAGCAGCAGTTTTGCAATATGCAGCTTTTCAAGCGGAGCATATGATACACCCTGCGTCTGCTCCCCGTCCCTGAGGGTGGTATCCATTATTTCAACTCTCATTTCACCATGCTTTTATTATTCTCATATTCCTTTATCTGATCCTTCATGGTCAGAAGAAAATCAATGTCGTCAAGTCCTTTAAGAAGACACTCCTTTTTATAGGAATTGATTTCAAACTTAACTGAATCACCGGTTGATATAATTGTAAGTGTTTGTTTTTCAAGATCAATGCGGACCTTTGTGGAAGGATCGCTTTGTATCTGACTGTGTAGTTTTTTAAGGAGATCTTCTGATATTATGATCGGAAGCAGGCCGTTATTAAGTGAGTTATTTTTAAAAATGTCAGCAAAGAAGCTGGAAACAACAGCCCGGAAACCATAGTCATAAATAGCCCAGACAGCATGTTCACGGCTGGATCCACTCCCGAAGTTTTTTCCCGTTACAAGAACCTTCCCGCCGAATTTTGGATTATTCAGTACAAAGTCGGGATTCTTTTCCCCGCTTTTCAGATATCTCCAGTCACGAAACAGATTATCACCAAAACCATCCCTCGAGGTAGCGCTTAAAAATCTTGCCGGTATTATCTGGTCAGTATCCACATTCTCAAGTGGAAGCGGAACACAGGCAGTTTCAAGTATTTCAAATTTTTCCTTTGGCATATATAAAATATTAACCTCTAATTAATTGTTAAGCAATTCCCTTGGATCAGTAATTTTACCGGTTACAGCAGCCGCCGCTGCAGTAAGAGGGCTGGCGAGCAATGTCCTGGCACCCGGTCCCTGCCTGCCTTCAAAGTTCCTGTTTGAGGTCGAAACTGCATATTTTCCTGCCGGGATCTTATCCTCATTCATTGCAAGGCATGATGAGCAGCCTGGCTGTCTCACTTCAAATCCGGCATCTTCATAAACCTTAATAAGTCCTTCCTTTTTCATCAGATCTTCCACCAGTTTTGATCCCGGAACGATAAGAGCAGTTACATTATCAGCCTTCTTCCTCCCTTTTATAAGATGTGCGAAAGCCCTGAAGTCTTCAATCCTTCCGTTTGTACAGCTGCCAATAAATACATAATCCACCGGCTGTCCCATAAGCTTCATTCCCGGTTTGAATCCCATGTAATTGAGTGATTTAAGAAATGATTCTGAAGAAGAACCACCTTTGGTATCGCTTTGGGGAATAGAATCATCCACTGCCATTCCCATCCCCGGATTTGTTCCGTAGGTGATCATTGGTTTTATGCTGGCTGCATCAAAGAACAGTTCCTTATCAAAAACTGCACCTTCATCGCTCTTAAGTTTTTTCCATTCTGAAAGCGCTTTATCAAAATCATTTACTCCATGTATTGAAGGAACTTTTCTGAGATATTCGAATGTAGTTTCATCAGGGGCTATCAGTCCGCCGCGTGCACCCATCTCAATGCTCATGTTGCAGATAGTCATTCTTGCCTCCATTGTAAGGCTGGTAATTGCAGATCCTGCGAATTCCACGAAATATCCTGTACCGCCTCCTGTTGAGATCTCGGAAATGATGTATAGTATTATGTCTTTTGAAGTCACTCCTTTGCCCAGCTTCCCGTTGATGGTGATCTTCATCTTTTTTGGCTTGGGCTGAAGTATACACTGTGTTGCCAGTACCATTTCAACTTCACTTGTTCCGATCCCGAAAGCTATGGTCCCGAAAGCTCCATGCGTTGAGGTATGGCTGTCACCGCAGACGATAGTCATGCCGGGCTGGGTGTATCCAAGTTCAGGACCTATAACATGAACAATTCCGTTTTTTGAATGGTTAAGTCCGAAGTATTCAATACCATGGGTCTTGCAGTTTTCTGCAAGCCTCTCTACCTGGTTTCGCGATAGTTCATCGTGTATTGTAAGGTGCTGATTCTTTGTAGGAATATTATGATCAGCAGTAGCAATGGTATTTTTAGGTCTGAATACAGGAATACCTCTTTGCTTAAGGCCGTTGAATGCCTGCGGACTTGTTACCTCATGGATATAATGCCTGTCGATATAGATTACATCAGGACCATCCTTGATTGAACGAACCACGTGCCCGTCCCAGATCTTGTCGAATAATGTTTTTGCTTCCAATATTGTGTCAATTAACGTTTACTTAACCCCTAAATCCCCCAAGGGGGACTTTAATTCAATATACGATAAGCCCCCCCTTGGGGGGGATGGGGGGTCATTGTATTTTTGCAAGTGCATCAATGAATGCCTCTACTGATGCAGTTATAATATCTGTATTGGCTGAAAATCCGTAATACATTTTTCCGTCATATTCAACCTGTATATGAACCTTTCCAAGGTCGTCGCTGCCTTTAGTGATTGCCTGGATCAGGAACTCTTCAAGGTGAACGGTTTTGGAAATAAGCTGTCTTACGGCAGTGAATGAAGCATCGATGGGCCCATTACCGGTTGCAGTTGCATAATGCAGTTCACCGTTAATTTTGACTCCGACAGTTGCAACTGGCATCATTGATTTACCACAGTTGACCTGCAGCATTTCGAGCTTCATTGATTTTTCACCCTGGAAGACAACACCGGCCAGAACTTTGATATCCTCATCCTTGATATCTTTTTTCTTGTCAGCCATCAGGAGGAATTTATGGTAAACATCATCAAGCTCCTCTTTGCCGAGTTTGAAACCAAGAAGTTCAAGGCGGTGATTAAGGGCTGCCCTTCCGCTTCTGGCAGTAAGGATAATGGATGATTCCTTGATACCTACCTCCACAGGATCTATTATTTCATAGTTTTCACGTTTCTTAAGAACGCCATCCTGATGAATGCCTGATGAATGGGCAAAAGCATTTCTTCCAACAATTGCCTTGTTAGCCTGGACAGGCATATTCATCAATGTTGAAACCAGCCTGCTTGTGTTGTAGATAAGTTTTGTATTTATGTCGGTCCTGACATTTAGGTCATGGTGACTCTTGATTATCATTGCCACCTCTTCAAGGGAAGTGTTACCTGCCCTCTCTCCTATACCATTGATTGTTACCTCTACCTGTCTTGCTCCGTTTATTATTCCCATCATGGTGTTGGCAGTAGCCATTCCAAGGTCATTATGGCAATGGGTTGATATGACTGCCTTGTGGATGTTTGGAACATTCTCCATCAGGTATCTGATCTTGCTTCCATATTCTTCCGGAAGGCAATAACCTGTTGTATCGGGAATATTGACAACAGTGGCACCTGCTTTTATTACTGCCTCTATTACCTTTGCCAGGTATTCGTTTTCACTGCGCCCTGCATCTTCAGCGTAAAATTCAACATCCTCAACGAATTTCTTCGCATATTTTACAGCATCTGCTGCTCTTTTAATTATCTCCTCAGGAGTTGTTTTAATCTTAAACTGAATATGCATCGGAGAAGTTCCTATTCCGGTATGAATCCTTTTCTTCTTAGCATATTGCAAAGCCTCGGCAGCTACTTCGATATCCTTTTTTACTGCTCTCGTAAGAGCGCAAATTACCGGATTGGAGATAGCTTTTGATATTTCAACCACTGAATTAAAATCACCCGGACTTGAAATGGGAAAGCCTGCTTCAATAACATCTACACCCAGGGCCTCAAGAGCCTGGGCAACCTCAATTTTTTCAATTGTATTCAGCTGGCACCCTGGCACCTGTTCTCCATCCCTGAGGGTGGTGTCGAAGATAATGACCTTATCATCCATATTGTCTGTAATATTTAACTGATTTATAACTATTTAATGGGTCTGAGTTTCCTCACGGCGGAACCGGCTCTCCACATCTCTGAATTACCAAGTTCCCTGAGCTCTGCATCAAGTGTCTCCTTGTAGTTTGCAGCACCGGTAGACTTAAGTACCCTTACACACTCCTCACCTGATTTTACCCTTTTATATAGTTCCTTGAACACAGGAAGGGTTGCTTCCATAAACTTGGGTCTCCAGTCGAGAGCTCCACGCTGTGCAGTGGCACTGCAGTTTGCATACATCCAGTCCATACCATTTTCATCAACCAGCCTGATAAGACTCTGGGTCAGCTCCTCCACTGTTTCATTGAAAGCCTCGGAAGGGGAGTGACCATTCTCACGCAGCACTTTATACTGTGCATCCATGATACCTGCAAGTGCGCCCATAAGGACACCGCGCTCACCTGTAAGGTCGCTGAAAACTTCCTGTTCGAAAGTGGTAGGGAAGAGGTAACCTGAACCAATTGCTATACCGAGAGCAATAGTTCTCTCTTCTGCTCTTCCGGTGAAATCCTGAAATACCGAATAGCTTGAGTTGATTCCCGCTCCGGCAAGAAAGTTACGACGGACACTTGTACCCGAACCTTTTGGGGCACAAAGGATAACGTCAACATCAGCAGGCGGGATAACACCAGTATGTTCTTTATAAGTTATTGAGAATCCGTGAGAAAAATAAAGTGCATCACCTTTCTTAAGACATGGCTTGATTTTTGGCCAGAGTATACGCTGAGCAGCATCTGAAACAAGATACTGGATTATGGTGCCTTTTGTAACTGCTTCTTCAACCGGGAAGAGAGTCTTTCCGGGAACAAATCCATCCTTCACAGCTTTGTCCCAGTCGGCTTTGAATTCAGGAGCCTGACCAATAATTACATTGATGCCGTTATCTTTCATATTGAGTGCCTGAGCAGGACCCTGAACACCATAACCGATAACTGCAACGACTTCATTTTTAAGAACTTCACGAGCTTTGGAAAGTGAAAACTCTTCTCTGGTAACTACATTTTCAAGAACTCCTCCAAAATCAATTTTTGCCATGATAGTAATTTTTAATTATTTATGATTATTAATTATTATTCCGCCTGTCGCCTGTCGCCTGTCGCCTGTAGCCCTTTCTTTAGTTCAATGATTTTACATTTTCAGGTCTGACACTGTTTGCCTCATCCATTTCCTGCAGGTATGAGTATAGCTCTTTCACCTGCTTGGTTATAGCTACTCTTCCCGATTTTGCAAACTGAAGCACACCATATGGTTCGAGTTGTGTCAGCATTTTAGTAATTTCAGTGCGGTGGCCTGTTTTTTCAATTACCATATACTCAGGTGAAACTTCAAGTATACGTGCCTGATGTGCCCTGACAATATGATCAATAATATTACCGCTCATAAGCGATTTTGTTGATACTTTGAAAAGTGCTATCTCCTGGTAGACTATCTGTTCAGAAGTATGAACAAATACCTTGAGCACATCAACAAGTTTTTCCATCTGCTTTGCAACCTTCTGGACCATTTCGTTGGTGGTGGTAACAACAATTGTCAGAAGGTACACTCCCTGTACAGCTGATTCGGATGCAGTAAAACTTTCAATATTGATCTGCCTCCTGGTTAATATTATTGTTATTTGTCCGAGAATACCTATATGGTCCTCGGTAAAAAGTGATATGGTATATTCCTGTTTCATTTTGTTTGTTTGTCTACTGGTCTATTGGTCTATTGGTCTACTGGTCTTCTGGTCTTCTGGTCTACTGGTCTATTGGTCTAATGGTCTCATGGTATCTGGTTTTTCTCCCTCTCTCCTTTTCTCCCCCTCACACTTTCTCCTTTTCTCCCCTCATTACTCGATTCTGATTTCTCCGACTCCTGCACCGGGGGCAACCATCGGGAATACATTCTCCTTTTTCTCAACCTTAATTTCCAGGAGATATGGTCCTTCTGAATTAAGCATTTCAGTCAGTGCGCCTTTTAGATCCTCTCTTTTAACTATCTTCTTTGCAGGGATATTGAAAGCTTTTGAAATTGCCACGAAATCGGGATTAACAAGTTCAGTCGATGCATATCTTTTCTCAAAGAACAGATGCTGCCACTGACGAACCATTCCAAGGAAGTTATTATTAAGAATAATTATCTTAACGGGGATTTTATACTGCATAATAGTTCCCAGCTCCTGCATAGTCATCTGAAATCCGCCATCGCCGATGAATGTAATTACATGTTTTTCGGGGCGTGCAAGTTTTGCTCCCATACCGGCAGGAAGTCCGAATCCCATGGTACCCATACCACCTGAGGTAACCCAGCTGTTTGGCTTTGTATATTTGTAATACCTTGCGGCATACATCTGGTGCTGCCCAACGTCAGTTACAATTATCGCATCACCGTTTGTCATATCCGATACCGTTTTAACAACCTCACCCATTTTTATCTCACCTGATTCCGGTTTGGTTTCATTTTTTATTACCTTATCGTTTTCAGTCTTGTCAAGTATGCGGAATTCCCTGATCCATTTTTCATGTGAACCCGGCTTGACAAGAGGTATAAGGTGGGTAAGCGCTTCTTTTGCATCATTATGAATTTCAATGTCAACAGTGACATTCTTGTTTATCTCTGCATTATCAATTTCAATATGAATAATTGATGCCTGTTTAGCATATTTTTTAAGATTACCTGTCACCCTGTCGTCAAAACGCATTCCGATAGCAATAATCAGGTCTGCCTGATTTGTAAGGATATTAGGAGCATAATTTCCATGCATCCCCAGCATACCGGCAAAGAGCCTGTGATCGGATGGAAAAGCAGAAAGTCCGAGTAGTGTTGAAGCAACAGGTATTCCTGTCTTTTCGGCAAACTCTTTGAACTCCTTTTCAGCTCCTGAAAGAAGTATTCCGTGTCCGGCAAGTATCATTGGCCTTTCAGCATGATTGATCATAATTGCTGCAGATTCAAGAGCTTTTGTTTTAAGCGGAAGCTTTGGATTATAGCTTCTCAGGTAATCACATTTTTTATATTTGAAGTCAAGCTTTTCGATCTGGGCATCTTTTGTAATATCAATGAGAACAGGTCCCGGCCTGCCCGATTTTGCAATATAAAATGCCTTGGCGATAGTTTCTGGTATATCCTCAGCATTCTTAACCTGACAATTCCATTTGGTTACCGGCATTGAGATACCTATTATATCTGTTTCCTGGAAGGCATCTGAACCGATAAGATGAGAAACGACCTGGGCGGTAATAAAAACTGTAGGTACTGAATCGAGAAAAGCATTTGCAACACCTGTTATCAGATTGGTTGCCCCTGGTCCTGATGTTGCCAGGCATACTCCAGGTCTATCAGAAACCATTCCAAAAGCCTGGGCAGCATGTGCAGCTCCCTGTTCATGTCTAACAAGGATATGCCTGATTTTATCCTCATAGTCGAGAAGCTTGTCGTACAGTGGCATTATTGCGCCACCGGGATAACCAAAAACAGTATCCACACCTTCAATAATGAGACTCTGGATTATAGCATCTGCTCCCGAGATCCTTGTATCTGTTTCAACCTGTGTTTTCTTGTTAGTTTTTTCCTTAACCTTTGCAGTCTTCATACTTTATTGTCTTATTGTCTTGCAGTCTTGCGGTCCTTTAATTAATTTTATTTTAACTATCCCCTATCAGCTATCAGCTGATAACTCTGACAGCTCCGGTATCAGCTGAACTGACAAATGCAGAATAGATTTTGAGGGCCTGGGATATTTCACGTTTTCTAGCTGACGGGGTGAAAGCCTTGTCGACTTTCTTTACCTCAACATTTTTTCTTTCATTTAGTTCATTTTCGGATACCAGTACATTTATATTTCTTGCTGTGATGTCTATTTCAATTTTGTCGCCGTTACGGAGGAGTGCGATTTCTCCCCCCGAAGCAGCCTCAGGGGAAACATGCCCTACCGACAGACCTGATGTTCCGCCTGAGAATCTTCCGTCGGTTATCAGTGCACATTTTTTTCCGAGGCCCATTGATTTGATATAGGATGTTGGATAAAGCATTTCCTGCATTCCTGGTCCTCCTTTAGGTCCCTCATATCTTATAATAACAGCATCGCCTTCTTTTACTTTTCCGTTAAGGATTCCTTCAACAGCATCCTCCTGCGATTCAAAAATTACTGCATTGCCTGTAAATTTAAAAAGTGATGAATCGACACCTGCAGTTTTCACAATGCATCCTTTCCTGGCAATATTTCCGAACAGAACTGCCAGTCCGCCGTCCTTATCATAGGGATGTGCAAGATCCCTTATGCATCCGTTTGTCCGGTCAGTATCAAGCTCTTTGTAAGCAGTACTGTGTGAACCCATCGTAATGCTTCTCTTCATTGCAGGTCCGCTTTTGAAATAGTCGAACGCTTTTGGTTTTACACTTCCTCCCATAATATCCCAGTCAGCAATTGCCTCCTTAAGGGAAGGATAATCAACTCTTTTTACTGATGTGTCTATCAGGTTGCCCCTGTCAAGCTCAGCTAAAATTCCAAGAATCCCTCCTGCACGGTTCACATCCTGAACATGGTAATGAGAACTTGGCGCAACTTTGCAGATATTCGGTATTCTGCGGGATAGTTCATCTATATCTTTCATTGTAAAATCAACACCAGCCTCACGGGCTATTGCCAGAAGATGCAGCACTGTATTAGTTGATCCACCCATGGCAATATCAAGTGACATTGAGTTAAGGAAGGCCTGCCTTGTGGCAATTGAACGGGGAAGAACCGATTCGTCACCTTCAGCATAGTACCTGTTGGCCAGATTCACTATAAGCCCTGCAGCTTCCTCAAAAAGTTTTATTCTGTTGGAATGAGTCGCGACAATAGTACCGTTTCCCGGAAGTGCCAGTCCCAGTGCTTCGTTAAGGCAGTTCATGGAGTTGGCAGTAAACATGCCTGAGCATGATCCACAGGTGGGGCATGCTTCTTTTTCAATTTCACTGAGTTCATCATCACTGATCTTGCTGTCGGCAGCAGCCACCATGGCATCAATCAGATCAAGGGCTCTGTCACTTACCTTCCCTGCTTCCATCGGACCCCCTGAAACAAAAATGGCAGGAATATTAAGCCGCATTGCAGCCATCAGCATACCCGGGGTAATCTTGTCGCAGTTGCTTATACATATCATTGCATCAACGGTGTGTGCATTGCACATATATTCAACACTGTCGGCAATAAGGTCTCTTGAAGGTAGTGAGTACAGCATCCCTCCGTGTCCCATGGCTATTCCATCGTCTATTGCAATGGTATTGAATTCAGCAGCGAAACAGCCTCGTTTTTCAATCTCTTTTTTAACAAACTGTCCTATCTCATGAAGATGCACGTGCCCGGGAACAAACTGTGTGAAAGAATTAACAATAGCTATTACGGGCTTACCCATCTGTTCCTGCTTCATTCCATTTGCACGCCACAGGCTTCTTGCCCCTGCCATGTTGCGTCCAATAATGGAGGTTGCACTTCTCAGCTGTTTTTTCATTTTGTTTTCTTCTATAAAAAAGGCTTTCCGGTTACCCGGAAAGCCTCTGTAAGTTTATAGTATTACATATCATTTCCGGATCATTTGCCTGGAGCAATAATGAGGAGGACAATAATATGCAGCACGTTTAACATCATTTATTAACTTCTGACGGCAAAAGTATTTATATTTTCAATATCTCAAAGAAAAAGCATCGTTTTTTTTACTTTTTATGCATATTATCATAAAATTATTAATATAGACTCAGATTTTTATACACAGAACTAACCTGGTGTCCGAATATTAATATGGTTACTTTATACATTTTTTCCTGTATCTCACAATTGATTGTATGCACATCGTAAGAAATTAGCTTAAATATAAAAGATCCAGTCAAAATCAATAAAAAATTTATTATCTTGTATCGTTATTTGAAAATTATTTAATATGCTGATTAAGAGGCTTATAGCACTAACTGCCTGTCTTTTGATATTGTCCGGAAACTCATTTTCACAGAAAAAACAGAATCTTCTTCAGAACAACAGGAGAATTGAAAGAGTTTTAAGTTCCGGTTGGACATTTAACTATTTCCCGAAAGAAAGTGCTCCGAAGAATTACGAAGCGTTCGGTTTTGATGATTCAAAATGGTCTGCTGTTTCACTTCCGCATGTATGGAGAACCTATGAGACAACAGGAGAACTGCACCCATTTATTGTTAACAGTGCTGAAGATGATAATATGTACTGGTGGACCGGATGGGGATGGTACAGGCATCGCTTCTCCCTTAACAAGGAATTTTTCGGGAGAAAGGTTTTTCTTGAATTTGAAGGGGTGCAGAAAAACTGCAAGGTATGGTTAAATGGCAAACTCCTGGGAGAGCATAAAGGTGCTTATGGTTCATTTGATTATGATGTTACTGCAATTGTTAAACCCGAAGGGGCAGAAAATCAGCTTGTTATTGCAGTAAACAACTTTCAGGAAGGTACGACACCCTATTTTGCCTATACAGGAGGCAGTTACAATGAGTATGGCGGAATAATCCGCAATGTGAAACTAGTCCTTAAGGATCAGCTCTACATACCTATGCAGGGTTCAGCATCACATGAAGGGGGAACTTTTGTAACGACACCGTCTGTAAATGAAAAGGAAGCTGTTGTCAGGGTGCAGACATGGGTGAAGAATGATTATACAGTAAAAAAGAACTGTTCTTTGCAGACAACCATTCTGGATGCAACAAATAAGGTGGTGCAGGTAATTTCCTCACAATCATCGGTTAATCCCGGACAACTGTTTATGTTTGATCAGACATTCAAGCCTTTGAAAGCTCCCCGGTTGTGGTCCCCGGGAAATCCCTATTTGTACTCCATTAAATCAGAAGTAATTGACGGTAACAGTGTTGTGGATGTTTTTTCAAGTCCTCTTGGAATCAGAAACATTAGCTGGGATAACAGCACAAGGTCTCTTGCAATAAATGGTAAAAAGACGGAACTTTCCGGCGGCAACCGCAGGCAGGATTATCAATGGATAGGAGGCGCTGTTCCGGAGTGGCTGATCCTTATGGATATGCAGAGCATAGATAAAAAGGAAGGATATAATTTTATCAGGACAATTTATAACCAGGATAACAGACTTGTTTACGACCAGGCAGATAAGACCGGATTGTTGGTTGATGCGGAAATAATCGGTGCAAATAACAGAAACCTTTCAGCCCAGGAAGCTGAACAAGTGGTAAAAGAGTATGTCAGAAGCAAGCGGAATCATCCTTCAATAGTTTTCTGGAGTTTCGGTGATGATGCGGCATTTTCAGCAGGTTCAAAAACTGCAATTGCAGAAGATGCAGGAAGGACTGTGATAAAAGGCAGAATAAATCCTGATATTACTTTACCTGCTTATGGTTCGGATACCAGAAATTTACCTTCCACAACTGAGGTTGCAGGGATTGTACTTACAACCACTCATAGTAAAATCACTGCCGATAAGGGATCGCTTGTAATTATTTCAGCCGATACCAAAGACAGAAACGGTAATCCTGTAAAAAGTGATCCGCGGAATCTCCGGTGGACAGTCACAGGCCCGGCAATACTTGCAGGTCCTTCTGATTTTGAGGCATACGGTCCCGGAAGTGCGAATGGCCGGAGTGGATGGAACAGCGGGTTCCCGGTGATAAATATTTTAAGGTCAACCGGTTTGCCGGGTAAGATAAAGGTTTCGGTATTTTCCAGCGGAATAGCATCCGGTACTCTCGAAATAACAGCCGAGGATTATAAACCCGATTATACAGTTTTCAGACTACCAGTATTATCTGAAGAGGGACGTAAGCCGGTAGCACGACTGATAATTAACATGAACAGGCTCGATGAAATCAATAAGGAAATTGCATTTTCACAGGAGCCTCTTACGTTTCCTGTTACCGACAGACAGGGACTTGGTAAAGCAGTCAGGGATTATATATATAAGTCCAATCCTTCACTCGATACAACATCAATTGAGTTCAGGGCACTGACAGAAATACTGTCTTTACAACTGAATAATAATGGGGGAAAGATGTCGACTGATGATTATAATTATAATGCAGATCACTTTAACAATTGCAGGCTGATTTATTCTTATATCATGGCCACAAAATTGCCTCCGTTGTACAAGGAAACCCTTAGAAAATATTACACAAAATCAGTCATTACAGCAGGAAGTGAAAAGAATGCCGGAGATGAAATGAACTGGCTTAACTGGATCCCTTCAGGAGGCCAGGTGGTTATTGTGCAGAATGAATCAACAAAGACCGGTTTAAAGGGGGTGGTTTATACAAAGAAAACAGCTCTTGAAGAAATTATAAGTACGATATATCCGCAGTTTTCCGGTTTCTCGGATGACGGAAAGGAAAGGGCTCTTACCTTTATTGGAAAGATGAACCCTTATGTTGATGCGGTGGATGCAGGAGGTAAAATTACTTACACTGCCCGTTCAGGGGAGATGATACTTATCCCTCTGTACAAGTTTATCAGTGAGTAAATATAAGGCGTCCCGATAGCTATCGGGAGGCGACTGGCTTCAGGTTGAGAACCTGTCGCCGGTAGCCTGTCGCCGGTTGCCGGTAGCCTATCACTTTATTGTTGTAAAAATTTCATATATTCGAAAAAAATTAAACTCTGACATATATGAAAAAAAGAAACCTCCTTGCCGTTATTATTTTGGTGGCTTTTTCAGGCCTTCTCCTGACATCAGTTAACTCCTGCACCAAAGCTCCGAAGAAAAATATCGGACTGCAGCTTTATTCACTGCGTGATTCAATAAAGAATAATGTACCCGCTACTCTCGAAAAAGTAAGTAAGATGGGTTATACATTTGTTGAACCTGCCGGATATCGCGATGGAAAGTTCTATGATATGGAACCCGCTGATTTCAAAGCATTATGCGATAAGAATAACCTCCTCGTCCTAAGTTCACATATGGGAAGTCAACTGCCTGATTCAGCCGGCTGGAATGATGCTATGGCATGGTGGGACAAATGTATAGAAGCCCATTCAGCAGTTGGTGTAAAGTATATGGTACAGCCTTCAATAGGAGGCGCTGCATACCAGGATATCAGCGTTCTCAAAAGATATTGTGTCTATTTCAATGCTATCGGCGAAAAATGTAAAGCAAAAGGCATTAAGTTCGGATATCATAATCATGACAAGGAGTTTTCAACCCTGCTTGAAGGACAGCCTGTTCTTGATATCATGCTGACAAATACCGATCCTTCTCTTGTATGTTTTGAACTGGATCTCTATTGGGTAGTTGTGGGTGGAGCAAATCCTGTGGATTATTTCAATAAATATCCTGGACGCTTTGAACTGTGGCATATTAAAGACAAGGAAGAAGTCGGAGCAAGTGGTATGATGGACTTCAAAGCAATATGGGCCGGAGCAGCAACCTCAGGATTGCAGTACGGTATTGTTGAGGTTGAAGAGTATAACCATGACCAGTTCACAAGCTGCAAAATGAGTCTCGACTTCCTTCATGCAGCTGAGTACGTTGTAATGCCGAAATAATTTTAAATTAATTTTTAACCACAGAGGTCACAAAGGATTGTATCCAAAGTCTTTTTTGACCCCCAAACCCCCCAGGGGGGGCTTCGAAGAACATTGATTTTTATAAGTCCCCCTTGGGGGATTTAGGGGTGGTTTGCAATAAGAGAACTCTTTTACATCCTTTTGTGCCCTTTGTGGTTGATGGATCTAATAACCTGATTTTCCCTAAATTCGCTTCTATGAAGAAAATAGCTTCCTTTTTTGTTTTATCAGTACTTATTTTTTTCTGTTACTCATGCAGAGACAAATATTACACAGAAACTGATTTTAAGAAAGTACTCAAAGTCGATACTCATGTTCACATTGTTACTGATAAAGGATTTTTTGAGAATCAGGCCGCTGAGGATAATTTTGCACTTATAACAATTAATGTTGATCATGGCGATCCTGCTGCTCTTCAGTACCAGCTTGATAAGGCTGTACTATCAGCAAAGAAATACCCCGGAAGGGTATTCTATGAGCCATCCTTTTATTTTGATACTGCCGGCTGGGGCACTGAACAATGGAGCTTAAAAGTAATATCGGAACTTGAGAAGGGAATTGCAGACAGACCTGTAGGAGTGAAGCTCTGGAAAAATATAGGTATGACTGTAAGAGACAGAGACGGTAAGTTCATCATGGTTGACGATCCCGGACTACAGCCTGTTATCGATTTCATTAAGTCCAAAAATCTGCCTGTGACAGGCCATCTGGGGGAACCACGAAATTGCTGGCTGCCTCTTGAGGAGATGACAATAAAAGGCGATATGGGCTATTTTAAGAATAATCCGCAGTACCATATGTTCCTGCATCCCGAATACCCGTCTTATGAAGATCAGATTAATGCCCGTGATCATTTGCTCGAAATGAATCCTGATCTGAAATTTATCGGATGCCATCTTGGAAGCCTCGAATATGATGTTGATGAACTTGCAAAAAGGCTTGACAGGTTTCCCAACCTGGCAGTCGATATGGCAGCAAGGATTTCACATCTGAAATTTCAGTCAGTGACTGACAGGGAAAAGGTCCGGAATTTCTGTATCAGGTACCAGGACCGGTTAATGTATGGAACAGATCTTGACGATATGAGAGCAAAGAACCGTGAAGAGCTTGGCAAAGCATTGCATGGTACCTGGCTTTCCGACTGGAAGTTCTTTACAGAAGAAGAGGAGATGTCAACGGGTGAATTTGAAGGTAAATTCAAAGGACTTAAGCTTCCGGCAGAGGTTATTGATAAAATATACCATGAAAATGCTATACTGTGGTATAAACTGAAACTATGAAAAAATACAATATACTGTTTTTATGTGGATTAGTCCTGTTATTTTTTAGCTGTGGTGATAAAAATTCAGGTAAAAATGGTTCTCAGGGCAATTTTCCGGATAGCCTTCCTTCCGTCCTTGCAGAAAACCATTCCGATCTGATTTATGGCAGCATGCGTTACGAGGCTGCCATCAGGTTTGCACAACATGTGTTGCCTCACAGGCCTGAAGACCTCATTAAGTATAAACAGGAACTGAGAAAAACCATAATAGAAAAGGCCGGCATTTTAATCGATCACGATCTGCCATTAAATATGGATGAGACAGGCTCTGTGCAGTTGAAAGGTTACACAGTTAAAAATATTATTTTTCAAACCCGTCCCGGGGTGTATGCAACTGCCAATCTTTACATCCCTGACGGACAGGGACCATTTCCCGGAGTAATTAACCTGCTTGGACACTGGAGGAAAGGGAAGATAGATTCTACCGGACCACAGGCGGTGGGACATACTCTCGCATCTAGCGGATATGTGTGCCTTACTGTTGATCCCTGGGGTTCCGGCGAGAGAACAACTACTCATGGTGATTTTGAATATCATGGTGCTAATCTGGGAGCTTCGCTGATGAATATTGGCGAAAGTCTTCTGGGTGTGCAGGTTTCTGACAATATGAGGGGAATAGACTTACTATGCTCGCTTCCGCAGGTTGATAAGGAGAGGATTGGCGCTACCGGAGCAAGCGGAGGCGGAAATCAGACAATGTGGTTATCGGCTGTCGATGAAAGAGTGAAAGCCTCTGTGCCTGTTGTAAGTGTAGGTTCATTTGAATCCTATATAATGAGATCAAACTGCATCTGCGAATTGCTTGTTGACGGATTGACATTTACTGAGGAATCAGGTATCCTTGTTCTCGCAAATGCCCCGTTATTGATCAACCATTCAGAGGATGACAGTCCGACATTTTTTCCTTCAGAGATGCTCAGGACGTATTCAAATGCAAAAAAAGCCTTTGTTGCACAGGGAGTGGCAAATAATATTTCCTTCCGGATATTTGATCTGCCTCACGGATATAAGAAAGAAGACCGTGAAGCCATGCTCGGATGGTTTAATATGCACCTTAAAAATGAAGGTGCCGGAGAACCTGTAAAAGAACAAGCCTTTACACAGCTTCCTGAAGAAAAGCTGATGGTCTTTGCTGTGGGTCAGCGCGATAAGAATGTTGTATCAACCGATCAGTATTGTAAAAAACGTGGCACCGAATTGAAAGAACGGTTCATGAATTCGGGGACTATTAATGCGGAAAAGAAAAAAAGTGATCTAAGGAAAATACTCAGGACAGACACTCAACCTGAAAATGTGAAAGTAAATGAACTTCCATCACTTTCAGGCTGGGAACTTCTTACAATTGAAACCTCTGGCAAAACAATAATCCCGCTTCTCCTCTCAGAACCATCCGGGAAAGAATCAGTTTATACAGTTTTATGCAGTTCTGCAGGCAAGGATTCAATACCTTTTTCACTTATTGATGAGTACAGAAAAAAAGGAGAAGGAATAGTAATTGTCGACCTTAAGGGTGTTGGAGAGCAGACATCGACTGAGTCAAAACAATATGATTACAATGGACGTTTACATACCCTTTCACGGGCAGAACTCTGGCTTGGCCGCACAATTATGGGCGAATGGGTAAGGGAGCTTGGTCTTGTTACCCGGTATCTTACTTCTGAACTGAAAGCCTCAAAAGTTAATATTGACGGCACAGGCGAAGCAGGCCTGGCAGCACTTTTCCTGGCTGCAACAGATGGAAAAATAAACAATGTAACACTCAGGCAGGCACCTGCAAGCTATGTTTTCGATATTCGTGAAAATGTCAGTTTTTTCAGTATGGGAATTCATCTTCCGGGTTTCCTTTTATGGGGAGATGTTTCCCTTGCAGCTGCACTTACGGGCAAAAATGTTGTATTCATTAATCCTCTGACTATGTCAGGTGGCAGCCTCACTGAAGAGAATATCAGAGCACTGAATGATGAATATGCAAGGGTTCGCCAGAGGACAGGTATGGAAGGAAGAACAGAATTTAAATGACAGATGATATGAAAAGAGCTACAACCAGACGGGAATTTATCGCCAGAAGCTCAATAGCCGGAGCAGGAACAATGCTGGGGATGAAGGCTTTTTCTCCGGATGAGATCAGGTCAAGTGCTGATGAAAAGACTATTCCGGTCAGGCCACGCTACTACAGGTGGCATGTTGATCAGGGAGTTGAGTGGACTGAGGCAAACACACGACATAATCAGTTAAACTGGCAGATACCTGTTTCACAAACTGCCCTTGTTCTTGTCGATGTATGGCAGCGGCATTATATAAAGGATCCTGAAGAAAGGGCAGAGATGATTATTAACACAAAGCTCATTCCTTTACTGACTTCACTGAGGAAATCAGGTATTAAGATTATTCATGCTCCTTCACCTGAAGTGGCAGTAACCAGCCCAAACTGGATCAGGGTCCAAACAAAGGAACAGGTATTCTCAAAACGTGACACCTGGCCCCCTGAAGAATTTTTATCTTCAACAGGTGAATATAAACCTTTTGCAATGCCTTATGAACCAATGGAGGAAGTCCGGCAAAAAATGGCTCCGCTGACTTTTCATCCTAAAGTACTTCCCCAGGAGGGAGAACCTGTTGTCGCAAACGGAGCGGAGCTTCATGAGTATCTTAAGCAAAACAAATTACTCTTTCTCCTGTATGCAGGATTTAATACCAATGCCTGTATAATAAACCGTGACTATGGTACTATAAGGATGAGAGACCGGGGTTACAGGATCATACTTGTCAGGGATTGTACAACCGGGATGGAGTCGAAGGAAACACAGGCAACACTTGCCCAGACAAATAGTACAATTTTAAATCTTGAGATGTTCGGATGCTTTACTGTAGCCTCTGACGAATTGATAAAAGGCGTATAAGCCTGAAATATTCAAGGTATATCGTATATCTGCAATGCAGTACACCGAAATAAAAAACACCGGGATTAAAATTCCCTCCATCATCTTCGGGACAAGCGCACTTGGTAATCTGTACAAATCCCTGGATAAAAATACCAAACTGGCTATTGTAAGGGAGTGTCTGAATTCAGTTGAAGGTCCGGTTGTATTTGATTCTGCCGGTAAGTATGGAGCAGGACTTGCACTTGAGGAACTGGGAAGAATACTTACAGAACTTGGTGTCGACCCCGGGAAAGTAGTTATCAGCAATAAACTGGGATGGCTTCGTACGGAATTGATATCGGCTGAACCGACTTTTGAAAAGGGAGTGTGGGTGGATATCAATTATGATGCACGGCAGGAGATAGGCAGGGAGGGAATAATGCGCTGCCTCAAACAGGGAAACGAATTGCTGGGTTCAGTTTACCGTCCCGGACTTCTTTCAGTTCATGATCCCGATGAATATCTGGCAAAGGCAGGGAATGATGCAGAACTCAGGAAAAAACTCTTTGACGATATCATCGAGGCTTACAGGAAGCTTTTTGAAATTAAAAAGGATGAAGGATCAATAGCTGTGGGTATAGGGGCAAAAGACTGGAAGATAATCAGGCAGATATCAGAGAAAATTGACCTTGACTGGATAATGATAGCCAATAGCCTTACTCTTTACAGCCATCCGTCAGATCTTGTAAAATTTATGACTGATCAGGGCAAAAAAGGTATAACAATAATAAATTCAGCTGTTTTTAACGGAGGATTCCTGATAGGCGGGGATTATTTTAACTATCGTCCGCTTAACAGGGAAGACCCCGGGGATTTGCAGTTGTATAAATGGAGAGAAGCATTTTTCAGTATCTGCGACATGTACCAGGTGAGGCCTTCACATGCCTGTATCCGATTTGGAATGAGTCATCCTTCCGTTTCTTCAGTTGCATTGAATACATCAGATCCGGGACATGTAAAAAGAAATGTGGAAGAAGTTGAAAATGAAATAAAGCCTCTCTTTTTCGATGCAATGAAAGAAAAAAATCTGATTGACAGGGATTACCCTTTTATTTGAAAAATCTGATTAACCTTGATAACTAAATTAAGCTATGAGTAAGATGTATGCTGCAGTTCTTGAAGAATATGGCCGCTTTAACTGGAAAAAAGTAGAGCAGCCCAAAATATCCGGTAACGAAGTGCTTATACGAGTTGCCTATGCCGGAATATGCGGAAGTGACCAGCATATTTTTAAGGGTGAATTTCATCCGCGAACAACGGTACCTTTTATTCCCGGGCATGAATTTGCAGGTGTTATAGTTGCAACAGGATCAAAGGTTACCAGTTTCAGCACAGGTGATCATGTTGCTGTTGATCCTATTATCTGGTGCGGAAAATGTCCTGCCTGTCTGAGGAAGCATTATCCGGCATGTTCCTCGCTGAAACTGCTGGGAGTTGATGTCAACGGAGGATTTGGCGAATTCATAAATGTTCCTGAACATATGCTTTATAAAGTTGATAATTCAATACCTCTTCAGCATGCAGCCCTTGTTGAAGTATTGTCGATAGGTTTTCATGCATGCAGAAGAGCTAATGTTCAGAAGGATGATACTGTTGTTATCTGGGGTGCAGGCAAAGTCGGGCAGAGTATCCTCCAGGCTGTAAGGACCAAAACAACCAACACTGTAATCATGGTTGATATTCTCGACAAGAGACTGGAACTTGCAAAAAATCACTATACAGATATATTTACAATAAATGCCAGGAAAGAAAATCCGGTCGACAAAGTGAAGGAGATTACCGGAGGGAATGGAACAGATATCGCATTTGAAGCAGTAGGACATCACACTGAAATTGAAGGCAGAGTTAATCCTGTCCGGAGTTGTATTCAGAGTATACGGGGTGCAGGAACAGTTTGTGTTCTGGGACTTGGTGACGAACCTCTTCCCTTGCTGCTTAAGGAACTGATCTGGAAAGAAGCAAAAATCGTGGCTTCAAGAGTTTCACATGGTGAGTTCTCTGAAACCATTGAAAACCTTGAAAAAGGAACATTAAAACCAGACGCACTGGTAACTGATGTTCTGACTCCGGACAAGATCCAGCATGCGTTCGGGATTCTGGAAGCTGAACCGGAAAACCATCTCAAGATATTACTGAGTTACGTTGGATAGCATGAAAATTGATGCCCATCAGCATTTCTGGAAATTCAATACAACTGAGTATGCCTGGATTTCTGATAAAATGAAAGTCCTGAAAAGGGATTTTCTTCCAGACGAGATGCTGCAGGAATTACACGGAATAGGATTTGACGGTTCAATTGCCGTGCAGGCAAGACAGAAACCTGAAGAGACCAGATGGCTTCTCGATATTGCAGCCGGGAATGAATTTGTTAAAGGAGTTGTTGGTTGGATTGACTTATGTTCGGATGAGTGCGGGAATCAGTTAAATGAATTTGTAACGCACAGTAAATTTGTCGGAGTCCGGCATGTTTTACAGGATGAATCCGATGAAAGATTCATGCTGCGTGAGTCTTTCATAAGAGGCCTTAGTATCCTGGGGAAATATGATATTGTGTATGAATTGCTTATTCTTCCTGATCATCTAAGGATAGCTGAAGAACTTGTGATGAAATTTCCGGAACAGAAGTTTGTTCTTGACCATATTGCGAAGCCCATGATAAAGTCGGGTGTAATTTCACAGTGGAAAGAGGATATATGCAGACTTGCCAGGCATCCGAATGTTAACTGTAAATTATCAGGTATGGTGACTGAAGCCAGCTGGGGCAGATGGAAAAAGGAGGATTTTTTACCTTACCTCAATGTTGTTATGGATGCATTTGGTACTTCCCGATTGATGATCGGTTCTGACTGGCCTGTTTGTACAGTCTCTTCTTCGTATAACAAAGCAATGAACCTCGTTATTGATTATCTTGCATCTTTAAATCAGGCAGAAAGAGATCTTGTTCTTGGTTTAAATGCCGTACGAACATATAAACTACAAAACCAATAGAAGAAATGAAAAGAAAGTTAAGCCATCGTCTGATTCTGTTGCTTTTTCTGATATTTCCGGTTATTCAGAATGGATTCTCATTCTCCAATCCTTCTTTTACTGAAGATAAAAGTAAAAATCTTCAGATCTCGGTATTTGATATTGATGCCACTCCTCCCGTTGGCAGCCCTATGGCATATGATCCGGTAAGGGGTTCATGGGATATGGGACTTCGTGCCAGGGGTATTGTTCTGGTTGGAGCAGGCCTGCCTGTTGTATTATGTTCGGTTGACTGGATTGGTATTGCCAATGAAAGCCATGATGAATTCAGAAAGGTAATGGCAGAGGCAGCAGGGACAACTCCGGACCGGGTAGCTTTGCATACAGTTCATCAGCATGATGCTCCTGTATGTAATTTTGGAGCTGAGAAAATTCTTAAGGATGCAGGAATGGATCCTGCCAGATATGTAAGTACTTTTACCAGTCAGGTTATGTACCGGCTGGCTGAGGCAATCCGTGAATCTCTAAATAATACACAGACAATAACCCATTTAGGATTGGGACAGGCTACAGTATATATGGTAGCTTCCAACAGGCGAATTAAAGGAGAGGATGGCATGATACGTGCTACCAGGTATACTGCATGCGCTGATTCAGCACTGAGAGCAGAACCTGAAGGTGTGATTGATCCGATTGTCTCACTTGTAAGCTTCTGGAATAATGATAAGCCTGTTGCTGTACTCAGCTACTATGCAGTTCATCCCCAGAGTTATTACCGTACCGGATTACCAAATCCCGATTTTCCGGGAATTGCCAGGTTTTACCGTCAGCTTGCAGTTCCCGGTGCACTGCATGTACATTTCACCGGAGCGGGAGGGAACCTTGGTGCAGGAAAGTATAATGACGGATCAAAGGAGAACCGTGGTATTCTGGCTGAACGACTTGCAGACGGAATGAAACGTGCATGGGAATCCACTGTAAAAGAACCCGTTTCTGCCTCTTCTTTCAGGTGGAATGTGGAAAAAGTTGCACTGCCACCATCATCAGATCTTGAAAATTTAAAAAAAGAGATTAAGGCCAGGGAAAATGAAGTAATGTTTGTCAGCAATACACTCCCCAAGATAGCCTGGTTAAACCGCTGCAATGAAGGAAAGCTTATCGATATCGGATGTCTCTGTGCAGGTAAGGCTCGTATTCTTCACATGCCCGGAGAACTCTTTGTAGAGTATCAGCTTGCTGCAAAAGCAGAACGTCCTGATCTTTTTGTGGCTATGGCTGCATACGGGGATTATGGTCCCGGATATATCTGTACCGATATTGCCTATAAGGAAGGAGGCTATGAGGCAGGTCCTGCATCAGGCGTCGCCCCCGGTTCCGAGAAGATCTTAAAGAGTGCTGTAAAAAAGCTTCTGTACAGGTAACCTTATCACATAATTTCTTACATTTAGGGAGTTATCCGGTTCTGTTCCTTAAATATTAACAGGATGAAAAAGAATTTTCTGTTTTCTCTTCTGTTTTTTGTATTTGTATCATGTTTTACAGGTAGTTATACATCCGGCCAGCAGTCATCGGAAAAAGGATGGAAGGCTGGTCTGGCAAAAGCGGTTATAACTCCCCAGGAACCCATGTGGCTGGCTGGCTATGCCGCAAGGGATCATGAATCGGAAGGTACTCTTACAGATATATGGGTAAAGGTACTTGCATTCCAGGATGCAAGAGGGAAGAAGTCTGTCCTGGTTACAAGCGATTTACTGGGCTTCCCAAAGCAAATGTCAGACAATATCCGGAATCAGATCTCTGCCAAATACGGACTTACAAGGTCACAGATAATTCTGAGTTGTTCCCATACTCATACCGGACCGGTACTTGACGGTGCTCTTTTTGATATCTATCCTATTGACGCACGCCAGAAAGAGGTGATACGAAAATATACTTTTAATCTGCAGAAAAAGATTGTTGATCTCACCGGCGAAGCTCTGCGAAACATTGCTCCTGCAATGTTATACTCTCAAAACGGTGTGACCCGGTTCCAGGTAAACAGAAGAAATAATGCCGAAGCTTCAATAAATCAAATTACAGATTTAAAGGGACCGAATGATTATTCTGTTCCGGTACTGAAGGTGATTGATTCTGATGGAAAAATGCTTGCTGTTGTTTTCGGTTATTCATGTCATGCAACAGTGCTCAGCTTTTACCAGTTTTCAGGAGATTATCCCGGGTTTGCCCAGCTGGAAATAGAAAAATTGTATCCCGGAACCACAGCTATGTTTTTCCAGGGAGCAGGAGCAGACCAGAATCCACTTCCCCGCCGGACAGTTCCTCTTGCAAAACAATATGGCAGGGAACTGGCTGCAGCTGTTGAAAGGGTTCTTAGTGAGGATATGAAGGAACTGGAACCCTCATTGTCAGCCGCTTACTCAGAAGTTGATCTTAAGTTTGCTGCTCCCCCTTCAAAAGAAGAACTGATGAAAACAGAACAGGAAGCAAAAGGCTTTGAGAAAAGCTGGGCGACAAGCCAGCTGAAGATCTTAAGGGATAATGGCTCCCTTCGTAAATCCTATCCATATCCTGTCCAGATATGGAAAATGGGAAATCAGCCTGTTATAACCTTCGGGGGTGAACTGGTTGTAGAATATGCCATTGAGATAAAGAAGTTATACGGTCCTGATACCTTTATTATTGGGTATGCAAATGAAGATATGGCTTATATCCCATCTGAGACTATCCTGCAGGAAGGCGGTTATGAAGGGGAATCATCTATGCGGGTTTACGGTTTGCCGGGTAAATGGGAAACAGGTATTCAGAGTACAATAATAAATGAGGTGAAAAGAATTGCAGCAAAAACAGGATTGAAAGAGATTGAACAAAATTAAATGATATTTCGACTTAAAACTTAAGACATGAAAACAAAGGATTTTTCCAGAAGAAAATTTATTGCAACTACTGCAACCGGTACCGCAGCTGTTGCTGTTTCTGCTTCAATACCGGCTTTTGGTAACATAACTCCTGTAAGAAATGAATCCGAAAAACTGGCAATTCTTGGAGGAACACCTGTTGCACCTGAAAAAAAGTGGCCTGACTGGCCTTATATCGATGAAAAGGTTGTGGAGGAGGTAGTGAAAACCACCCGCAGTGGTATATGGTGCAGGATCCAGTCTCCAAACGGAACTGTGCCTACTTTTGAAAAGGAACTTGCAAAATTGTACGGTATCAAAAACACTGTAAGCACAGGTTCAGGCACACAGGCTCTCAATACTGTTGTTGAAGCCCTGGAACTTGGACCTGGTGATGAGATAATCACATCTCCCTACACCGATCCCGGAACTATACAAAGTATACTTGTAAGCCGCGCGCTTCCTGTTATGGCAGACCTTGATCCTGAGTCATTTCAGCTTGACCCAGATGATGTTGAAAGAAAAATTACAAAGAATACAAAGGCTTTGATGCCTGTACATATGATGGGGCAGCCCTGCAACATGCAGAGAATAATGGAGATTGCCAAAAAGAACAATCTCAAGGTTATTGAAGATTCCTGCCAGGCAATAATGGCAGTATATCAGGGCAAAAAGGTCGGGCTTATAGGAGATGCCGGTTGTCTCAGTTTCCAGACAAGCAAGGTATTCTGCTGCGGTGAGGGAGGAGCGATCTTCAGCAATAATGATGAACTGCTCGAAAAGTGCTATACAGTGATGAATCACGGAACTGCCAAAAATGGAAGGACAACAGTAATAGGATCAAAATACAGGATGAACGAATTTGAAGCTGCTGTCCTGCTTGGTCAGATGCCCGGACTTCAGGAAAGGCATGATATCCGTAACCGCAATGCAAAATACATTACAGAAAACCTGAAAGATATTCCGGGGCTTATCCCCCAGAAACTCTATGAAGGAACTACGGAGGGATCGTGGTATATATATGCCTGGGCTTATAAAAAGGAACAATGGAATAATGCGCCGAGGGAGAAATTCCTTAAAGCGCTGGCTGCTGAAGGAATTAGTCTGAGCCCATATATTGCAAATGGCCTTCACAGAGAGCCATGGACTGAATTCATTCAGACCCTTCCTGAATATAAGACCATGTTCGGCGCTGCCCGTATGAAAAAATTCAGGGATGAACTGAATCTTGTAAAATGTGATCAGGTATGCCAGGAGATGGCAATGATCTGGGCATCAGGACCACTAACCGGAACTCTTGCTGATATGGATGATCTAATTAAAGCAATAAAGAAGGTTCATGCTAACAGAGACAAGCTTAATTCCATTTAAAAGTCAGAATCATGAAAAGAAAGGACTTCACCCGTCGTGAATTTGTGAAAACAAATACAATAGCCGGTATTGGTGCTGCAGTTGCTGCAGGTCTTGCTCCATCTGTGGTTGCAAGTTGTTCTTCCGATACCGGAGTGCCTGCAATTCTTGGAGGTCAGAAAATACATACCGGCGGCTGGCCAGGCTGGCCTCAATGGAAACCGGCTTACAATGAAAGCCTCCTGAAGGTGATGCAGAGTGGCATATGGTCAAGAGCTGATATAGTTACTGAATTTGAAAACAAATGGGCAGCCACAATCGGATCCAAAAGATGCCTTTCCGTTGTAAATGGTACAAATGCCCTCGTTACCGCAGTAGCTCAGAATGACATCGGTGCAGGCGATGAGGTTATTGTAACTCCGTATACATGGATATCTACGGTGCAATCAATTCTTCTTGCCGGAGCAATGCCCGTTTTTGCAGACATTGATCCTGAAACATACCAGATAGATCCGGAGAAGATAAAAGCTAAAATTACAAAGCGCACAAAGGCAATAATGCCTGTTCATATTCTTGGAATGCCTTCTGATATGGAAAAGATCATGGCAATTGTCAGAGAGCATAATCTGATTGTAATTGAGGATGCCTGCCAGGCATGGCTTGCTGAGATAAACAATAAAAAGGTAGGTACATTCGGCCAATGCGGATGTTTCAGCTTCCAGAATTCAAAGCATCTTCCACTCGGTGAAGGTGGTGCCCTGGTGAGCGATGATGAGGAGTTCATCGACAGATGTTACTCCTATCATAATGTGGGATTTCCTTATGGTACTGTGATAGGCGGTGTTGGAGCAGGATCAGTGATGCTGGCAACAAAGCTGAGACTCACAGAATACCAGGCTGCAATAGGACTGGCCCAGCTTGGAGTGCTCGACGAGCAGACAACGATCAGGAACCAGAATGCAAAATACCTGAGGGATCAGATCAAAGGTATCCCGGGCATTAAGCCATACAAGCTATATAAGAATGTTACAAGGGCTGCATTCCATATGTTCTGTTTCAGATATGATGAGAAGGAATTCAAAGGTCTGCCAAGGGACAAGTTTATGAAAGCACTGTCTTTCGAGGGAATTCCAAACCTGAGCGGCTATGCACCTTTCCTTAACAAGCAGCCTTATCTTGAACATGCCTTCAAAACAAAGAATTTCAGAAAAATGTATTCTCCTGAAGAGCTTGACTTTAACAAATTCAAGGAAGCAAATGAATGTCCTGAGAATGATAAACTTTGTGTTGAGGCAGTATGGCTGCAGCAGAATATGCTCCTGGCTGAGAAACCGGATCTTGATAATATAGCAGCAGCGATAGAAAGGATAAGGAAGAATGCAGAACAGATAAAAAGCAAATGAAAACACCCCCAACCCCCCCAGGGGGGGCTTTTACCTGTAATAGCAAAGTATGTTTAAATCTTTATTAAATGGTATTGGCTCAGATTGGGAATAAATTTAAATCAGAAATTATTGAAAAATAAATTATTTATTATGAGACAGATACGACTATTACTGACATTTGTATATATTATCTTAATGATTGCTTCATGCAAACAACCTCTTCCTCAGCAGGCTGAGACTGTATTACAATCGACACCTGATGCAAAAATTACTGCAACTGTATATAATTCGGGTTTTGAACATGCACATGATACCTATAACGGAATATCCACAGCCAGTGATGGCAAGGTCTATTACGTTCTTTGCTCCCAGCTTATGGATGTAGCCGGACAGATGTATTCATTTGATCCAAAAAGCGGAAACATCGAGCATCTTGGTGACCTTACCGAGATCTGTGGTGAAAAAGATTTAAAGGTGGTTGCACAGGGAAAAAGTCATGTGAACTTTGTTGAAATGAACGGGAAGCTATATTTTGCCACACATCTTGGCTATTACAGCATAATTGACGGAATGGAGAAAACCGGAGTCCCGACAGGTGATTATTTGGCATACAGGGGAGGCCACCTGCTTGCCTATGATATGAAAACAAAGAAATTTGAAGACCTGGGAATCGGTCCGAACAAAGAGGGCATCATAACCATGAATATGGATCCTGTGAGGGGAATAATTTACGGTCTTTCCTGGCCTACAGGAATATTTTTCAGGTATGATGTAGCTACAAGGAAAATGGATGATCTCGGACCGGTAACCGGAAAGGGAGAAGACGGCATGGGAGAAGATTTTCGTGTTGTTTGCCGTTCACTGGCAATAAACCCTGATGATGGTACTGTCTATATGACAACAGCAGAAGGTAATATCAAGTATCTAAGGCTCGGATCAAATACTGTGGAAACCATTGCAGGGGAGAATATGAAAAAAGATTACTTCGGTACATATGACATATTCACATCAGGGAGCATGGCTTATAACTGGCGTCAGGTCTTCTGGTATACTCCTGAAAAAAAGGTCTATGGGGTTCATGGCAATTCAGGATACCTGTTCCGTTTTGACCCGTCGGTTCCAAGGATTGATGTTCTTGAAAGGCTCACTTCAATTCCTTCAAAACTTACCGGAATGGGAGATCAGTTCAGCTATGGTTATCTTGGTTTTAAGCCCGGCCCTGATGGTAAGACAATTTATTATCTTACAGGAGGTCCGATTTATATTGATGGTCAGCGCGTTAAGGGGGCAGAATCAACAGCAAAGGGTGAGGCTAAAGGTCTTGAGGATCTGCATCTTGTAACTTATGATATACCAACAGGAAGGTATCTTGATCATGGAGCTGTTTTTTATCCAGATGGTCAGAGGCCTCTCTATGTAAACTCAATTGCGATAGGTGATGATGGTACAGTTTATACCCTTGCAAGGATAACTGAAAACGGTAAGACCAGGACAGACCTGATCAGTTTTCCGGGGCCGTATAAAAAATAATATTTTGCAGAAGAAGAGACGTTGCATGCAACGTCTCTTCGTTATAATCAAGAACAATTAATATTAAATATATTTCCCTGATTATGAAAAAGAATATTTTGATGGTTGCAATATTGGCTCTGATCACAGCCTTTACAACAACAACAGCCCAGATAAAAATTTTCATTGAAACCGACCTCGAGGGAGTGAGCGGCGTTTTCAATTTTACCCAGACAAGGGAAAAAGGATCACCTGAGAATTTGCTGGCATGCGAATATTTTATGGGAGATCTGGCTGCTGTAGTAAGAGGACTCAGGGATGGCGGAGCTGATGAGATTATTATAATTGACGGTCACGGTAACCAGGCAATGGTTCCTCATCTGATGGTTCCGGGTGCCGTTTATGTTACGGGAAAACCTAAACCGGACGGAAATCACTGGAAACTTGATAAGTCATTCTCAGGAATTGTCATGTTTGGATTTCATGCAATGAACGGTACAAAAGACGGTGTTTTGCACCATACCCAATCATCAAAATCCGAAAACAAATACTGGTACAATGGGGTCGAGTCAGGTGAACTGGCTCAGACAGCTATCATAGCGGGACATTTTGGAGTGCCTCCCATTCTTGTAACCGGGGATGTGGCAACCTGTCGTGAAGCGGTAAAATTTTTCGGGAATGGAATTGTGACAGTTGCAACAAAAGAAGGTATAGCCAGGGAAGCCGCTGCACTTTATCCTTTTGAAGATACACGAAAAGCTCTTTATGAGGGAGCAAAAAAGGCAATTGCAGCTATTCCAAACTGCAAACCCTATTTAATAACTACACCAATTAAAGCCAGAATGGAATACCTCGATCCTGATCCCACTCTGCCCAAGCCAAGACTGGTGGGAAAGGAATGGGTTATTCCAACTGCTATTCAGCTCCTTGATCAATAGAAGGAGATCTTAAAAGAATTAGTATATTGTCAGGAAATTAAAGGAACCTTTACTACGGAGTAATGGGGCTGTCTTATAAGTCCGATTTTACCCCCAAACCCCCCAAGGGGGGTTTTCAAATCCACTGATTTTCAATAAGTCCCCCCTGGGGGATTTAGGGGTGGATATAAAAAAAGAAGCTTTTGAGACAGCCCCGTATCTGTGTGGTTTATAAAATCGGTTGATATATGAAAGATCTCAATAAAACTGCAGCATGGCTTCTTACTTCGCTAAGAATTATAATCGGGTGGCATTTTCTATACGAGGGTATAGCAAAGGTATTCAATCCCAACTGGTCATCAGCACTTTACCTGATGGAGTCAAAATGGCTGCTGTCAGGATTTTTCCACTGGCTGATAAGCAACGAAACAACACTTCAGATTGTGGATTTTCTTAATATATGGGGGTTATTATTAATAGGGATCTGTTTGTTCCTCGGATTCTTACCAAGGATTGCAAGCATCTCCGGTGCACTTCTTCTGATGCTGTTTTATATTGCAAATCCTCCCTTCATGTACTCATCCCTTCCTTCCCAGAGCCACTTCTATATAATCAATTACAACCTGATAGAAGCAGTTGTACTGATTGTAATAGCATCTCTGAAGGAAGAACAGCTCTACGGACTTCAGAGATATCTTTTTGTAAGAAACAGGACTGAAAAGGAAAAGAAATTTCCGGCTGCTGAAAACCATGAGATACTGGAAACAGTAGACACATCACGACGGGAAATGATAAAGAACCTGGCTGTATTGCCACTCTTCGGAGCAGTATTTTTCGGTATGGCTAAAAAGAGGGGATGGATAAGCTTCGAAGAGGAAAACCTCAAACCTCAGGCTGTAAGCGGCGCATCGTTACTTCTGGGAAAAACAATGTCGGTAAAGGAACTGAAAGGCAAGGTCCCTGCCGGAAAAATTAAGAATACAGAGCTGAGCCGTATCATGATCGGAGGAAACCTGATAAGCGGATTTGCACATGCCAGAGACCTGATCTATGTCTCGACCTGGCTTAAAAAATATTTTACTGATGAAAAAGTAATTGAAACACTTTGGCTCTGTGAAGCCTGCGGAGTGAATACTGCGATCTTCCGCTGTGATGAAAATACTATCAGGATACTTGAGAAATACTGGAGCCGCGGTGGAAAGGTAAAATGGCTTGCCCAGACCTATCCAAAGGGTGATGATGTATCCAATGTGCAGATGGCAATTGACCATGGCGCTATTGGTGCCTTTGTTATGGGGGGTATTGCTGATAAAATAGTAACAGATAATAAGATAGATGATCTCAGGAAGCCAATAGAATTAATACAGAAACAGGGATTGATCGCCGGGACCGCCGCCCATTCAATGAGGGTTCCCGAGGCATGTGTGATTCATGGTATAAATCCTGACTTCTATATGAAGACTTTCCACAGCCATAAATACTGGTCTGCTACACCAATCGATCCGAATGATCCTGAACTTCCAAAGGATGGAGAGGATCACAATATGGCACATGATAATATATGGTGCATGTCAGACAAAGCTGTTGCCGACTTCTTCAAAACCAATGAAACACCCTGGATTGCCTACAAGGTGTTTGCTGCCGGAGCCATTAAACCTGAAGAAGGACTTAAGCATGCATTTACCAGCGGTGCTGATTTTGCATGTGTAGGTATGTTTGATTTCCAGGTTGTGGAGAATGCAAATATAGCATACACACTGCTTAATGGTCCGCTGGATCGTGAGAGGAAGTGGTATGGGTAAATTACCTCATCCCCCAACCCCTTCTCCCGGGGGAGAAGGGGGGTAAGCTAAAGATTATCAGTTTTATAAGTCCCTCTCCCTTGGGAGAGGGATTTAGGGTGAGGTAAACAAACAGGAGAGGGATTTAGGGTGAGTTAAACATGTAAAAGGAAATGTAAAATCATAAAATAGTATGTTACGACTCTCAGTATTATTACTTCTGATATCTGGTTTTTCAACAGTATTGAAAAGCCAGACTTTGGAAGGTATAAATGAGATTGAAAATCTTTCCTGGTCAGCTATCGAACCTTTCTTTTCCCCTCCTCCCGAATACAAAGATAATTTCGGCAACTATCGTTCTCCCCTTAAATTTTATAATGGAAGAGACGTTATTAATCCTTCCGGATGGAAAAAAAAGAGGGAGGAGATCCTCAGTACCTGGCATGGAATGATGGGTAAATGGCCTGAGTTTATTAAAAAGCAGAAGCCGGAGATAATTGAAGATGCAAGGATAGATAATTATATAAGGTATAAGATCAGGTTTAACTGGCTTCCCGGTCAGAAAACAGAGGGTTACCTGCTTGTACCTGAGGGTAAAGGCAAACGACCGGCTGTGATAACTGTTTATTATGAGCCTGAAACATCTGCAGGTATAGGAGATAAGGAATACCGTGATTTCGCTCATCAGCTGGCAAAACGGGGTTATGTTACGCTCTCAATTGGCACTGCCGAAACCACCCTGGCAAAAACATACTCTCTCTATTATCCTGATATTAAGAATTCCTCTATGCAGCCCTTATCGGTGCTTGCATATGCTGCAGCTAATTCGTGGTACATGCTTTCTGATCTTCCTGAAGTAGATCCTGAGCGTATAGGAATTATGGGCCATTCATATGGTGGAAAATGGGCAATGTTCGCATCATGCCTCTTTGAAAAGTTTGCATGCGCTGTATGGTCCGATCCGGGAATTGTGTTTGATGATTCACGCCCGAATGTCAACTATTGGGAACCATGGTACCTCGGTTATTATCCTCCTCCCTGGAATAATACCTGGAGAAAGACAGGTGATATTGAAGGTGCTAAAGGTCTGTACCCAAAACTCCGTGCCGAAGGTTTTGACCTGCATGAACTTCATGCACTTATGGCTCCGCGACCTTTTCTGGTTTCGGGCGGATCAGAGGATGGTCCAGCAAGATGGATACCACTGAATCATTCAATTGAAGTTAACAGATTGCTTGGGTATGAGAAGAGGGTAGCTATGACCAACCGGCCTGAGCATTCTCCTGATGCTGAATCGAATGAACAGATATATTCCTTTTTCGAATATTTTCTTAAATTGGTCGAAAATTAATCTGGCAAGTTTTGAAAGATGATAAGAATAGAAGGAATACATTACCTTGATAAAAAACCGGTAGCCATATGGCTTGATGATTGTTTTATCTCAAGGGTTGAGAGGATTAAAAAATTGCAGGACGGTTCTGAAAATCTTTTCATTTCTCCCGGATTTATCGACATACAGGTAAATGGTTATGACGGTGTCTCCTTTTCACTGGAAGGTGCAGATGATTCATCATCAGAAGGCAGGCATCTCTCGGTTGAAGAGATAAGGAAGATTACAAAAGAGCTTTGGACCCAGGGTGTTACAACTTATTTTCCAACTCTTACAACAAATTCCCGGGAACTTTTTCTGAAGAACACAGGTATTCTTGCAGATGCAATTGAGGATCCGGAAAATCTGGGTTCAATTCCCGGACTGCACCTCGAGGGTCCGTATATCTCAGCTGAAGATGGTTACCGTGGAGCCCATCCCAGGGAACATGTGAGAATTCCCGACTGGAATGAATTCAGTCAGTTAAATGACCGTGCACATGGAAAGATACTTCTGGTTACCATGGCCCCGGAGACAGAGGGTGCAACCGGATTTATAAAGAAATGCAGGGAGAAAGGTATTGTAGTTTCACTTGGCCATCATAACGGTACTGCTGACAATATACATGAAGCTGCTGAGGCGGGGGCGCAGCTTTCAACACACCTTGGAAACGGATGTGCCACTTTAATTAACAGGCACCGGAACCCTTTATGGCCCCAGCTTGCAGACGACCGTCTTATGATCAGCATCATTTCTGACAGTTTTCACCTGCCTCCTGACATGCTTAAAGCATTTTATAAAATCAAAGGTGCAGATAAGATCATTATCATTTCAGATATGGTTAGTTATGCCGGACTGCCGGCAGGGCTTTATAAGATCAAAACAGGTGAGATGATTGAAAAAGCACCAAATGGTCACCTCCGATTTTCTGGTCAGGAAGGAGGTCTGTATGGATCAGCCACACCACTTCCCGAGGCAGTTACTCATATGATGAAAGTAACAGGATGTTCTCTTGGTGAAGCATTTATGATGACAGCCACAAATCCGGCAAGACTTCACAACCTTAATGACAGGGGTACATTAGATCCCGGAAAAAGAGCTGACATAATAATGTTTTCGGTTAACGACTCCGGATTGAAAATTGAAAGAACATTTGTTTGCGGAAAAGAGGTTTATACACGGTAAGAAATGAATATTCCTGCATCGTTTTATAAGGATAAGCTTAAGGTAGAGATCTTCCGTACTGCTGCTGAGATGGGTACGGCATCTGCTGTTTTCGTCTCTGATATCCTGAAAAAAGCCATAGATGAAAGGGGCTCTGCCAGCCTTATTCTGGGTACAGGTGCATCGCAATACCCGCTGCATGATGAATTGCTGCTGAAAGATCTTGACTGGAAAAAAATCACGCTTTTTCATCTCGATGAATATATCGGTATTGACAGCAATCATCCGGCCAGCTTCAGACGATTTCTGAGAGAAAGGATAGCTGAAAAAGTTTTTCCTGGAAATGTGTACTACCTTAATGGTGATGCATCAGACCCGGAACAGGAAATAAAACGGTATGAAGCTCTCCTGAAAAACAATCCTGTAGATGTGGCTTGCATAGGCATCGGTGAGAATGGGCATATTGCTTTTAATGATCCCGTTGTAGCCGATTTTAATGATCCGGAATATCTTAAGGTTGTGAAAATGGATGACGCCTGCAGGCGTCAGCAGGTTGGGGAAGGGTGGTTTCCGTCACTCGCTGACGTGCCTGAAACGGCATTAACTCTTACCATTCCTGCCATAATGGATAGCAGGTATATCAGTTGTACTGTTCCCGATGAACGTAAATCAGATGCGGTTTATAATACCCTCGAAAAGGAGATAAATACCTCATGTCCCGCTTCGGTTTTACGAAGACACAACAATGCAGTTTTGTTCCTTGACAGATTTTCAGCAATTAAGCTTCCGGATAGATAACCTTCATAAATACTGACTATGAAACGCAGACTTTTCCTTAAGGACACTATGGCAGCAACTGCCGGTATTTTTGTCATTCCCACAATAATTCCGTCCCATGTGCTTGGTAAGAATCCTCCCGGTGACAAGATAAATATCGGACTAATCGGTTGCGGAAGGATTGCCAGGGATCATAACCTTCCGGAACTGTTTAAATATGATTCGGCATTGGTTACTGCAGTATCAGATCTCGACAGCAAACGGATGGCTGACGGAAAGAAAATAATTGAAGAGTATTATGACTCGAAGACAGGGAAAAAGGGATATGTTAATGTAAAAATGTATAAGGATTACAGGCAGATGCTTGCTGATAAGTCGGTTGATGCAGTTATAATCTGCACCCCTGATCACTGGCATGCACAGCCTGCTATTGAGGCGGCACTGGCAGGTAAGGACATCTACATACAAAAACCACTTACCCTCACAATTAAGGAAGGAAGGTTATTGAGTGATGTGGTAAAAAAGAAATCTGTCATACTTCAGGTAGGAGCGCAGTGCCGTTCATCGGAACCGCAGTACAGGAAGGCAGCTGAACTTGTCAGGAACGGAAGGATAGGAAAGTTACATACTGTGAAGATAGGAATGCCGGGTGATCCTGCAGGACCTGAAGTAACAGCCATGCCTGTACCGGAAACCTTTGACTACAATACATGGCTCGGATCAACGCCAGAGGTGTTTTACAATGAGTTGCACGTTCATCCTCAGAAGGATTACTCAAGACCCGGATGGCTCAGAAATGAACAGTTTGGTGCAGGTATGATAACAGGCTGGGGTTCACATTTTTTTGACTACAGCGCATGGGGAATGGATACAGAATATACAGGTCCTGTATCGGTGGAGGCGGTAGCTCAGTTTCCCCGTTCGGGGATATGGAATGTGCATGGTGATTTCATGCTTAAGGCTGAATACAGAAACGGGTTAACAATGTATGCAGGAAGCGGCTATCCGTACGGAGTGCGATATGAGGGTGAAACAGGCTGGATCTTTGTAACACATGCCGGTACTCCGAAGCTCGATGCGAGTGATCCTTCATTACTGAATTCTGAGATTAAGGAGAGTGAGATCCGTTTATACATGACCAGCGAACATCATGGGAACTGGCTTGACTGCATAAGGGACAGGAAACAAACAATATCTCCGGTGGAAGTTGGCCACAGAGCCTGTTCGCTTTGCCTGATAAGTCATATTGCCATGAAAGTTCCCGGGATTCTTAAGTGGGATCCGGACAATGAGAGATTCACAAACAGTGATGAGGCTAATTCAATGCTTAAAAGAAACCAGAGAGCTCCATTTGGTACTGACTATTTAAAACTGACCTGACCCGGATTGCTATAGGTCATTTATTTTGCGAGAGGCTCTGATACAGAAGGTTCCTGAGTTATAATAATATATCCGGGTTTCCCGTTTATTGTTGTCTTTCTGCCACCATTTTCCAGTATTACTCTTTCACAAACCCTCATAAGCATTTCAGCCTGCTCCGAAATTTTCATTTCATCAGGCAGTTGAGGTCTGGTATTGTTCCTGAATCTGTCAGGCATTGAAAATCCGGGAAGTGATGCTATTTTTTTGTATCCGGTTTTAACTCCTGTAACAGCACCGGCAGTGGCTGCATTACAATCGGCATCAAGTCCAAAGGCCATTGCATACTGAAGTGTTTTATAAAAATCCTCATTCCCGTAAAGAAGAGCAAGAATAACCATTGCTCCGTTTGATGGGGTTGAGTTTCCATTCCATTTCCTTTCTGTTACCCATTTCCTGTAGATTTCCTGCCTTGCCGTGATCCAGTCATCAGGATAGCAGTGAAATGTTTTAATGGCATCGCTGACAGCCTCTGTTATGGCACTCCTGCTGTCTGCAGCCTTAAGAGCTTTCTTAGTAACTTCTTCAACAGGATCATCACTAAACATGTTCATGCTTATCAGTGCTGTCCAGAACTGAGCTGCCTGTATAGGTTCATCACTCACGGAAATATGTGCATAATAAATTCCTAATTCTGAGGCAGTTTCCGGCATTCCCGGAGATATCATTCCATATGCCTCAGTACAAAATTGTCCCGAAAGATTATATGAAGCAGCTTTGTTGTTTTCAATTGAACCCGTTGCAGGAGGAATAAATCCCTTGTCCATCAGGTCACGGGCATTTTTGTTGGCCACCCAGATCCCGGTATTCATATTTGCTTTCCATATCTCTGCAATCCTGGGATATGGAAGCAAAAGAATATTCTCCTTATCCATAAAATACAGGTGGGTCAGCTCAAAGTCGTTATCATCATCAGTTCTGGCCCCATCAGGTAAATACTGAAAATCAGGGAGCGAAGCACGGGGATTCTCATTATACTTGAATTCATGGGGCAATCCCTCAAGTCCTCCTATTACCATTCCTGCCCATCCACCGTAAATATGATCAAGAAGATCATCTCTCGTTATTTCAATGTTCCTGGCTGCCGGTTTTGTCTGGGCAATTATGAGGGTGGTTGCCAGCAGAATACCTGATATCATAAGTAATAATTTTTTTGTTTTAATAGTTGACATCAAATATTTCATTTCTTATTCAAAAACTACTGTCTTATTATTATAAACAAACACCCTGTCTTCAAAAACCAGCTGCATTGCCCTGATCAGTGCTGCAGTCTCATTTTCCCTGCCTGCCTTTATCAGATCAGCAAGCTTATAAGAGTGATTTATTGTTGTTGTTTTCTGAACAATACAATTTTACGAATATATTTGTTTCTCCTTACTTATACCATATGAAAATTGTTAATAAGAAAGATGTAAAGCAACTCTTCAAAATTGACAATCTGTTTGCAGAAATTGAAAAATGTATGATTATCCGCCAAACTGGACAAGTTTACTCCTGATACTATTATTAAGCTCACAGATGATGAAATGAGGAGTTGTCAGATCAGCCGACAAAAGGCTACATACCTTCGTGAGTTGTCAGCTGCAATTATTAGTGGTTATGTTGATTTGGATGATTTTCCGAAACATGGAAACCGTTTCGTTCCCTTGCAACTTATTTCTTCTGGCATTATTACCTGAGTAAAAGAAATAGAAATCATTAGCTGCTTTTTGAGGTTCACTGTCCGGACTATTAAACAATAGTCAGACAAATTTGTTAGCCTTTATTACAGTACAAGAATAGTAATTATTAAAATCCAGAAAATGAGTTTATCAAGAGATTTGTCTGTTTATTCACATCCTGTGTCTGATATGTTTGAATGGCCAAAAAATGCAAAAGCCTGGGAGCCATACATGCTGACCGATGAGCAGGTTAATTCATTTAATACTAATGGTTATCTGCATAATGTTAAACTTTTGGAAGAAAGGCATGTAGACCTTTTGAATACAGAGCTGACTGACATTATGAACCCTGTTAGCACCAAAAATGATTTGCTGTATGAGATGCATCATAATGAATCAACTGACCCTGGCAAAGTTGTCTTTCACTGTCTTGGTCATTGGAGAGTAGCAAAAAGCTTTCATGATATATTATGGAATCCGGCTTTCGTAATGGCGGCATATCAGTTGCTGGGGAAGAAGGCAGTACGTTTCTGGCACGATCAGCTTTTCTGTAAACCTGCAAAACATGGGGGAGTGGTTGCCTGGCATCAGGATTATTCTTACTGGACCCGTTCAATACCTATGCAGCATCTCACATGCTGGATCGGACTTGATGATGCTTCTGAGGAAAATGGTTGTTTACATTATATTCCGGGAAGTCATAACTGGGGTTTATTTAAGAATCCTGTTCTGACAGGTGAAATGGACGGATTAAAAGCATTCTTAAGTGATGAACAAAAAGAAGAGTTTAAACATACTTTACCTGTAGAAATGAAAAAGGGTTATGGTACTTTTCATCACCCCTTATTAATTCATGGCTCATTTGAAAACCGATCAGTACGGTCACGACGGGCATTAGTTATCAATGTATTTGCCGATGGAACTATTTCCGATTCTGATGAACCATTACTGGAAGGCGTGCCGGTTATTATAAAAGGAGCAAAACTTGAAGGTCAGTTTTTTCCCCTCCTTTTTGACGGAAAAATCTAGGTTTTATTTTTCTTAATAGTTTATTTGGTCAATGTATTTGCAGTCCAAAGCTGGCGCGGATTCAGCAAAGCGTAATCAGTGCCATTTGCTCTGGCACCAATTGCAAATTGGCGCCAGCATTTTCATTACAGCTTCTACAACTTATAAGGTTTACGGTACTCGTAACTCAGTAACTTGTTGGCTGCTTCGGAATTGGTAAATACCTCCCTGTCCTTGTCCCACGTAAGCCTTTCCTTTGTTATCATTGATATGGTTGCAAGGTGTGCCATTGTCGTTGAGCGGTGTCCGGTTTCAAGTGTGCAGAATGGTTCTTTTCTTGATTTAATGCACCCGAGAAAATTTCCGATCAGGTTTGCAGTACTGTTAGCATAGCTGTTATCGCGAAGAAGTGTATCCTGTGTCTCAAGCTTATACTCCTCTGCTTCCATTAGTTTTTCCCACGAAGAGAATTGTCCTGGTTTTGCAGGGACTATTTTATAATCATTCTCATTGGTGTATAGAGTTCCTTTTGTTCCCCTCATCTCAATAAATCCGTATGGAACAAAGCTTCCGGTACTTGCTTCAAGGACCTGTACATTTGCAAGTGTTCCGGAAGCAAATTCAAATGTAACATTGAAGGTGTCAGGTATTGTCCTGTCATCATCAACTGCATATTTTCCACCATGTGCGCTTATTGCTGAGGGGGCTTCTTCATTAAGCATCCACCTTATGAGGTCGAGGTAGTGAACCCCGTTATTGCTTATCTGGTTGCAATAATCTTCCCACCAGCGGAACCTGTAAGGTGCAATATTATACTGGTATGGTCTTACCGCACGCGGACCGAGCCATGCATCCCAGTTGAAGTTTTTTGGTGGTTCCTCAGGTTTCATCCTGCCAATACCGGAAGGGAACATATTGCTTACATGACAGGCACTTGAATAGGTTACCTTTCCAATCTTCCCGGCAGGGATCTCTTTCGCAAGCTTCTGAAATGTAGGGGCTCCTCTTCTGTTAAGTCCGACAGTTACAATCTGTTTGCTCTGCTTCCATACATTGACCATAGCACGCCCTTCAGCAATTGTTTTGGAAAGTGGCTTCTCAATATAGACATCCTTGCCGGCTTTGATTGCCTCTATGGTCATTATTGCATGCCAGTGATCGGGGGTGGCTATGCAAACTGCGTCGATGCTTTTATCCTCAAGCAGTTTCCTGTAATCGGAATACCTGGCTACATTATTCGGGAATTTTTCCCCCATTAGTGGGATCTGTCCTGGCATATCTTTAATATACCGGGGATCAACCTGTGACCTGTCGCGGGTAATATAAGGTTCATAAACATCACATAATGCTGCTATCTCGCATTCCGGTTTTGCCATGAAAAGCTGAAGCAGCTGTGTTCCCCTGTTACCGACTCCGATAAAACCAACCCGGATCTTTTCATTAGCACCTGCCATCCTTCTGTATGTTGAAGCATTTGCCGGATTTGCTCCAAGGACCAAACCTGCCGATACAACTCCGGTTGTGGCTATGAAAGAGCGTCGCGATGTTTTACTTACTGAATTTTTCATGAGAATAGGTTTTGTTATCAAACTTACATAAAAATTCAGCCCGACCTTCTTAATAATTAACTATAATCATTAAATTGTGAAAAATATTGCTCCGGAAAAAACTCATATAATAATTGTGAAATGAAAAAAGAATTCAACCGCCGTGATTTTGTAAAAACAGCTACTGTCGGAGGTATAGGACTTGGTCTGACAGCAGGCACAACTTCACTTTTCGGAAGGGGTAGCCAGGCTTCAGGCAGGATCGGTATAATCGGTCTCGATACATCTCATAGTACAGCATTTACAAAAGCATTAAACGCTCCTGATGCAAAGCCTGAATTTGCAGGATTCCGGATCGTTGCTGCCTATCCCAAAGGAAGCAGTGACATCAAATCGAGCTATGAAAGAATACCTGGATATATTGAGGAGGTTAAGAAATACGGCGTTGAGATAACTGAATCACTGGATGATCTTATCTCTAAAGTTGATTATGTTCTCCTTGAAACAAATGATGGAAAATTGCATCTCGAACAGGCTCTCCCGGTTTTCAGAGCAGGCAAGAGGGTATTCATTGACAAACCGATTGCTGCCAGCCTTGAGCATGCTCTTGCTATTTTCAAGGCAGCAGATTATTATAAAGTACCGGTATTTTCTTCTTCTTCCCTTAGGTATATGCCTGGTATAAAAGATGTAGCGGACGGCAAGATTGGTAAGGTTACAGGTGCCGACACATTCTCCCCCTGCAGTCTGGAACCATCTCATCCCGATCTGTTCTGGTATGGGATTCATGGAGTAGAGGCTCTTATTGCAGTAATGGGAACCGGCTGTAAAACAGTTACACGTGTAAGCACTGCTGACACTGATGTTGTTGCGGGGATATGGAATGACGGACGGATAGGAACATTCCGTGGTACCCGGTCAGGTCAGCATGGTTACGGAGGAACAGCATATGGTGAAAAAGGGAGTATTTCTTTGGGAACCTATGCAGGATATGATCCTTTGCTTGTACAAATACTTGAATTCTTTAAAACCGGTGTTGAACCTGTTAAAAGGGAAGAGACAGTTGAGATATTTGCCTTCATGCAGGCTGCTGACGTAAGTAAGAAAAAAGGTGGTATACCAGTTGAAATTGCTGATGTTAAAGCCGATGCAGAAAAGAAAGCTGCAAAGATCAAACTAACCTGATAAATTTCGAATAATTATGATAAATAGTCGAAGATCATTTATAAAAAAATCAGCTGCGGGAATTGCTGCTGTAAGTGTCGGAGGGATATTACCCGGATTCAGTGCCAGAAGTTATTCTTCAATATTGGGTGCAAATGACAAGGTGCTTATCGCTGTTATGGGAGTTAATTCAAGAGGTAAAGCCTTGTCAGACACTTTTTCAAAGCAGGAGAATGTGGAGATAATCTATATCTGTGATGTTGATACGAGGGCAGAAGCAGCTTGTTCTGATGCAATTGAGAAGCTTGGTAAAAAACGACCTGCTGCCTGCCCCGATTTCCGGAAAGCGCTTGAAGATAAAAAGCTTGATGCGATGGTAATTGCGGCTCCCGATCACTGGCACGCACCGGCTGCAATACTGGCATCAAAGGCAGGTAAACATGTTTATCTCGAAAAGCCATGCAGTCATAATCCGGCAGAGGGCGAGCTTCTGGTTGCAGCTGCAAATAAATACAGGAATGTGATACAGATGGGTAACCAGCGACGTTCATTTCCTAATGTTATTGCAGGCATTACCGAGCTGAAATCAGGAATTATAGGCCGTCCATATTTTGCAAAGACCTGGTATACGAATAACCGCCCGTCAATTGGCATTGGCAAAGAAGTTCCTGTACCATCATGGCTTAATTATGATCTGTGGCAGGGACCTGCACCCAGGAAAGCCTATAAAGACAATCTTATCCATTATAACTGGCACTGGTTCTGGAACTGGGGTACAGGAGAAGCCCTGAATAACGGAACACACTTTGTCGATCTCGCACGCTGGGGACTGGGAGTGGATTACCCGGTAAAAGTAAGCTCCTCGGGAGGACGGTACAGGTATAAGGATGACTGGGAAACTCCTGATACCCAGGTAATATCAATGGAGTTTGACAACAACACAGGCATGACATGGGAAGGTGTCAGCTGCAATGGCCGTCCTATTGAAGGAAGTACAGTTGGTGTGATATTCAGTTGTGAAAACGGATCACTCCGGATAGATGCCGGCAATGCATATTCTGTTTTTGATGTTCAGGGCAAACTCATTAAGGAAGTAAAAGCCGAAACAGCAATTGATTCAAGGAATCTCAGTAATCCATCCGCCGGTCTCGACGCAGTTCATATTGTGAACTTCCTCGATGCAATAAGGAATGGGGTAAAACTCAATGCCGATATAATGAGCGGTCATAAGAGTACACTTCTTGTGCAGCTCGGAAATATCGCCCAGCGGACAGGCAGGACATTAATCTTAAATCCGGCAAACGGGCACATTAAGGATGATCCGGTTGCTGAAAAACTATGGTCTAGAGAATATGAAAAGGGATGGGAGCCGGTGATTTGAACCCCCATCTCCCCAGGGGGGCTTAAAGATCAGATGATATGGAAATTTTTTTAAAATTAAATTTCAGAGATATATTAATAATTAAAATAGTATCGATATTATCCGGGATATAAGTCCCCCCTGGGGGATTTAGGGGTAGTATTTAGATTATTTAATCAGATTATCATAACATTTATGCCAAGTATTGAAACAGTAGATTCCAGTTCACTTTCAACACGAAAGACAGTAATTTCAATCTCAATTATTGCGTTGCTTTTTTTTATTTTTGGGATTACAACCTGGATTAATGCTATCCTTATTCCTTATTTCAAAATCTCATGTGAATTAAATAATGTTCAGTCGCTGCTGGTGGCTTTTGCTTTTTATATAGCCTATTTTGTTATGGCGGTACCTGCAGCTCATCTGCTTGAGAGGGTGGGATTCAAGAAAGGCATTATGATAGGTTTCTGGATCATGTCACTGGGTGCATTGATTTTTGTTCCGGCAGCCCTTACAAGAACCTATAGCATCTTTCTGCTTGGGCTATTCTCAATAGGTACAGGACTGGCAATCCTGCAGCCTGCCGCCAATACCTATATTACAATGATCGGTTCCAAGGAAAGGGCAGCTCAGAGAATGAGTATCATGGGTGTCTGTAATAAAACCGCAGGGATCATTGCTCCGCTTCTGCTTGCAGCAGCTATTCTTAAACCTACCGATACTGAACTCTTCAGTCAGTTACCGCTTATGGAAGAGAGTGAAAGAAATGCAGCCCTTGATGTACTGATCAGGAGGGTAATTGTCCCTTATTCATTTATGGCAGTTGTGCTTTTCGGACTTGGGATCTTCGTCCGGTATTCAGTTCTTCCTGAGATAAATACAAGCAAGGACAATGCCGGCTCGGCCGATAACCATTCGGATAAAACAAGTATAGTTCAGTTTCCCTATACCATATTGGGAGCAGTTGCCATCTTTCTTCATGTTGGATCGCAGGTAACCGGTATAAATACTGTTATAGGCT